>SYGQ01000088.1 GCA_005799475.1 Planctomycetia bacterium | reverse complement strand
GTGATCGTCACGCCCTCGCGCCAGAGCGTCCACCATGCCACCAGCTGCAGCCCGACGAACACAATGCCGAGCCAGTACGCGACGGTGAGTGCGCGCGCGCTGCCGCCGCGGTCGCCGCGCCTCACACGAACGAGGCTCCAGTGCAACGATGCGCTCGACGCAACGATGACAAGCGTGCTGAGGACGAGCGAGTGTGGCAGTCCGGGCGTCGCCGTCTCGCGCCAGGGCTGAGTTCGAAGGGGATCGAGCCGCACGACGACATAGCCCAGCATCGCCGCCACGAACAGGATGGCCACGACGATGATGAAGACGATCATGCCAATGCGCGAGGCAGACTCGCGTTCAGGGGCAGAAGTGAATGGGTCGCGGCGTCCGAGGAACACGCGATGAGCTCCCTGCGGAGCCGGGCGGCACGCCAAGACGCCCGACTACCGGTTGATGTCCGCCTTCTTCTGGGTGATGGGCGCGCCCGGGGCGTTCGCGTCCAGTGTCTCTTGAGCCATCGGCGGATTGCCTGTGAACTGGGTGTCGCGATACTGGCTAGTGTCAAGGACGCAGAACGCGATCATGAGAACGACGAAGAGCGTGCATCCGACAAACACGAGCACATTGAAGGGACGGTCCCACTTTAGGTGCATGAAAAAGGTCGCGACGAGTGCTGCCTTCACCACCGCGATGCCGATAGCGACCCAAACATTGAACTCGCCGACATCGATGTATCGCACAGCCACCGTGATGATCGTGAGCGCCAGAAGCGCCGCCGCGGTCGAAATGAGAATACGCACGGGCACGAGATGCCCGACGAGCGGTTGATCGGTCGCGTGCGCTGCCGAGTGCGGCGATGGGTCGGTGTGTGACATGCGTCTCTCGAAAGCTCAGTGGATGAGATAGAAGAGCGGGAAGAGGAAGATCCAGACGAGGTCAACGATGTGCCAATAGAGACCCACGAGGTCGACCGGCGTGTAGTAGTTGGGACCGAAGTCGCCGCGGTGGGCCCGGTAGATCAGCATGCCGATCACCACCATCCCCACGAGCACATGGATGCCGTGGAGTCCGGTCATCGCGTAGTACACGGCGAAGAAGAGGTGCGTGTTGGGCGGCATGGCCGGATCGGCCAAGTGCGCCTCAGGCATCGCGTGGGGAATGATGTCGCCAGAACCCGCGAGCGAGTGATCTGAGGCAGTCGCGCTGATGCCCGAGGGACCTGCGGCTGCGGGACGGATCACGGAGGCATCGACCGCCGGAAGACCCGCCACGGGTGCCGGTGGGAGGACCGCAGCCGCAGCGGGCGCCACTGGAGCATGCGCGAGATCAGCAGCCGCGTTCGCCTCGTCGTGAGGCGGCACATAGAAGGTCGGTCCCCAAACAAGGTGCGCGTGAATCTTGTGCGAGTACTCGAAGTACTTGATGACGAGGAAGCCGGCCGCGCCGGCCATGGTGAGCCAGAGGCAGATGATGAGCGCCAACTTGCGCCCGCGCTGCGCGAAGTACACGCCGAGCGCCATCGTCAGGCTTGAGAGAATCAGCACACAGGTGTTGATGCCGCCCATCACGGTGTCGAGGTAGTGGCTCGCGTATGAGAACACCTCGGGGAATCGGCTGCGCAAGACCGTGTAGCCAACAAAGAGCGCGCCGAAGAAGAGCACTTCGGTGGCAAGGAAGAGCCACATGCCAAGCTTCGCGCTGTCGAACTGCTGAGCCGGAGTGTCGAAGTGGTGCGCGAGGAAGGCGTGCTTCGCGTGCTCAGGCGAGTGCGCGTGACCATCGCCATGACCGGCGGCGTGCGTGTCAGTCGCGGCGGGCGCGTGGCTCACTGGTGGCCTCCAGTGTTCGGGGACTTCCCGTGCGGGATGTGGGTGTCGAGTGCTCGGTCGACAACATACCCCTGCTGCCTTTCGTCCCACACCACCGGTGTGAAGTCGTAGCAGTCGCCCACGGTGGGTGGATGTTCGAAGTTGTCGTGCCGCGGCGGCGAGGCGCACTGCCACTCAAGGCTGCGGCCGCCCCACGGGTTCGCAGGAGCGCGACGGCCCGACATCAGGCTCTGCATGAGGCACACGGCGGTCGTGACGAAACCCGCCGCCATGATGTACGCCCCAATCGTGGAGACGATGTGATAGGTCTGGAACTCTGGCTGGTAGTCGTAGTAGCGACGGGGCATCCCCTGGCTGCCGAGCATGAACTGCGTGAAGAAGGTCATGTTGAAGCCGACAAAGATGATGATGCATCCGGCGATTCCGGTGCCTTCGTGGTACATGCGTCCGGTCATCTTGGGCCACCAGTGGTGGAGGCCGCCGATCATGGCGATGAGCGCTGAGCCCATCATCACATAGTGAAAGTGCGCCACGACGAAGTAGGTGTCGTGCAAGTGAACGTCGGTGGCCAGCGTGGCGCAGTGAAGGCCCGTCAGCCCACCGATCGTGAACAAGAAGAGGAACGCGAGTCCGTAGCACATCGGCGCGGTCAGGCTGATCGTCCCCTTGTAGAGCGTCATCACCCAATTGAAGGTCTTCACCGCGGAGGGGATCCCCACACTGAACGAGATCAGCGAGAAGATGGTGTTCATCACGCCGCTCTGGCCCGAGGTGAACATGTGATGGCCCCACACGATGAACGAGAACATCGCAATCGCCACCGAGGAGAACGCGATGTAGGTGTAGCCAAAGATGTGGCGGTGGGAGTGAACGGCGATGATCTCGCTGATGATGCCCATCGCTGGGACGATCATGATGTAGACCGCCGGGTGGCTATAGAACCAGAAGAAGTGCTGGTAGAGGACGGGGTCGCCGCCCATCGACGGGTTGAAGATCCCGATGTTGAGTGTGCGCTCGACAATGAGCAGGCAGAGCGTGATCGCCAGTACGGGCGTCGCCAACACCTGGATGAGCGCGGTCGAGTAGAGCGCCCACAGGAAGAGCGGCATCTTGAACCAGGTCATCCCCGGCGGGCGCAGCTTGTGGATGGTGACAATGAAGTTGAGTCCAGTGAAGATCGAGGAGAACCCGAGGATGAACACGCCCATCAGGACCGGGATGACGCCGCCGGCCGTGGTCGTCGTCGAGTACGGCGTGTCGAAGGTCCAGCCGGTATCGAATCCGCCGACCGCGAGCGAGTACAGCGTGAAGATGGCCCCGCCGATCCAGAGGTAGAACGAGGCGAGGTTGAGCCGCGGAAAGGCCACATCCTTGGCACCGAGCATGATCGGTAGCACGAAGTTGCCCAACGCCGCCGGAATGCTCGGGATGATCACGAGGAAGACCATGATCGCGCCGTGCAGCGTGAAGAACTGGTTGTAGGTATCCGCATCCACAATGGTGCGGCCAGGGGTCAACAGTTCCGTCCGCAGGAGCAGGGCGAAGACCCCGCCAAGGAAGAATGAGCACAGGACCGCCACCATGTACATCACCCCGATGCGCTTGTGGTCGAGGGTGAGCGCCCACGAGAGGAACCCGCGCGAGTGCGTCAGGTAGTTGTCGCCTGTCGCGGTCGTGTCGAGAATGTCGTGGCGGGGAGCGTCGAGTGTCGTCATGGGAGTCTCTTCACTTCAGTCGTGAGTCACTTGGCTGTGGCGGGTGGGGCCTTCTTCCAGGCGCCCTTCGCATCGAATTCGTCGAGGTGTTGCATCATGCCAATGAGCGCATCGATGCCGCGGTCGTTGATCTGCCCCTTGAATGTCGGCATGACATTGCCAAAGGGTGCCACGAGGTGGTGGCCGGGGTTGTAGATAGCGTCTCGGAGGTAGTCCTGCGGAGTCGCGAACTCCTTGCCGGCACCGATCAGGTCGCTGTAGCCCTTGCCATCGGCGAAGCGCGCGGCGGAGGTCGGATTCGAGACACGCTCCCAGAGGCCTTGCCAGGAGGGTGCGAGTCCAGTCGTGCCGTCGAGCGAGTGGCACTGCTGACAGCGCGCGTAGATCTTGGGGCCGGCCTTGAAGTAGAGGTCGGCATCGGGGATCTCGTCGAGCCACGCCGCCTGCTTGGTCATCCAAGCGTCGAACTCCGCCTGCGGCAGCACGAGCACCCTTCGGTTCATGTTGGAATGGCCGGTCCCGCAATACTCGGCGCAGAAGAGGTGGTAGCCGTTCGCCTCCTCAAGACCGGTGGGATGGTCGCACTGGAACCAAAGCGTCGAATAGCGGCCCGGAACGATGTCCTTCTTGACGCGGAATGCTGGGATGAAGCAGCAGTGCAGCACATCATTGGCGCGCATCGTCAGCCGCACCGGACGGCTGGCCGGAACCACGAGATTGTCCGACTGCGCTCCATTGGGGTACTTGAACTGCCAACCCCACTTGAACGCGGTGACATTCACATCGAACGAATTCTTGGGCGGCGTTGACAGATCGACATAGCCCTTGAACCCGTACCAGAACATTCCAATCGACAGAATCAGCGGGATGATCGTCCAGCTCAGTTCGAGCACCGTGTTGTGCGTCGGCGCATCGTTGCGGAATCGCGCGCCGGGCTTGCCCCTGTACTTCAGAACGAACACCGCCATCATCGCCACAATGAGCGCGAAGAAGAAGTAGCAGATCCAGTTGATGATCGTGAAGGTGAGGTCGACACCGGCGGCCTGCTGCGAGGCGCCGATGGGGAGCCAGAAGTCCGCCGGTGTCATTGGGCTCGTGGTCTGTGCGAGGATCGTGGAGACAGTCGATGGCATGGCGTGGTCCTAGGCGGCGTGGGGCGCAAGGCGCGCCTGACGCGCGCTGCGAATGAACATCCAGGCAAGGCCCACCGACATCACGACGACGGTGATCGCCCCGCCGACCTGCATGATGCGGAAGGCCAAAAGCGAGTACCCCTTGCTGGCGGGGTCCCACTGGTGACACCAGAGAATGAACCGATCGAGTGGCGTGCCGATCTTTCCTTCGCCCGCCTCGACGACCGCCATGCGCATCGTCGTGGGATCGAACTTCACACCATAGAGGTAGCGCACGATGCGCCCGTCTGGGGCAATCATCATGAACACCGCCGCGTGCGAGTACTCGCCGCTGTCGAGCAACTTGTAGCCAAAGCCAGTCGCCGCGGCGATCGCGGCCGGGACCGTTTCGCCCTCGGGAGTGGCCGCGGCCGTGAGAAATCGCATGCCCTTCTCGGAGCCGGCGCGGTCGTACTCGGCGAGGTACCCCTGCTTCTTTGCGTGCGCGAGTTCGTGACGCTCCTTGGGGTTGATCGACACCGACACAAGGTCGAAGTCTTTGCCGAGCGAGAGATCCATCTTGGCGAGCGACCGAACTCCTTCGTTGAGGACGAGCGTGCACAACATCGGGCACTTGTAGTACCCAAGATGGAGCATCATCGGACGGCCGGCTTCGAGGAGCTTGCCGAGCGTCGTGGGCTCACCCGAGTCATCGATCAGCACGAGGTCCAAGGGGACGCGGTCGCCGAGGTGCTCAGTGATGTCGACGCCTTCCATTTCGGCCGCGATCCCATCGGCATCGATGGGGCGATCGCCCGGCGCATACGGCGCGATCGACGACTGCCCCGCCGCGCTGGCCGAGAGTGAGATGGCTCCAAAGAGCGCGGCAAACTGGGTGCGGCCAATCCTCACTTCGCCGGGCCCCCCGCCGCGACGGGCGCCACTGGTTGCGACTTCGACTCTTCGATGACGAGTTCCATCGCGCGGGCGACGGGAATTCGGATGCGCTCTTCGACCGTGCCATCCGGGGCTGTGACCGCGTACTTCTGATAGACCGTGATCTCGTTCATCTGCTCGGTCTTGAGGGCAGTGCACCACTGGTCGGAGGCGTCAATCACCTTTTCTGTGACCTCGCCACTCTCGTAGCGGAAATAGAAGGCGCAGGTCGCCACCACGAGCGCAGCGAGGATGGTGATGCCGACCAGGGCGGCGACCCATGTCTGCCCGGCCGCGGGGTCGTCGGTCGGGACGGGATCAATCGTGTGGGAATCGTGTGACATGGGAAGTTCCGTCGTCAGATGTTCTCGAATCGGAGGCTCTCGGCCAGTCGCGGGTCGCGGCGGCACAGCACGGCGCAACGCGAGAGTCGTCGCGTTGCGGTCCCGATGAAGAGGCACATGAAGCCCACGAGCATCGTGTAGTTGAGCGGGTTCGCAAGACCGGTGGTCGTCGCCGCGTAGGCCTTGTCGAGGGCGTCGTATGTTTCGAAGGTGCCCGCGTCAGAGGGAACGACCGGCATCACGAGCCAGTAGAGGTCGATCCACGCGAACGCCAGCATCCACATCGCGCCCAAGAGCAGTGTGCCGCGCCATCGCTTGGTCCACCGCGAGATGAGGAACAGAAACGGGATGATGAAGTGGCCAAAGAGAAGCGCCACGCTCACCCATCCCCAGTCACCGATTTGGCGCGCGAGGAACCAAACCGTCTCTTCTGGAAGATTGCCGTACCAAATGAGCATGTACTGGCTGAACCCGATGTAGGCCCAGAAGACGACGCCGAGCGCCCAGATGAGTTTGCCAAGGTCTTGGTAGTGCTCAGGCGTGATGACCCCGCGCAGGTAGCCCTTGTCCTGGAGGCGTAGGCACGCGATCGCAATCGTCGAGAAGCCGCCCGCGCAAGTGCCGCAGAAGAAGTAGACGCCGAACATCGTGCTGAACCAAGCCGGCGACAGCGACATGATCCAGTCGAACGCAGCAAAGGTGGCGGTGAGCGCAAAGAGGATGAGGCATGGCGCCGCCGCCGTGCGCATCTTGGCGCTCAGGCGTGGATCCCCGGTCTCGTCCTGCTTGATTGAGGTCTTCAGGAACCATGTGGCGACGATGCCCCAGACCAAGAAGTAGACGCACGCCCGCAGGAGGAAGAACGGCACATTCAAGTAGGCCGACTTGCCGCTGACAAGCGCCGCCTCGGCTGGGTTGTGCGCGGCCATGTGCGCCATGTCGGCCCACGGCCACAGGAGCGCGAGTCCGTGACCGAAGCCGGCCCACTCGCGCCCCGAGAACGCGAGCCACGCCATCGGCACGAGGAAGAGGATCCAAATCCAGTTGAGGTTGGCCGCCTGCGCTTCCGCGACGCGTCTGACCGAGATGCCCCAACTCGCACTTGTAATGTGCTGAATCATCGTGAAGAACAGCGCGCCCAGTCCCAGCGACAGGACGAACATCGCGTTCTGCAACCAAATCATGGCGAAGGAGTGGGGATCGCCCTGTCTCCACGCGAGGACCGCCGAGAGGCCGAGCGCGACCGCGGCGACGGCGTACGCGGTGCGCGACACGCCGGCGACTCGGCCGTCGCCCATGATGCTGCGGTCGGAGAGGTCAGCGACTTGTGTGGTCGTGGCGGACATGGCTCAGAGTCCCCCCCGCTTGTCCGCTGGAACATCCGCGAGCTTCGCGTCCTGGCTGCGCTGCAGTGCCTTCACATAGGCCACGATCGCCCAGCGATCCGCGACCGGAATCTGTGACTGGTACCCGGCCATGTTGCGGACCCCGTTGGTCACTGTGTTGAAGAGTTGGCCGATTGGCTGGATGGTCACGGTCGCGTCGTGAAGGCTCTTCGCCGCAACCCACACCGTGCCGTTGACGGGGCCGTCGGCGTTGGCAACAAGTTCAAGTGCGCGCTGGTTGACAGTGCCATTTCCCATGCCGGAGTACCCGTGACAGGGCGAGCAATAGATGTTGAAGCGACCCTGCCCACGCTCAAGTAGTTCCCGCGTCATCGGGAGAGTCGCCGGAGTTGTTGTGACCCATTGGCCACCGGCAACCCCCTTGTTCAGGTGCTCGTCGAGATTGGCTTCGCCGCGCGCCACGGTGCCCGCGACCTGCACGCGCTGCGATCGATCGTCGGCGAACAGGTCGTTCTTGGACTGCGCCTTGAACTTCGCCTGGAGATCCATGTCCTGAATCAGGTTGATCGGCGGGTTCGGGCCGGGCTTGGATCGGACCTGCGCGATGACGACGGGCGGAAGAATCGCCAGCAGCGTCAGGATGAGGAGTGTGTAAATGATGATGCGGGGCATTAGCGATCCTCCACCGCTTCGATGT
>SYGQ01000087.1 GCA_005799475.1 Planctomycetia bacterium | reverse complement strand
TTCGCGGTGCCGCGGAATGGGCTCCCGACCGCAATGCTCGTGACCGCATCGTCCTGCTTCGTGATCGCCACCGCGCCACCGAAGTAGCCGATCATCTCGGGATCGCTTGGCTTGAGCACTTTGTTCGCGGCGCGGAAGGTGAGCTGCTCACCTTCTTCACCAGCGGTCACTTCGCGGCCCCAGAGTCCGTCGCCGTCGGGATCGTTCGGACTGCGCTGGAACACATAGGCGCGTCCCTCGAACGCCAATCCACCCGGCGCAGTGGCCACGGGCGCCCCGACAACGATCGTCTCGCCGCTGATGGCCACCGACCAACCGAACAACGACAAGCTCGGCGCCGTGACCGATGCAAGGTTTGGACTGAAGAAGGCGGGGCACTCAATCTTCTGCGCGTGGACCCACCGGCCCGCGATGTCGCGCACATAGATGTGCACCGCGCCCACAGCAGCCGCACCGTTGACGGTCGTGTCGGACGCACCCACGACGAGCACCGTGCCATCCTCATTCATTGCACACGCACTCCCGAAGCCGTCGCCGATGGTGGCCGGCGTTGCGCGGATGATCTCGGCAGGAACCTGCCATCCCGCGGGACCCGCGCCGCCCGCCATCACGCCGGTGCCGCCGGTGGTTCGTGGGCTCGCATTGTCTCGTGTCGGCGCGCGCTCCTTCGCCTGCGCATGCGCGGTGCGCGGAAGTGCAAGAAGAACGGCGACGGTCATCGCCACGAAGCACGCGCGCAAGTCCATGTTCATCGTCCTTTCGATACGGCCCCGTGTTGAAGTCAGTTCAGGCCGCGTCCTCACTATATGCGAGCCGACTCACTGGAACAGCCGCAGAAAGTAGGGTTCCAGGCCCGAAGGGCACGCTCGAGATTTCCACGGAGCCCCCGAGGCTCTGTGCCGTTGCAGAGGAAAGTCCAAGGGCATCATCGCCGCCGGTCGACTGCGTTGCGTCGATGGAATCGAGCACATGCAGTCTGAGCCAAGGACCGTCGATTCGAACGCAGAGCGCGATCTCCCCAGACTCAGGGCTGCACTCGCCATGGACTGCCGCGTGGGCGCGTGATTCGATCGCGCGCCGAAGCATTCCATACAGAATCGTCGCGACGGGTCCGGCTGGGAGGATGGCCGCCAAAGGCTCGATCTCGACGCGGATCCGCGCGTCCGCCGCTTCGCTTCTCGGAAGCATCGAACGAACCACCGCGAGCACTTCGCGCGCCACATTCGTCGCATCGGCGTCGGCCGTGGAACCGACATGACCCCGACTCCCCGCAGGACACCCATCAAGGTCAGCACAGAAACCCTGATCCGCTCCCTCCTCGCGCGACCCCAAACGCATGCGGCTCGCCCAACCGACCGTCCGAACCGTCTGCGGTCCCGTCGATGCTCCGACTTCCCTCGCGTCCATGTGCCTCCTCCTTAGGAAGCAAAGTCGGTTACCGCCCCCCGACAGGCAACCGCAGTGACCGGGAATCCCGAGAAACTTGCTAGGCGGTGACGCGACCGTCCGCCGGGAGCGTCTCGACCGCATTCTGGATGATGGAATCGGGGTTGATCCCTTCGGCTTCACCCTCGAAGTTGATCAAAATGCGATGGCGAAGCGCCGCAAGCGCGCACTTCTGAATGTCCTCGACCGATGCGTGTCCCCGGCCTGCCAAGAGAGCGTGCACCTTGGCACCCAGCGCCAGCGTTTGCGCCGCGCGCGGGCTCGCGCCAAACCGGAGGTATCGATTGGTGAGCGGTGTCGCGAACTGTCCCTTCGGATGCGTCGACAGGACCAGCCGCACGGCGTAGTCCTGCACATGCGGCGCAATCCGCACATGTCGAACAAGTTTCTGGTGCGCGAGGATCGTTGCCGCGTCAAGCACGCGCGCGAGCGCGGGCGACTCACCCGTTGTCGTTCGATTCAGGATCTCGGAGAGTTCACTACGCGTCGAGTAGCCGACCTCAAGCTTGAAGAAGAACCGGTCAAGTTGCGCCTCGGGCAGCGGGTAGGTGCCCTCCTGCTCGATGGGATTCTGTGTCGCCATCACGAGGAACGGCCGTTCGAGCGTGTGCGTCACGCCGCCGACGGTCACGCTTCGCTCTTGCATGGCCTCAAGGAGCGATGACTGCGTCTTGGGTGTGGCGCGGTTGATTTCGTCCGCGAGCAGGATCTGCGTGAAGACGGGGCCCTTCCGAAACTGGAACTCTCGACCGGTCTCGGTCTCGACGACGATCGTTGTGCCAGTCACGTCCGCGGGCATGAGGTCGGGCGTGAACTGGATCCGATTGAATGCGAGAGAGAGTGATTGCGCGAGCGAGCGCACGAGGAGCGTCTTGCCGAGCCCGGGCACTCCTTCAAGGAGCGCGTGCCCGTTGGCAAACAGTGCGACGAGCACCCCCTCGACCACTTCCTTGTGACCGACAACCGCCTTCTGAACTTCTCCCCGGACCCTTTCGAAGTCCTTCTGGAATCGCTCCGCGTGCTGTTCGATGGTTGCGCTCTGGGCCTCCGCCATGCAGGCCATCCTAGTCCAGCGCGCGTGCTATAGTCGCTGAGCCGGTGTTGTTGCCGGTGCAGTGCGCGTTGGAGGAATGCGGTGCAAGTCCGCAACGATCGCGTCACCGTGAGCCGCCGGCGAGTCTCTCGCAGACGGCAAGTCGGGTCGACCAGCGCGCAGTGACGGTTTGTCCCTTCCCTCAGGATCCCGCGCGAAACGGGAGATCCGCACCCACAAGGAACCCAATGTCCACACCCACACTCTTCGTGAGCCTCGGCTCGTTCGTTGTCGGTCTTTCAAGCCTTCCCGCCAACGCGGGGCTCGTCGCCAGTTACGAGATCGGTATCGGTGCCAACACCGCGTCGATCCAGATCGATCAAGAAGACGGCGACGCCTACCTCTTCAATGTGCACTGGAGCGGCGGCAGTTACACGAGTTGGCAGGCGATGCTCGATGCCGACGCCGCACTCGAAGGCCTCTCACTTCAGTACGACACGTACTCGTGGGGCGTGTTTCTCACCGGAGTCACCATTGATGGGGACACCGACTTCGGGTTCGGTGACCTCTGGCCCATCGAGAACTACTGGCACTTCTGGCTCCACGACACCGCCGAGTGGGAGATGGCATCATTCGGCGCGACCGACCGCGCACTGTTCGACGGCGCGCGCGACGCATGGGTCTTTGGTTCGCCCATCGCGCCGCAAGGAGTACCCGCCCCCGGCGCTCTCGCGCTCACGCTTGCTTGGTCTGCAGTTTGTCGAGGACGGTGTCGATCAGCCCGTAGGAGAGCATCTCCGGGGCACTGAGCCACTTGTTGCGCTCACAGTCATCGGCGATTCGATCGCGCGCCTGCCCGGTCGCTCCGGCGTAGATCCCGTAGATCTGATCGCGCAGACGAAGGATGTGCCTTGCCTCGATCTCGAGGTCGGTGGCCTGTCCCTCAAGCACGCCACCCAAGAGCGGCTGGTGCATCAGGTTCTCGGCGTTCGGAAGCGCAAATCGTCGTCCCTTTGTGCCTGAGCACGCGATCACGCTCCCCATGCTGGCGGCCTGGCCGATGATGTAGGTGGCCACGGGGCAGGGGACGAATCTCATGGTGTCGACGATTCCGAGACCTGCGGTCACGCTGCCGCCGGGACTGTTGACATAGAGCGAGATTTCTGCCTTCGGGTTGTCGTTGGCAAGAAACAGGAGTTGTGCGACGATCAGGTTCGCCATGCCGTCCGAAACTTGTCCGCCCACAAAGACCACGCGGTCATTGAGGAGCCGCGAGTAGATGTCATAGGCCCGTTCGCCGCGGCCGGTCTTCTCGATCACGATGGGGATGATGCTCATTGGTCAGTCCTTGGAGAGGGTTGGTGCGGGCAGTCGATCCACGATGCGGTCGATGAGGCCGTAGGCCAACATTTCCGGCGCGTCGAGCCAGAGGTCGCGATCACAGTCGCGGCCGACCTGCTCGACGCTCTTGCCGGTCGCCTCCGCGTAGAGGAGGTTGCACTGATGTTCCAGACGAAGCATTCGCCGCGCCTCGATTTCGAGGTCTGTGGCTTGCCCCTCGATGGCGTCGAGGTACCGCCCTTGGTGCATAAGGTTCCACGCATGCGGGAGCGCAAAGCGCTGACCTCGCGCCCCGCAGCAGGCAATCACGCTCATCATGCTCGGTGCGCTGCCCACGATGTAGGTTGCGACGGGGTAGGGCATCATTCGCATCGTGTCGATGATGGCAAGGCCGTCGCTCACGCTCCCACCTTCGCCATTGATGTAGAGGCTCGCGGGCGCCTGGGGATCCGTGTGCGCGAGGTAGAGGAACTGCGCCACAATCGAGTTCGCCATCTCCTCCTCGACTTCGCCCGAGCACATCACGATCCGATCAGCCAAGAGGCGCGACACGATGTCGTACTCGCGTTCGACGCGGCCGGTGCCGTCGATGACATGGGGGACCAGGAGTGGTTCGTCTTCGAGAAGCGTCATGATCGGCCGCGCGCGCTTACTTCTTGCTCTTGTCGGGGAATGACGCCACTTCGTCCACGAGGCCATACGCCTTCGCTTCCTGTGCGTCGAAGTATTTGTCGCGTTCGCCATCCTTGGCCACTTGCTCGTAGGACTGTTTGCAGTGTCGCGCGATGATTTCGTTGAGAAGCCGCTTCGCCTTGATGATCTGGTCGGCTTGAATCTGAATGTCCGTGGTCTGCCCTGTGACTCCGCCGTACGGCTGGTGGATCATCACCTTCGCGTGCGGGAGGATGGTCCGCTTGCCCGGATGGCCGCTGCACAGGAGAACCGCACCCCCCGAGTAGGCGCGCCCGATGCATGTCGTCCCAACTTCACTGTTGATGAACTGCATCGTGTCGTAGATCGCCAAGGTGTCATCCACCGCACCGCCGGGACTATTAATGTAGAAGTTGATGTCCTGTCCGCGCTTCTGGCTCTCGAGCCACAGCATCTGCATCATCACGCGCGCCGCCGATGCGTGATTGATCTCGCCGACGAGGAAAACGACTCGGTTCTCAAGCAGGAGTTCGTCAATCGTCATCTCGCGGGTGCGCTGATAGTTCGCGGAAAGCCGTGGGCCGATGGGGAGTCCAGCCGCCGAGAGCGACTCGCGCGTGGCGGGTGATTCTCCGAGCGCGCCCAGGCCGTACGGATCAGTTGGGATCTGCATAAGGGGCGCAAGGATAGGGGCGATGCCACTCAGGGTGCGTCATAGGATGTTCGCGTGGCCGAGCGAGGACCAACCGCCGAGCATCGCATTGTTCTTCTGACCGGGAAGGACTCGTTTCGGCGCGTGGAGTGGACGCACAGGCTGCGCGAGGCGCTCGAGGCGAAGTTCGGTGGGGTCTCCGAGTTCGCCTTCGATGGCGCGACCGCATCGCTTGCGACAGTGCTCGACGAACTCCGGTCCTATGGTCTCATGGCCGCACACAAGTTGGTGACGGTCGACAGCGCCGATGCCTTCTTCGCGGTTGAGGAGCGCCGAAGGGCCATGGAGCGCTACGCAGAGGGCCCGATGTCAGAGGCAACACTGCTGTTGCGTTCGCAGAACTGGAGGCCGGGCAACTTTGACAAGCTCGTTTCCAAGATTGGCGTCATCCTCAAGTGTGAGGCACCGTCGGAGGTCGAGGCGGTGCGCTGGTGCATCGGCAGGGCTCAGAAACAGCACCGGATCTCTATCGCGCAGCCCGCGGCAGGTCTCTTGGTTGATCGCATCGGGACCGACCTGACGCGGTTGGACTCGGAACTGGCCAAGCTTGCGGTGGCCGCGGCCGCTGCTGGAGAGAACGAGATCGGGCGAACCGTAGTTGTCGACCTGGTTGGGGTCAGTCGAGAAGAGCAGGCCTGGGAGATCCAGGAGGCATTGCTCCAAGGAAACCCGGGCAACGCCGCGGCAAAGGTGGTTGACCTCTTGCGCGGGTCGGCATCACCTTCGATCATGGTGTCGTGGGCCACGATCGATCTCCTTCGAAAGATCCATCACGCAGCGGTGCTACAGAATCAGGGCGTCGCCGATCAGCAGGTCGCTCGTGCGCTGAACCTCTGGGGACCTTCGGTTGGCCCCATCATTGGTGCGGCACGCCGACTCGGGGTCGTGGCTTCGGCGGCGCTAGAGCACGCAGCGGTGACAGCAGACTTCGCGCTGAAGACCGGCGCCTCACCTGATCCAGACCGCGCGCTCATCGGTGTGTGCGCAGGCACAGCGTTGGAGCTCGGTGGCACATCTGGGCGGGCATTTTAGGTCCAATAACTGGTAGAAACCCCCAGGCGATTGGTTTTTTGCGAGAAAACGCCTTCACGCCTAGGACCATCCAGCGCGTGGTGGACAGACTCCAAGCCCGCCCGTATAGTCGCGCCTTCAGATTTCGCCCAGAGATGGCCGATACCTGAAAAGTCCAAGTCGGTCCTCGTCATCGTGGCGGGGGCAGCCGCACTTGGATGTCTAACACGGTTCACCAATCGCGTCTCGTATCAAGAACGGTGAAACCCAATACAGGAGCACAGGAATCATGACACTTACCAAGTATGTTGGAATCCTCGCTAGCGGCCTCGCCATTGCCGGCGCGTCCGCTCAGGGGAGCGATGCCATGAGCGAGATCGCTCAGCTCAAGGCTGATTTGGCCGCCCTCAAGTCCCAGAACGGCGACAAGTGGCTGACCGAAGAGCGCGCTGCCGAGATCAAGTCTCTCGTCAACGATGTTCTGGCCGATTCGGAGACCCGCACCAGCCTTCAGGGCGCCGCGGCGACCTCGGGCTACAACAACGGCTTCTTCGTTTCAAGCGCCGACGGGAACTTCAAGCTCAACGCGAGCTTCCTCGCACAGGCTCGATTCACCTACAACAACCAGGGCTCCAATGGCGGGCAGCCGTCGAACTCCACATGGGGCTTCGAGAACCGCCGCACCGGCATGGCCTTCTCGGGCAACGTGGTTGATCCGAGCTGGACCTATTCGGCCCGATTCAACTACGGATCGACCGTTGATCCATACACCCCAACGGCGAACACCATGATGCTCCAGGATGCCTGGGGCGCCAAGGACTTCGGCAACGGGGTCAGCGTGAAGATCGGTCAGTTCAAGAGCCCGTTCATGGCCGAGTCGCTCCGTAACGACGGCGCGCAGCTCACCGCTGAACGATCAGTCGTTGACTACTACTTCTCGGGTGGCTACACGCAAGGCGTCGCCGCGAGCTATTCCAGCGACCAGTTCCGCGCCACGGGTACCTACAACAACGGTCCCCGCTCGCAGAACGGCAACTGGGCCAGCGGCGTGAACAACAGCATCTCGCTTGCCGGCCGCTTCGAGTTCAAGGCCATGGGAGCATGGGGTCAGTTCGACTCCGAGAGCTCGGCCAAGAGCGACGAGTCTGGCCTCCTTGTGGGCGCCGCGATCCAGTACTACAACAACCGTGGCGGCAGCGCCTCGGGTGCCTGGACTCCTTCCGTGGCTTCGCCGGTCTACGGTCTCGCGACCGGCGGCAGTTCCTTCACCACGACTGGTGCCATCGACTGGACCGTTGACGCTGCCTTCAAGTCGGGCGGTCTCAGCGTGAACGCAGCGTTTGTTGGCGCTAACTACGGCTCTGAAATCACGACTATGGGGCCGGTGACCAAGTACAACAGCTACGGCATGGTTGTTCAGGGTGGTTACCGCTTCACTGACACTCTCGAGGGCTTCGGTCGTTGGGAGTGGGTGAATGTGGCCGACGGCGCGCTCAGCCCAGATGGCTCACCCGCGAAGGATGTCAACAACTTCCTCACCTTCGGCGTGAATGTCTACGCAGGTGCCAACGTCAAGTGGACGACCCAGTTTGGGATCTCGCTCACGGATGTCGGAAACGTTGTGGACCTCAACGGTGCCGGCTACATGGCCGACAACAACACGGCTGCGAAGGATCAGTTCAACATCATGACGCAACTTCAGGTTGCGTTCTGATCGAGAACTCTTCTCGCATGATTTGATCGTCGGTTGGAGCGATCTCCGGCCGACTTGATTGAGACGCAAGGGGCCAGCCCGCAGGGGCTGGCCCTTTTTCGTTCTCCGCGCC
>SYGQ01000086.1 GCA_005799475.1 Planctomycetia bacterium | reverse complement strand
GTCGAGACGATCTGCGTCTATTCGAGCGCCGACGAAGGCGGCCCGTGGCTTGAACAGGCCACGCAAGCGATCTGCATCGGACCGGGTCCATCGAAGGACTCGTACCTTCGCATCGAACGAATCATCGCGGCTGCCGAGATCGGCCACGCGGATGCCATCCACCCCGGATACGGATTCCTCTCAGAGAACGCGCACTTCGCCGAGGTATGCCGCGACTCGGGCTTCGAGTTCATCGGCCCGAGCCCTGACGCCATGTCGCTCTTGGGCGACAAGGTCAATTGCAAACGCCTTGCGAAGCAGGCGGGGACGCCGATCTTCCCCGGCACCGAGGGTGGCATCGAAGACATTGACGAGGCGATCTCAGTGGCGCACGAAATCGGATTCCCGGTCATCGTGAAGGCCGCTGGCGGTGGCGGTGGCCGCGGCATGCGGATCGCCACGGATGACGCGTCGCTTCGGGGAGGCATCGAACAGGCCCGTCAAGAAGCGCAGGCGGCGTTCGGCAATCCGATGGTGTATGTTGAAAAATACCTCGAGTTGGCCCGTCACTTCGAGGTGCAAGTGATCGGCGACAAGCATGGGAACGCGGTTCACTTGTACGAGCGCGACTGCTCGAGCCAGCGCCGGCACCAGAAGTTGATCGAAGAAGCTCCGGCGCCAGGGGTGGATCCTGCAAGGCGAGAACGGGTCTGCGCGTCGGCGGCGGAACTCATCCGGCGAGCGAGTTATGCCGGTGCCGCGACGGTGGAGTTCCTGATGGACGGCGCACAAAACTTCTACATGCTCGAGGTCAACACGCGCGTGCAAGTCGAGCATCCGATTTCGGAGGCGATCACGGGTGTCGACATTGTTCAGACCGGGATCCGTGTGGCGGCGGGGGAGCCGCTGCCCTACACGCAGTCGGACATTCGGATCAACGGCCACGCGATGGAGTTCAGGATCAACGCTGAGGATCCGGCGCGAAACTTCATGCCGCAGGCTGGACTCATCGAGACATGGAGTCCGCCGGGCGGACCTGGGATCCGGCTCGACTCGCATGCGCGAGTTGGGTATCGCGTGCCGCCGAACTACGACTCGATGATCGGAAAGTTGATCGTGCACGCGAGCGACCGCGAGGCATGCATTCGGCGTTCATTGGGAGCCCTCGCCGAGTTCAAGGTGGGCCCGATTCGCACGACGATCCCGCTGTACCAACGGCTGCTGAAGGAGCCCGCATTCACGCAGGCGCGCCACGACATCAAGTTTGTCGAGCGGCTGCTCGTGGCGAAGTAGGGCCGCGCGCTGGGTGCGTCCGGGTGCTTCGGTATGCTCGGGCACCACGCGCGGGCGTAGCTCAGTGGTAGAGCGTCGGCCTTCCATGCCGAATGTCGAGGGTTCGAATCCCTTCGCCCGCTCTTCGCGCAGGTCCGGGAGGCTCCGCCTCCCGACCTTCGCTCAGTCGCGGGCTCCCTGCCTTCGCGTTGCGAAGGCAGCGCAGCGGATGCTCACGCATCCGCTGCCGGGATTGCGGACTTCGCGGACTCAGTTCGAATCCCTTCGCCCGCTCTTCGCGCAGGTCCCCGAGGCTCCGCCTCCCGACCTTCGCTCAGTCGCGGGCTCCCTGCCTTCGCGTTGCGAAGGCAGCGCAGCGGATGCTCACGCATCCGCTGCCGGGTTTACGGACTTCGCGGACTCAGTTCGAATCCCTTCGCCCGCTCTTCGCTCGGGACGCCAATGCCGAGCGTGGCGTCCCTCAGTACCTCGGGACGGCAGCGTCGATCATCCTTGACCACGCGTCGATCCCGCCGGCCAAACTCCGCACATCGTCGAACCCAGCCCGTCGAAGCGCCAGCGTGACCTCGAGGCTTCTGACACCGTGGTGGCAGTACACGACGATGCATGCGTCCTCGTGCTCGCGAAGAGCGAGCATGTGATCGGCCAGCGCGTGCAACGGTGCATGAAGCGATGGGTCGATCCTCGCCAACTCCCGTTCCGTCGATGTCCTACAGTCGATGAGGACGATCGAGGCACCATCGGCCCTCGCGCGCGCGATTTCGTGCGGCGAGACTTCCAAGTTGCGCTCACGGTCTGCTTCGAATGAACGATCCACGACCGGCGAAGCGTACGGCGCGGGCTCCTACACTTCGCGGATGCGTTTCGGGTTCGGCCGAACTTCCTGCCGTGGGAGCCCGCTGACCCCGACGATCGTGCGGCGGGTTCGGGTTTTCTTCGTCACCGTTCCGGTGCTCATTGCGTGCGTGGCGCTGTTCTTCATTGTCATGGGGACGCGCGAGTGGATGCTCGCCGTCAACTCGGAGTCGTGGCCGACCGTCGATGGCACCGTGGTTGTCAGTTCAGTGATCGAGTCGCGCCACCACTCGAAGTCTGGCACGCGGACCGAGTACATCCCCAAGGTTGAGTACTCGTACGAGCATGCAGGCGTCAGACTCAGCGGGAGTCGGATCTCATTCCGCGTCATCTCTCGCGGCCGCGCCGACGCGCAAGCCATCGTCGACGCCTATCCGGTCGGCGCGTCGGTCGTGGTGCACTGCGACCCCATCGATCACTCGCGGGCAGTCCTCAGTCCAGGCGCCGATTGGATGAGCGTGATCCCCGTCGGTGTCGGGGTCTTCTGCCTCGGATTCTGCGTGTTCTTTCTCTACATGGTCCGC
>SYGQ01000085.1 GCA_005799475.1 Planctomycetia bacterium | reverse complement strand
GTCGATCATGCGTCGCGGTCGATCTGACCCACGCGCATTCTGACGCGAACGATCCGTCCCTCGCTGCCTTCGCGAAGTCGCGCTTCGCCGCCGCCGCGCAGCAGTCGGTCGAGCGCGAATGTCGTCGCCGCGGACCCCGTGATGACAGAGAGGACCCCACCCGCAAGGCCAGAGAGTCGAGTGTCCTCCCTGATCGCGGCGGGAATGATCCGCTCCCAAAGTTCAGCCGCATCACCCATGCGCGCGGATTGGCGAGTGATCGCTGCCTTGAGCCGTGCAATCTCCGCCGAGACCGGTGCCGCCGGAATGGTCGCCCATCCCTTGGGCGCACGCCACGCCTGCACTTGTTGGAGCCGCTTGAGCGGGTCTGACATGGATGCGCGCATCGTAGGAACCGAGGGTCGACCGTCCAAGGATCACTATCCTTCGTCGCGTGATCCCGCTGCGGCTCGACAATGTCCGCAAGTGCTACGACGAGACCGTGGCGGTCGACGCCGTCTCGCTTGATGTACCAGCGGGCAGCCTTCACTTCCTGCTCGGCGCTTCTGGGTGCGGCAAGACCACGATCCTTCGCATGGTGGCGGGATTCGTCGCGCCGACCTCAGGGCGTGTGCTCTTCGGTGGGCGCGATGTCACCGCGCAGCCACCCGAGGCACGCAACGCCGGGATGGTCTTTCAGAACTACGCGCTTTGGCCGCACATGCCGGTGGCGCAGAATGTGGCCTTCGGCCTCGATGTCAGGAAGATGCCGGCGACGCAGCGAAAGGCGCGCGTCGGCGAGTCACTCGAACTCGTGCACATGAGCGCGTATGCGGATCGCCTGCCGAACCAACTCTCCGGCGGCCAGCAGCAACGGGTGGCACTCGCGCGAGCGGTGGCGTTCCGCCCGGACATGCTGCTCCTCGACGAGCCGCTCTCCACCCTCGATGCCTAGCTGCGCCTTGAGATGCGCGCGGAGATCCGGCGCATCTCGACCCAGCTGAAGATGACAATGCTGTATGTCACGCACGATCAGCAAGAGGCCCTCTCACTTGCCGATCGGATCGCGGTCATCGCGCACGGTCGCGTTGAGCAACTCGGGACACCGAAGGAGATTTACGAAAGGCCGCGCACGCGATTCGTCGCCGAGTTCATCGGCGAGACCAACTTCATCGATGGAGAACTCGAGGGACCCGTCGATGGTGATGGGTTCGGCACCGTGCGCTCGCCGCTGGGCGCGATTCGCGCGCATGTTCCACCGGCGCTTCGCTCGTCAACTTCGCTCACGCTCTCGGTACGACCCGAGACGATCCGCATTGGGAACGATGGCCTGAGCAGCGTGCGCGGCGAGACGCTCATCGTGGGTCGTTGCGTTGAGTCGGTGTATCTGGGAGCGAGCGCACAACACATCATCGAGGTCAGAGGCACGCGCCTCAAGGTGCTCGAAGGCAACCCATCTGAGCACACGCGCGTGGGTTGCGATCTCACGCTGCGATTTCCCGCCTCTCAGGTCGTGGCCGTTGAACCGTCGTAGCGAGGCGCTCGCGAACGCACGAATGCGAACGCCAGCGCGAGCGCACCAAGCGCGACCACGGCGTGCAGCGCGAAGCCCGCACTCACGGCGCGTGGCGTCCACGCGCTGTCGGTGGGCGACACCAATTGCATCACGAGCACGATGAGTGCGACACCCAGCGTGCCACCGGCGAGCCGGAACGACTGAATGATGCCGCTCACTTCGCCGCGCTGGTGTTCCTTGGCTCGTGCGAGCGCATCGGTGTTGGATGGACTCATCGCCAATCCGCATCCCGTGCCGATGCACGCCATGCCGATCGCCATGACGGGGTAACTCAACCACGCGACACCGACAGACTCGACCACGGCGCCGAGCACGGTCAGCGAGAGGCCACAGACCACGGGTCGTCGCGGCCCCGAAGTGTCGTAGAGTTTGCCGGCCCAGTGCACGATGGCGAGTACCGGAACCATCATGGGCAGCGTCGCGAGGCCAGCCTCCATCGGTGAGAAGTGGAGCGATGCCTGGAGGAACCACGAGCCGTAGATGCCCTGTCCCACATTGATGAACTGAAACGCGAAGAGCGTGCACGCGCTGGCCAGGAGGGCGCGGTCGCGAAGCGGCGCGAGATCGACGAGCGGCGAAGCGATCGTGAGCTGGCGTCGCACGAACAACCAGAGCAGCGCAAGCCCGGGGAGAACTGTTGAGAGCGCGCGCGCCGACATCGCCGCATCGGCGCGGACCGCCTGCAATCCGGACACGAAGAGGGGCATCCCGATCGCAAGCATCACAACCGATGGCCAGTCGAGGGCGCGAGACCGACGATCATGCGCGCCGTGCCGCACCGACATCGAAAGCGCGAGTGCGAGGACCGCGACAGGAACATTGAGCCAGAAGCACAGGTGCCACGACTGGTAGCTGAGCAGCACGCCACCGACGAGCGGGCCTGCGGCGAGAAACAGGAGCGAGATCCCTGCGTAGGTTGCCATCGCACGGCCACGACGCTCAGGTGGATAGAGATCAATGACGATGGCCGCGCTCGCGGGCTGCATGAGGGCCGCCGAGAGTCCCTGTGCCGCGCGGGCGGCGACGAAGGCCCACGCCGATGTCGACATCGCGCACGCGATCGACGACAGTGCAAATCCCACGATCCCCAGCCGGAAGGCCCGCATTCGCCCGATGCGATCGCCCGCGCGGCCGCCGAGTGCGACGAATGATGCGATGGCGACGAGGTAGGCATTGACCGCCCACGCCTGCGTCGTCGCATCCATCGAGAGGTCACGCGAAATCGTCGGCAACGCCACCCCGAGGATGGTGGAGTCGAGCATGATCATTGAGAGCGAGCCGGTCATCGCCACGAGCGCAAGCCATCGTCGCTCGGGAACGCCCGACTCAACCATGGCGCGAGTATAGAAGTTGAGTGACGCGTAGGCTCTTGCCGTGCGAACACTCATTGCTCTCTCGTGCGCGTGCGCCGTGCTGTCGGCACCGTGCGCGCAAGCGGTTGCTGTCTCAGACCACGACCAGCGCATGGGATGGTTCCGCGACGCGCGCTTCGGTATGTTCATTCACTGGGGTCTCTACGCCATTCCAGGCGGCGTGTGGAATGGCGCGTCTGTCCCCGGCGCGGGCGAGTGGATTCTCGACGGGGGGAAGATTGATCCGGCGGCGTACACGCCACTCCAAGGACAGTTCAATCCCGTCGAGTTTGACGCTGAGGAGTGGGTGCGCATTGCGAAGGCTGCCGGTCAGCGCTACATCGTGATCACAAGCAAGCACCACGATGGGTTCTGTCTGTGGGACTCGCGCGTGACGACCTTCGATGTCATGGGGACTCCGTTCAAGCGGGACATCCTGCGCGAACTGGCCACGGCGTGCGAGGAGGGTGGGATCCGCCTCTGCTTCTATCACTCGATCATGGACTGGACGCATCCGGATTACCTGCCGCGCCGTGCGTGGGATCCACGCGACCCCGAGGATGCCGATTTCGACCGATATGTCGGTGACATGAAGTCGCAATTGCGCGAACTCATCTCGGGGGGTTACGGGCGCGTAGGGATTCTCTGGTTTGATGGCGAGTGGGAGAAGACGTGGACGCATGAACTAGGGCTTGACCTCGCGAAGTTCGTTCGCGGCATTGATCCGTCCATCATCATCAACAACCGAGTCGATAAGGGACGCTCGGGCATGGCCGGTCTCGATGCGGACGGTGAGTGGGCTGGTGACTACGGCACACCCGAGCAAGAAGTGCCATCGATGGGGATTCCCGGAACTGACTGGGAGACTTGCATGACCATGAACGACACATGGGGATGGAAGACCTCCGACACGAACTGGAAATCGAGCGAGGTCCTCGTCCGCGACCTCTGCGACATCGCAAGTAAGGGAGGCAACTTCCTCTTGAATGTCGGTCCGCAACCCGACGGGAACATCCCCCCGGCGAGCGTCGAGCGACTTCGAGCCATCGGTGAGTGGATGGAAGTCAACGGCGACTCGATCTACGGGACGAGCGCAAGCCCGTTTCGCCGACTTCCATTTGGTCGCTGCACACAGAAGGCGCTCCCGGGCGGCGCGACAAGGCTGTATTTCCACATCTTCGACTGGCCTGTGGCGAATGCGTCGGGGGGTCGGACTCTCGTCGTGCCCGGGCTTGAGAGTCCCGTGACTGCGGCGCGGCTTCTCGGGGCCACTGCGTTTGCCTGCGAGGCGACACGAACGGACGATGGTTGGTCCATCTCGCTACCCGAGACCGCCCCGGACGCAGTCGCAAGCGTGCTCGAAGTTGACATCGAAGGCGTCCCCGACATTGAGCAGCCAGCCACGATGCCGAGTGCAAACGGCGCCCTCACGCTGGGCGCCGCGGACGCGCTGCTCACGGGCCATGTCCGCTTTGAGGACCGCTGCGAGAATCTCGGCTTCTGGGTCAGTGCCGACGGCGTGGCTCGCTGGTTTGTCAGGCTCGCCGTGGGTGGCCGCTACCGCGTGATCGCGCGAATGGCCGCGGCACCTGGTGAGGGCGGGAGCCACTTCACCGTCGCGTCGGCTCCGTCGCCGGCATCGCAGCCATCGGTCAATGGGATCGTGCCCGAGTGCAAGGCCTGGTGTGACTTTGTCGAAGTCGACATCGGCGAGATCGAACTTCTCGCGGGTGAGAGTGAGATCATCGTTCGGCCGCACACGATCGCTGGAAGTGCGCTCATGAACCTGGCGTGGATCCGTCTCACTCCCACGGATTCGGCCGCGAGTACGCCGCCGCCGGGATCGAAGTGAATTCGTTCGCGCCCGGGAGCTGCCAGCGCAGTGAGAGTGATTCACTTCCCACCGACTCGAACATGCGCAGGTCGATCGCGTGGCAGCCCTTCGCCAGCGCAACGGCCCCCGACTTCGCCACGGCTCCATGCAGGCCGCCATTGTCGACGACGAGTTCGCCATCGATGCGAAGGTCGCTGCCGTCGTCGCTTGTGAGCTCGAATCGGTAGACGCCATCAAGAGGCGCTTCGATCAGGCCGGTGAGGCGAATAGCGAACCGTTCTTCAGGAAGCCCGCGGGGGAGTGTCACTTCGCTCACTTCGATGGAGGTCGTCGACGGAGCAAAGTGCGACTCGTCGGGAACGGTGTCGAAGAGCCCGAGGATCACGCGGACATTGAGTCCCGCGTGTGGCGCGTCGCAGGCGACCGCAGCCTGGGCATCGACCCGACGATAGTTCACGCTCGTTTCGGCCGCGCTGACATGTCCGCGCCAACCCGATCTCGCCCGCACCGTGGCGGAGTCGGAGAGTTCGACGGCGAAACGCCCCGATGAGTCCGGCGCGAGCGCGGTCGCGTCCTTGGGATCGCTCCCGTCAATGGTGACATGGAGCGTCGTGCCCTCCAGAGGCGGCGCGAACTCGACCCGGCGCCGACCCACAAAGATGGTGGCATCATCAAGGATGCACGGTGTCCTCATCCTGCGCGGGCACTGCGCAAAGTCGAGCGCGAGAACTGGGTGCAGCGCAGCCGTGCGGATCGCCTCACGCATCGTTTCATCAAGTTCGAGGACAAGGTCCGGCCCCTCGCGCCTCCACGATGGTGCCGCAAACTCCGCGCCGGGAACTCTGACGGCCGTTGGATCATCAAGGATTCCAGGAATGCGAAGCGCGCCATCGGGCGCTGTAAAGAGATGGGCATTCAGCGTGGCGGAGTCCGCTGCGTCCGTTGCAAGCGTCCACCGTCCCCATGCGGGGACTGGCAAGAGCGCGACGCCGTTGCCATGGATGGCGCCCCCATGCGAGCGCATCCACGATCCGAGTGATGCCAAGATGCCGCTCGACTCAGGATCAATGCGCCCC
>SYGQ01000084.1 GCA_005799475.1 Planctomycetia bacterium | reverse complement strand
TTGGACGCATTCGCATCGGCGCGCGAGGCCCCGGCAGCGGATACTTCATCCCGGACATCCCGAGCCGCGAGGGCGATCTTTATGTCGCCGAGAGCGACACCGGCGGCGCAATATCCGGCGACCGCGTGCGCGTGGCGATCATTCGGCGAGGCGCGGAGTGGGATCGCGCGCCGGACGCGAGGCCAACCGCCCGCGTTGTGGAGGTCCTCGCACGAGCCAAAACACGATTCTCCGGCGAACTCGCGAAGGAAGGGCGCGGATGGATCGTGCTTCCCGACGGCAAGTCGCTCACCGAGCCCATCGTTGTTCGTGATCCCGGCGCGAAGGATGCGACGGTCGGTGACAAGGTGATCGTCGAGATCACTCGGTTCCCCGATCAACGATCGCGCGCCGAGGGCGTCATCACGCAGCGCTTGGGTGTCTCGGGCGAGCCCGATGCGGAGACCGCCTCAGTGATGGTGACGCATGGGCTCACCGAGGAGTTCCCCGAGGCTGCCCTCGAAGAGGCGGCTGCGGTCGCACGAACCTTCGAGGCCGCACGCGAGGCGAGTTGGGCGGGTCGCCTTGACTTGAGAAGCGAATCAGTTTTCACGATCGACCCTCCTGACGCGCGCGACTTTGATGATGCGATCTCCATCTCCTTCGACGCCCAACGCGAGGAGTGGACGCTTGCGGTGCACATTGCGGATGTCGCGCACTTCGTGGCCAATGGCGGTGCGCTCGACGAGGAGGCGCGCCGACGCGCGACGAGTTGCTACCTCCCGCGCCGCGTCATTCCGATGCTTCCCGAGACCCTCTCGAACGGCGTGTGCTCACTGCAAGAAGGCGTGGCGCGGCTGGCCAAGAGTGTCTGGATCTCATTCGACAAGGATGGCAAGGTGCTGTTCGAGCGATACGCCTCGACGGTCATCAAGAGTCGAAAGCGAATGACCTATCTCGAAGCGCAGGCCGCCATCGACGGCGATCTTGCCGGTGCGAGGACGCACGCGCGCACGGAGACACCCGTCGATGATGCGCTGCGCGACGAGTTGAAACTCTGCAACGCGCTCGCTCGGACTCTGCGCGCGCGACGCCTGCGCGAAGGGATGATCGTGCTGGCGCTTCCGGAATCGGAACTCACATTCGGCGACGACGGGCGAGTTCGCGATGTGCAACCCGAAGACACAGCGTTCACCCACACGCTCATCGAGATGTTCATGGTCGAGGCCAACGAGGCCGTCGCACGACTCTTCGCCTCGCTGGCGGTTCCCGCCCTTCGGCGCATCCACCCCGAGCCGGACTTCCACGACATTGAGGCGCTTCGCGTCTGCGCTCGCGCGGCGAAAGTGCGGCTCCCCGACACGCCGACGCGCAAGGACCTGCAGGCGCTCCTTGACGGCGTCCGCGGCACCGACAGCGAACGGGCGATTCACTTCGCGGTTCTCCGCTCGATGGCGAAGGCGGTCTACTCGCCGTCGCTCATCGGACACTTCGCGCTCGCGAGCGAGCACTACCTGCACTTTACGAGCCCGATCCGCCGCTACCCGGACCTCATCACCCATCGGATGCTGCAGGCGTGGACGGAACTCACGGAGAACGGCGCGAAACCGCCCGGCGGAAAGCGGCGCCGCGAACTTCTGGACCGTCTGCGCGACGATCCGCGCGTCGAACCCGCGGACGATCTGGTCGCCGCTGGCCAGCACTGCTCTGATGCCGAGGTCAACGCCGAAGGCGCTGAGCGCGAGTTGCGCGCGTTCCTCGTCCTGCAGTTCCTCAAAGACCACCACCTTGATGACACGCTGCATGGTGTCGTGACCGGTGTGTCACAGGGAGGCGGCGGCGTGTTCGTGATGCTCGATCGATTTCTCGTCGACGGCATGGTCCGCACCCGCGACATGGGATCGGGTCAGAGATGGACCAAGAGTGAATCGACGGGTCGCCTCACGAATCCGCGGAGTGGCGCGAGCCTCGGGGTGGGCGATGCCGTCGAAGTGAAGATCGCGCTCATTGACCTTGCGACGCGACAGATGGACTTGAGCCTGGTTCGCGTCGCCAAGCGGGCCGGCGGCGGTGGCCCTGGCGGCCCAGAAGCTCAGCCTCAGGGCAAGAGGGATCGTGGATTCGTTGGCGGTCGCGGTGCCGCGCGGATCGAACGGGGCCACAAGAAGGGCTTCAAGCAGGGTCGCCGCGGCAAGCGCGGGAAGTAGACGGAACACGCCAGCCGGCTGAAGTTTTTGCAGTCATGCAGTTGAAGTTTCTTTCGGCTGAAGTACGATGACTCGCGTCTTCACGGCTGAATTGAGCAAAATGCTGGTTTTTATGCTTGTTTTGTGGCGATGACGAGTTTTACGGGCCCTCCTGGGGGGTCCGGGGTGTCGCAGGGTGACGGAGGCGGTCGGTGGCACGGATGCCGCAGAGGCGCACGGCGGCTCGACGGAGCATGGCGATGGCAACGAGTGGTCAGGGCGTAGCTGAACTCCACCGATGGTGTGGAATCACTGGGTCCGCCGTCGGTGCTGCCCTTGTGACCGCGGCCTCAGCGCAGACGATTCCCGCCGGCAGCGCGCGTGCCTGGGGAGCGAACGACATCTGCCAGTCGATTGTTCCTACCAACCTTGGGCCCTGCCAGTCCATTGCGGCGGGTGAAAACCACACGGTCGCACTCCGCAATGACGGGCTGGTGCGCGCGTGGGGACGAAGCCAGTTTGGTCAGTGCGTACCGCCGAGCGACCTTGGCCCATGCACCGTGATTGCATGTGGCACTCGTCACTCGCTGGCGATCCGCGTGGACGGCCTCGTCCGCGCCTTCGG
>SYGQ01000083.1 GCA_005799475.1 Planctomycetia bacterium | reverse complement strand
GCGATCAGGCCGCCCTGCATCCAGAGCCGTGTGTGGTCGTCGTCGGGCAGCGACCACCAACCGGAGGCGCGAAGAGCAGGGATGCTCGTGGCCGCGAGGGCGCCCATCATCACAACAGAGACTGCGAATGCAGCGATCCGCGCGAAGAAACCGGCCACAAGGAGGAGGGGGCCAACAAGCTCAGTGAGGGCGACGGCCCATGCCGCGAGCGCGGGCCACGGGAGCCCGCCGGCATCGCACTCGAGCGCCACCGAATAGAGCGATCGCGCGGTGAGCGGCGTGTCGGCCCCAGCGAGCGCGGTCGTCGATGCTTCGCCCCCGGCCCATGTGGGACCCGTCGCCTTCACGCGAGAGAAGTCGAGTCCGTTCGCTGTCACACCGATGGCGCCGAGCCGCGACGCGTCGCGAGCGGAGTAAGCGCGGGTTGTGAAGACTTGGTGCCAGCCGAGCGGCAGGAGCGCGGCGCACAACAGCAGCCTCGCCAACAATGGCACGAAGCCGATCGCAAGGCGCTCGCTCCAACGCATGACCTATCATCCTACGGAGTGCAGTGCGCGGGCGTGGCGAAATGGCAGACGCGCTGGATGTAGGTTCCAGTGGGGAAACCCGTACAGGTTCAAGTCCTGTCGCCCGCATTGAAGTTGGCTACGCTCCGCTCGAATGAGTGAGGCACCGTCCAACGCGTGGACCCCGGGCTCCTGGCGGACGTTCCCCGTGCGCCAGCAGCCACCGTGGCCTTCACGCGATGCCTTGGCGACGGTGCTGAGACAGGTCGCGGCGCTCCCGCCACTGGTCACCAGCAGTGAAATCGCGGCGCTGAAGGCGCAACTTGCCGACGCCGCGTCGGGGTCGCGATTCCTCTTGCACGGCGGCGACTGCGCGGAGAGCTTCGATCAGTGCTGCGCGTCACCAATCACAAATCAGCTCAAGATTCTCTTGCAGATGAGCCTCGTCCTGACGCACGCGTCGCGGCGGCGCGTGATCCGCGTGGGGCGCTTTGCCGGTCAGTACGCCAAGCCGCGTTCGGACGAGGTGGAGACCCGTGAGGGCCAGTCGCTGCCTTCGTACCGCGGCGACAATGTCAATCGCCCCGAGTTCACGCTTGAGGCGAGGACCCCCGATCCATCGCTGCTCCTGCGCGGGTACGAGCGGTCCGCGCTCACGCTCAACTTCATTCGCGCGCTCGTCGATGGCGGGTTCGCCGACCTCCACCATCCGGAGCAGTGGAATCTCGACTGGGTCGCGCACTCGCCGCTGGCCGCGGAGTACACGCGCATGGTGGATGCGATCGGCCAGGGGCTTCAGTTCATGGAGACGCTCGCCGGGGTGCGCGTCCACCAAATGCAGCGCGTCGATTTCTACACAAGCCACGAGTGCCTGCTCCTGGATCTCGAGGAAGCGCAGACGCGGCAGGTCCCGCGGCGCGAGGGTTGGTGGAACCTGTCAACCCATTTCCCTTGGCTTGGCGCGCGCACCGCGAAGTTGGCCGAGGCGCATGTGGAGTACCTCAGTGGGATCGAGAATCCCATCGGCATCAAGTTGTCGCCCACGATGGACGCCACGGAACTTGTCGCACTCGTGCATCGGCTCAATCCCGCCGATGAGCCCGGCCGCATCACCGTCATTCACCGACTCGGCGCGCATCAAGTCGGCTCGTTGCTGCCACGCCTCATTGACGCAGTGGAGCAGGCGAAGTTGCGTGTGCTCTGGGTCTGCGACCCGATGCACGGAAACACCGAGACCGTCACCGCGTCCACTGGGTCCACGCTCGGCCGTGTCAAGACGCGCAAGTTCGCACACATTCTCGCGGAACTCGAGCAGGCGTTCGAGATCCACCGCAGCAAGGGGACGGTACTCGGTGGCGTTCATTTCGAATTGACGGGCGAGAATGTCACCGAGTGCACCGGTGGCGCGCGGGGGCTCGGCGACGGCGACCTCTTGCGCGCCTATCGCACGGCGGTGGACCCGCGGCTGAACTACGAACAGGCTCTCGAGATGGCCCTCCTCGTGGCGCGGCGGATGTGAGGCAGGCTCTGCCGAGCGTGCCTATCCTCTGCCCCCCAATGCAGCGCCGCTCGATTCGAACCTTCGTGACCGGCATCGGCCCCGTGTCGGGCTTCGGCGTGGGTGTGGCGCCACTCTGGAAGGGACTCTGCGACGGGGCGACGGCGATTGCCCCCATCACAGCATTTGATCCATCGGGCTTCGCGACGACGGCCGCTGCGTCGCTGCGCCCCGAGCAACTGGATGTTCGGTCGATCGTCCCCAAGAGTTACCGCAAGGCGACGAAGGTCATGGCCCGCGACATCGAACTCGCGGTTGCGGCCGCAAGCGCTGCCATCCAGAGTGCCGGCTTCACGACCAAGGGGAGCGCGGAAGGAGCGACTCCCACGATCGCTCCCGATCGATTCGGCTGTCACATCGGTGCGGGACTCATCCCGGCCGACTCGGATGAACTCGCGGGGGCGATGCTGACGAGCCGCACGAGCGACGGCAAGTTCGACCCCGAGGCGTGGGGGCGTACCGGCATGGCCAACCTGACACCGCTGTGGCTGCTCAAGTATCTCCCCAACATGCTCGCCTGTCATGTGACGATCATCCACGGGTGCCTCGGACCATCCAACACGATCACCTGCGCCGAAGCGTCGGGTGGGCTGAGTCTTGGTGAGTCTGTGCGCGTGATCCGTCGAGGTGGTGCGTGCGCGTGCCTCTCTGGTGGCGCTGAGAGCAAGGTCAACTACATGGGTCTCTTGCGTCAGACCTTCGCGAATCGACTCGCGAGAGTGGGGGTCGGTGAAGATGGATCGCGCGCGGTGCGTCCGTTCGCGCCCGATGCGTCGGGCACCGTGCTTGGCGAGGGCGGCGGCATGTTGATCGTTGAGAGCGAGTCCAGCGTGACGGCACGCTCGGGCACACCACTCGCGGAACTCGCTGGGTTCGCGGCTGGACAATGCGCGTGCACGGACACCGTGGGTGTTGATCTTTCGGGCGCGGGAGAGGACATCGCGGCGTCGATCGAGCGCGCCCTCTCCGACGCGAGCACGAGTGCGGCATCGATTGACGCGATCGTGCCGACTGGCGCTGGGATTCCGTCGGTTGACGCGGCAGAAGCCGACGCCATTCGCCGGGTCTTCGGCGCACGCGCGGCCTCGGTTCCCCTTGTGACCTTAGCGCCGCAGGTTGGGATCTGCGGGGCCGGCACGAGCGCACTCGCCGCGTGCGTGGCCGCACAGTGCCTCGCGGCGCAGCGGCTGCCGGCGCGCTTGAGCACGGTGGGATCAGCCAAACTCGGCGTTGACGCGGATGCGTGCGCGTCGCGTGAGGCTCGGCTCGGTCATGTTCTTGTGACGACGACTGGATTGGGCGGTCAGTCATGTGCCATCGTGATGCGGAGGGTCGCATGAGCGCCCACGGACAGCGAAGCGACGCGGAGCGAGTGGTCGTGACAGGCATGGGCTGGGTGACACCGCTTGGTCACGACATCGAGACCGTGTGGGGCGCGCTCATGCGCGGCGAGTGCGGCATGGCGCCGATCACGCGATTCGACGCGCGCACATTCCCCACCTCGTTCGCGGCGGAAGTCAAGGACTTTGATGTGAGGCCGCTCGTGAAGGATTTTGCCCGCCACGCGCACGCTGGCCTCAACTCTCAGTTCGCGCTCGGGGCGGCCTCGCAAGCGTGGCGCCAGGCGGGGATGCACGAGCGCGCGCCGCGTGATCAACGGCGCGTCGGCATTTACCTCGGTGCGGGCGAGGGTGTGATCGACACGCCGAACTACTTGGCCACGAATCTCGGTGCGTGGAACGAAGCCGCTGGGAAGACTGACGGCGTGGCGTGGGCGCGCCTCGGGCACGCGCTGATGCGAGCTGCGGGCGAGGTCGAGCAGGAACCCAACATGCCGCTGGCGCACATCGCCGCCGAGTTTGGCGCGCGCGGTCCATCGTACAACTGTCTCACCGCGTGCGCAGCGAGCACGCAAGCCATCGGCGAAGCGACGAGCATTCTGCGTGCGGGTGAGGCGGATGTCATGATCGCCGGCGGGGCGCACACGATGATCCATGTGCTGGGCATCACAGGATTCAATCGGCTGACGGCGCTGAGCACGGCCGCTGAAGATCCCAAGCGCGCGAGCCGACCCTTCGACCTGAAGCGTGGCGGTTTCGTGATGGGCGAGGGGGCGGGCGTCGTCATTCTCGAGTCACTCGCCCACGCGAAAGCGCGCCATGCGGTGCCGCTCGCCGAAGTGATCGGCTTCGGTTCGAGTGCGGACAGCTACCGCATCACCGACATCGAACCCGAAGGGAGAGGTGCGGCCGCGGCCATGCTGCAGGCCCTCGCCGAGGCAGGCATCGACCCGCATGCTCGGCGCAGTGATGGACGGCCATTCGTCGACTACATCTCCGCACACGGCACAGGGACGAAGGAGAACGACTCCATCGAGACGCTGGCCGTCAAGCGCGTTTTCGGCGACCTCGCGAGAGATGTCCCGATGAGTTCGGTCAAGAGCATGCTCGGTCACTTGATTGCCGCGGCGGGGGCTGTCGAGTTCATCACCTGCGTCCTCGCCATTGAGCGCGGGATGCTGCCGCCCACAATGAACTACTCGACGCCCGACCCCGAGTGCGATCTCGACTATGTCCCCAACGCGCCGCGGAAGGCGAAGGTCGAGACCTGCCTCTCCAATTCGTTCGGCTTCGGCGGGCAGAATGACACCGTGTGCGTGACGCGGTTCGTGCCGTGACGGGCGATCGGTGGCGACGCGGCTCGATCGCGCGCGGCGCGCTCAAGGGGCTCCTCATTGTGGTGCTCTCACTCGCGGGACTCGTGGTCGCGGGTTACGCGCTCTCGAAATGGTCGCCGTCATGGTGGGGGGATCCCGTGGCGCGGCGCAGCGACGCCAGCGCGAACGAGCGGGCGCGAGATCTTGAGCAGCACCTCGCCTCGGCGGTGCATCGCATCCGCGACGAGGGTGAACCGTGGGCGATCCGCATCCGCGCCGATGATCTGAACGATTGGCTCGCGGCGCGGCTCGCCGAGTGGACAGCGCACGACCCCGCATTCGCGTGGCCGATTGAAGGAGCCATCGGGCAGGTGCACTTTCAGTCGGGTGAAGCTGTCCTCGGGCTTTCGATCGACGGTCGGGTGTGGTCCGGGGCGTTCGCGCTCGTCGTCGAGCCCGACCGCATCCGCATCCAGCCAGGGTCGGCAGCGGTCGGCAGAATGCCGCTTCCTGTTGGCGCCGAACTCATCATGAAGTTGCTTGAGGGCAATGCCGCGTCCGCGCTCACGCTGCCGCGTGTGTACCCCCTTGGCGACGGGCGCCGCATCGAGGTCCGTCGGATCGACCTCGTCGATGGCGCGATTGAGCTTGAGCTCACGACGCTGCGATAGGATGCTGCCCCGCCCCTGCGGACCTCCACATGCCAACACTGACCATCAACGGTGTTTCCCTCGAGTTCGAGAAGGGCCAGTCGATCATCGACATCGCGCTCAAGAACGGGATCGAGATCCCGCACTACTGCTATCACCCGGCGCTCTCGGTCCCGGCCAATTGCCGGATCTGCCTCGCTGAGATCAGCCAGCCGAATCCGAAGACCGGCCAACTCGAGCTCATCCCGAAGCTGATGCCGACTTGTCACACGGCGGCCGCAGAGGGCATGGTCGTGACCACCGAGAGCGTGAAGGCGATCGCCAACCAGAAGGCCGTCATGGAGCTTCTGCTCATCAACCACCCCGTCGACTGCGCGGTGTGCGATCAGGCCGGCGAGTGCAAGTTGCAGGACTATTCGCACGAAATCGGCCGTGGCGAGTCGCGCTTCGACGAGGACAAGATCAAGAATCCCAAGAAGGATGTCGGTCCGCATGTCCTTCTCTACAGCGACCGCTGCATCATGTGCACGCGGTGCGTGCGCTTCACGGAAGAAGTCACAAAGACCGGCGAACTGTTGGTGGAGGGCCGGGGCGGGACCGAGATGATCGATGTCTTCCCGGGCGTCCCCCTCGACAACGAACTCTCGGGGAATGTCGTGGACCTCTGTCCGGTGGGCGCACTGCTCGACAAGGACTTCCTGTTCCAGCAGCGCGTCTGGTTCCTGAAGCAGACAGCGTCAGTCGACGGGTTGACCGCCAGCGGCGACAACATTTGGATCGACCATCACGACGGGCGCGTCTACCGCGTCAAGCCGCGAGAGAACCCGGCCGTCAACCAATGGTGGATCACCGACGAGGTTCGGTACGGATGGAAGTTCGTCCACTCGGACGCGCGGCTCACGATGCCCGCCATCCGCGGGGCCGCGCCGTTGGATGTCGCGCGTCCGGATGCCGCATGGCGCGAGGCGACGGCTCGCGCGGCATTGACAATGCGCGAAGGGGCGAAGGGCGGGCGGCTCGCGCTCCTCGCGAGTCCGATGCTCTCGTGCGAGGACGCATGGGCGCTCGCGCGAGCCGTGCTTGCGGTCGACCCATGCGCTCTTCTGGGTGTTGGTCCGGTGCCGATCTCCGGCGTCGATCGCACGCTCGCGGGAGGCTTCACGATCTCCGCCGAGAAGGCCCCCAATGCCCGCGGAGTTCGCCGCGTCCTCGACGCCATGGCAAAGATGACCCCGTCACGAACGACCGGTCCCGCCCTCGACGCGGGGGCCTTCCTTGCGGCGCTGACCGCATCGGGTGCCGGCACGGTCGTCGCCACGGGGAACTACCCGAGTGATTGGGTGACCGACGAGATGTTCCGCGCCCTCTCGACCCGCCGACTCGTGCTCATCGACACGCTCTCGACACGACTGACGCCGCTGGCCGAAGTGGTGCTGCCGAGTGCGACATGGATTGAGAAGGATGGATGCTTTGAAAACCGATCGGGACGCGTGCAGTGCTTCTCCCGCGCCGTGGCGCCGGTGGAGTGCGCCCGATCCGAGACCGAGATTGGCATCGCGCTGCACTCCCACTCGACCGGCGTCGCCCACGCGGGCGCGCGCTCGGCGGCAGCACTTCGCGCCGCGATGCGCGGCACCGCCGGCCTCGAGGCGGTGGCGGCCGCCGTTGACGCGCCGGCGGCGACGGTGTCGCGCGCCAGCGACATGCCGCGAGTGAGTCTCTCGGCGATCAGCTGAGTCCCATGCCCGTGAAGCGCCTGAGGACCGCCGGGCGCAACGCGTTCGAGGTGTGGTCGCTGGCGTGGCCGACCGTGGTCACCATGCTCAGCTACACCGTGATGCAGTTCGTGGACAGCATCATGGTGGCTCAACTTGGGCCGCTCGAACTGGCCGCTCAAGGAAACGGCGGCGTATGGACCTGGACGGTGATGGCATTCCTCGTCGGGATCCTGTCGCTCGTGAACACATTCGTGTCGCAGGCGCTTGGCGCGAAGGAGACCGACTCGGCGTCGCGCTATGCCTGGGCGGGCATCTGGTTCGGGCTCGTGTCGTGGTTGGTGGCGCTGCTCCCGTTCGGCTTCTTCGTGCTGCCGTGGGCGTTTCGCCAGATGGGTCACGAGCCGCGACTCGTGGAACTCGAGCTCGCCTATGGACAGTGGCTCATCCTCGGCGGATGTTTCACGCTCGTATCCAAGGCCTTTTCGAACTTCTTCTTCGCCGTGCAGCGACCCAAGGTCGTGGCCGCAGCGGCCATTGCGGGCAACATCGTGAACCTCGCGCTCAACTTCGTCCTCGTGTTCGGCGAAGCGGGGTTACCCGGGCTCGGACTTGACGGGATTCCGGGCACACCGGCGCTCGGTGTCGAAGGCTCCGCGATAGCGACCGTCGCGGGAGTTGCCGTCGAGTGCATGATCCCAGCGCTGGTGTTTTTTGGTTCCGCGATGGCGCGGCAATACGCCACGCGCACGAATTGGCGGCCCGACATGGGTGCCGTGGGGGACCTCGTGCGAGTCGGGTGGCCGGCATCGATCCAGTTCGGAAACGAAATGTTCTGCTGGTCAGTCTTCATGACTGTGCTCGTTGGGGTCTTTGGAACCGCCCACCTCGCGGCCGGATGGGCCGTGCTCCGGTACATGCACCTGTCGTTCATGCCGACGGTGGCGTTCAGTATCGCCACCACGACGCTGGTCGGGCGGTCGATTGGCGCCGGAGTTCCCGAGCAGGCGATCCGGTACACGCGCACGGCGGTCTGGATGTCTGTCCTCTACATGGGAGCATGGGGTTTCCTCATGCTCGTCTTCCGCGAACCGATGGTGCGAGTGTTCACTGAGTCCTCGGCGACCGATGTCGCCGCAGCGGACGCTGTTGTCGCCATCGGTGGACGCCTCATGATCGCTGCCGCAATCTTCCAAGCGTTTGATGCGGTCGGGATCGTGTACTCGGGGGCTCTGCGCGGCGCGGGCGACACCCTGTGGCCGGGCATCCTGACGATTGTGCTCTCATGGTCGCTCATCATCGGCCTCGGGGCATGGATGGTGGAGTTCCACCCAAACCTTGCCTCGACGGGTCCATGGATCGGGGCGACCGCGTACATCATTTTCCTCGCGGCGGCGATGTGGTGGCGCTTCGAGCGCGGCCCCTGGCGGAACCGGAGGCTTGTGCGGCACGCCGGGAGCGCCGCGACACAGTGAAGTTTGGGTTGGGCGAGCACCCGCGTATGCTTGCCGACCCCCCAAGGAGGGCCACGCCCATGATGTCCGCCACGACGCCGTCTGACTCCGCCGCCGCCAAGCCATTCGTCACTGCCGCTCAGAAGCACGAGGCCGAGGGTCGGTCCTACGAAGCCATAGAGCAATACAAGCAAGCGGTCGAGCTCGACCGCTCGTGCGAGAACCTCTTCGCGCTGGCGCTGCTGCTCGATCGGACTGGCGATGATGACGAGGCGCTCGCCGTCTACGAAGAGATTTGCTACCGCCCCTCGCCGCCGGTGAACGCGATGCTCAACCTCGCCACGATCTACGAGGATCTCGGCGAGAACGCGAGAGCCGAGCGTTGCCTCCGCCTCGTCCTCGACAAGTACCCGAACCATCGGCACGCGCGCATGTACTTGAAGGATGTGGTTGCGGTCCAGACGATGGCCTACGACGCAGGGGCCGACGCGCAGGCCGCTCGGCGCAACGCGATCCTTGACACGCCGATCACTGACTTTGAGTTGAGCTCGCGCGCACGCAACTGCCTCAAGAAGGTGGAGATTCGCACGCTTGGCGACCTCCTTCGTGTCACCGAGGCCGAGTTGTTGGCCTTCAAGAACTTCGGCGAGGCCTCGATCGGCGAGATCAAGGCGATGCTCGCCTCGCGCGGCCTGCGATTGGGTCAGGCGCTCGAAGGTGGCTACGAGGAGTCGTACCGCCAGGATTACCTCGACAAGCTGCGCGAGACCGTGGCGCAAGAGGTGCTCGACACGACGGTGGCGTCGCTGCCGCTGACGATTCGCGCGCGCAAGGCGGTCCAGATCCTTGAGGTTCGCACGCTCGGTGAACTCGCCTGCCGGACTGAAGCCGAACTCATGGGGATCAAGAATTTTGGTTCGACGAGCCTCGACGAGATCAAGGCGCAATTGGCAGAGCGCGGGCTGGGACTGCGCACGCTCGAATGACGGGAACAGGGCGCGGCCGCCGCTTCGGTTCGGTGCTTCTCGCGTTTGTGGCTGCCGCGGGTTGCGAGAGCGAGCGTCCAAGCGCGCCGCTCGTGACGGCGCCGCTTTCGAGTGCACCGCCACCGGCCATGCCGACGCCGAGCGCTCCCACGCTTTCGCCCGAGGTCGTCCAGATCGAGGACCTCGATACACCTGTCAAGGCGAAGCCGATTCCACCCAAGCCGCTGCCGCTCGTCCCGAGCTCCGAGCCCATCGTCGCCGTCAAGATCGGGAGTCAGAAGGCGTCGATGCCCATTACGCTCGGCGGCGCCGACGCGATGACGGTCGGCGATGCCTCCATCGGCGATTCCGCCTCGCGGTGGACCGTGCGAGGGCCGCTCGAGATCCGCGCCTCGCCCACGGGCTGGGTGGTGAAGGAGCAGCGAGGCGGCGCGTCGCGTCACTTCACGCCGTGTGAACTTTCGGTGAGTGGCTCGGGTGGAGCGACGGGTTCGCCGATCCTCTGGAATGGGGTGAAGTGGCCCGGAACGCTGCGTCTGGTTGTCGAGGACGGTGACGGTGCGAAGAAGGGTCCGCCGCAGATCGACCTCGTGATCGACATCGGCATCGAGGCGTACTTGCCCGGCGTGATCGCGAAGGAGCTCTACGCGAGTTGGGATCCTGAGACATTTCGGGCGCAGGCCATCGCGGCGCGCAGCTACGCGACTGTCGAAGAGGATCGTTGGAGTGGCCGCCGCCACTGGGACATGGTGGCTGGCCAGCAGAGTCAAGCCTGGGCAGGGGAGACGAGCAATCAGCGCGCCATCGAGGCGGTTCGCGCCACGCGGGGCGAGGTCCTCGTCAGCAACGGCCGAGTGGTCCCGTCGTATTACTCGAGCTCATGCGGCGGGCGACCGGCCTCCGCACTCAACACACTGACCGACAATCCATTTCACGACATCGGCGCCGTTTCCACGGGAGACCATGGGCCGCGTGCGGGTCGATGCTGCCAAGGCGCGTCAGTGGCGACTTGGAGTGTCACGATTCCACTGTCGAGTGTGAGAGCGCGACTCCAGGCATGGGGCAAGGCGAACGGTCGCCCTGATCTTGCCGCGATCGAGTTGCCAACGGCCATCGAAGTGTCGGATCGCAATGCTGCAGGGCGAGCCACGGAGGTCCGCGTTCGATCGGCGCGCGGCGCGGTTGAACTTGGTGCCGAGGATTTTCGCTGGGCCATGAATGCTCCCCGCGACAAGGCGACGACACTGAAGTCGGGCGACATCGAGGTCAAGATCATCAAGGGCAAGGCCAGCGCTGAAGTCTCGGGGCGCGGGTTCGGGCATGGAGTTGGCCTCTGCCAGCACGGCGCTCAGGCGATGGCGAAGTCGGGCGCGAGCGCACGCTCCATTCTGGAACGCTACTACCCTGGCGCTGCCATCGTGCGAGGATGGGACTAGCGATGTTCACCGGACTCGTGCAAGGTGTCGGCCGTGTCGAGCATGTCGAGCGTGTCGGTGAAGGGATCCGTGTGGGCATCGACCTCGGCACGATCGGTGCGAGCGCGAGCGAGGGCGACTCGGTGGCCATCCACGGAGTCTGCCTCACCGTTGTCTCCCGCCGTGGCAGCGTCCACACCTTCGATATCGTGGCGCAGACGCTGCGGCTCACGACGCTCGGGGGCCTTGCCAAGGGCGCGAGCGTCAATGTCGAACTCGCGCTGCGCGCCGGGGACCCACTCGGCGGCCATCTGGTGCAAGGCCATGTCGAAGCACTCGGTGAAGTCGTGTCGATCGCACCAGTGGAGCGCGATCACCGCGTCAGAGTGAATCTCACGGGTGCTTGCTCTGGCATCCTGCTGGCGCAGGGCTCCATCACGGTCGACGGCGTGTCGCTCACCATCGCCCGATGCGGCGCGGATTGGTTTGAGGTTGCGCTCATTCCCGAGACGCTGGCGCGAACGACGCTGGGATCACTCACGCTGCGATCGCGCGTGAATCTGGAGTTCGATGCGATCGCGCGCCTCGTGGACGCGGCAGTGAAGCGCCATCTGTCGAGCACCTAGACGCCCGGCTTC
>SYGQ01000010.1 GCA_005799475.1 Planctomycetia bacterium | reverse complement strand
CGGTGGGCGCGAACGGCCTCCCACATGACGCGGCGGTCGGTCTCGGGCAGCGGACGCGACGCCACCTCATCGACGGCGACCCACTCGAGCCGTCCTTCGTCGAATGTCATGGGTCCCACCAGCGCGGGATCGATCGCTCGGGTCGACTCAAAGAGGAAGATGAGCCAGTGGTTCTCACCCTCGTAGGCGCGTTCGGACACGATGCCGTTGAGGCGCAGATCCGCGTAGTCAAGGCGAAGCCCCGCCTCCTCATGCGTCTCACGGATGGCGCACTCGTGCGGAGACTCCCCGCGATGCACCTCGACCTTGCCACCAATCGGTGAACAGCGGCCGGGGTTTGGAGGCTTCACCCGGTGCAGCAGGAGGAGGCGATCCTCCGCGTCATAGAGGTAGACGAGGACCGCGACCTTGAGTGGAAGGGTCTCACCAGTCACGAGCGCGAACCCGCCCCGTGGACAGGAACTGTCGCGGCGTTGAGCAGCCCGGCCTCGACGAGGAGGCGTTGCACGGTGGCGCGCCCGGACTCCGAGATCGCGCAGAGTGGAAGCCGAAGGGTGCCACGATCGCGGCCCAACAGAGCGAGCGCGCACTTGAGCGGCACAGGATTGACATCGAGCGAGAGCAAGCCGCGCGCAAGAGTGAAGAGCGACTCGTGGGATCGTCGCATCGCCTCGAGGTCGCCAGCGGCGATCTCGCGGCAAAGTTGTGCGACGCGGTCGGGCACGATGTTGGCGATCACGCTCACGACGCCCGTGGCACCCACAGCCGCGAAGCTGGCCGTCAGCGAGTCGTCTCCAGAGAGGATCGCGATCCGGCATCGGCGGCGAATCTCGCTTGCACTATCCATGGACCCTGTCGCCTCCTTAATGGCCACGATGTTGGGATGCCGCGAGAGGCGCTCCACCGTCTCGGGCAGGAGCGTGACACCGGCGCGCGCGGGAATGTTGTAGAGCATGATCGGGAGATCCGCGCTGTCGGCGATGGCCATGAAGTGTCGATAGAGCCCCTCGGCCGATGGCTTGTTGTAGTAGGGCGTGACCTGCAGCGAACCGTGGGCACCGAGTCGGGCGGCGAGTCGGTGCAGGTGAATGGCGTGCGCCGTACTGTTGCTCCCCGCGCCGGCGATGACCTGCAGGCCAAGCGGTCGCGCGGCTTCAACGGTTGCCTCGACGACGGTTTCATGCTCGGCCTCGGTCAGGGTCGGCGCTTCGCCGGTCGTGCCGCAGGGGACGACCCCTCGGACGCCTCCTTCGGCCTGGAACCGGATCGCCCAGGCGAGCCGTTCGAGGTCAATGGCGTGCCCGTCGTCCGTGAAGGGAGTAGCGAGCGCTGTGTAGGCGCCCGAGAAGGAGATCATCGTCGGAGTCTACGCCGCGAGTCCTGCCGCGCGTTCGCATTCGTCACAGAGCGCGACCGCAGCCTCGAGCGTCGACGCCTCGGCGATCACCCGGATGATCGGTTCCGTGTTCGACGCGCGCAGGTGAACCCATCCGCGGTCAAGGTCGATGCGGACGCCGTCACACGGGTCGATCCGCGCCCCCGCCTGTGCCGCGAAGTGCGCGCGAACCCTCTCAAGGGAAGGAGCGATGGCCGCGTGGCCGCCGATCGAGGCGAGTTCCAGCTTCCGCTTCACCATGGAAAACGCCGGGACTTCGCTGGCGATGGCCGAGAGTGGCTTGCCCTCTGCAGCGAGGAGTTCGAGGACGAGCGCCATCGCCGAGAGTGAGTCGCGCACCCAGCAGACCCTGGGCCAAATGAGTCCGCCGTTGCCCTCGCCCCCGGCGATGCCATTGGCAGCGCGGATCCCCGCCACGACATTGGCCTCGCCGACCGCTGTGCGCACGACATGCGATCCTGGGAAACGAGCGGCGACCTCGTCGATCATGCGCGAAGTCGAGAGATTCGTCGCCAGCACGCTGGCGCCATCTCGTTGGAGGAGGCGCAGCGCGCCCAGGACCAGCGTGTACTCCTCACCGACGAAGACGCCGCGCTCATCCACGAGCGCGAGTCGGTCGGCATCCGGATCCTGAGCGAAACCCACTGCGATCGAACCAGCATGGCGAACCGCATCAGTGAGCTGCGTGAGATTCGCGGCGAGGGGTTCAGGTGTGTGGGCAAAGGTCCCGGTGCGTTGGGCATTGAGATGGGTGACCCGGCACCCGAGCGCGTCGAGCAGGAGCGCTCCGGATCGAGCGCCTCCTCCATTCACGCTGTCGATCGCCACCGCAAACCCCCTGGCGCGGATCGCGGCGACATCCACATTGTCAAGGACTCGTGCAACATGGATCTCATCCGCATCGCCAACTTCGCGGCGTGAGCCGTTCGTTGCACTGCGCAGAGTGTCGCCGCTGCGGAACCGGTCGATGACACGCGCCGCCTCCTCGGCCGGGAGTGCGAGTCCATCGTGATTCAGCGTCTTGAGCCCATTCCACTCAATTGGGTTATGACTCGCCGTGACGACGACGCCCGCGACGGCACCGAGGTGACCGATCATCACGCCGACCGTCGGCGTGGCCACGATCCCCACATCGACCACATCGAACCCGAGTGCTTCGAGTCCGCTCATGACGGCCGCGGCGAGTTGGGCGCCCGATCCGCGCCCGTCGCGTCCGACCACGACGGTGCGCCCCCTCGCGCGCGAGCCCTCGAGCAGGTGCGCGCCGAACGCTCCGGCGAATCGCTGCGCCACGGCGGGGGTCATCGAACGGCCGACGAGTCCGCGCGCGCCGGACACCGAGAGCATGAGCGGAGCCTCATCCACGCACGCGAATCTAGCGCAGTTTCCGGGGCGCGTGGCGATCGATGGCTATACTCAAAAAATGTTCGAGTTGGAGATTCACCGCTCGTTCTCGGCGGCGCACGCGATCGTGATCGGGGGTGCCCGCGAGCCTTTGCACGGCCACGACTGGCAGGTCGATATGGTGGTCGAGGCCGAGGCGCTCGATGCCGAAGGCATGGTCTGCGACTTCCATGCCCTCGAGAGAGCGCTCGGCGAGGTGATCGCGCCGTTTCGGTCGCGCAATCTCAATGAGACCGCACCGTTCACTCGACTGAATCCGACCGCGGAACTCGTGGCCAAACACATTGCGCTTGAAATGACGACCCGCGTCGGCCCACCGGCTCGACTCAAGAGCGTTCGCGTGACCGAAGCCCCGGGGTGCTCGGCGAAGTTTCTGTGCGGGAGCGGTTCCACATGCTGAACGACGATCTGCAACCGTGTCAGGATCCGGCGGCTCAAGGATCGTCGGCGGGTCCGCTCGACGATCCGGGGCGGTTTCTCAATCGCGACAGGTCGTGGCTGGAGTTCAATGCGCGCGTCCAGGCCATGGCGAGCGATCTGCGGACACCGCTTCTTGAACGGGTCCGATTCCTCTCGATCTACTCGCGGAACCTCGACGAGTTCTACATGAAACGCGTCGGGAGCCTCCGGCACTCGGTCGAGTCTGGGCAGGGCTTGCCGCTGATGGACACCGTGACGCCCGCGCAGGCGCTGCACGCCGTCCGATCCCGCGTGCTCGATCTCGGTGCCGAGCAGTCCCGCATCCTTCGAGACGAGCTTCTTCCGGTCCTCAGAGGCGAGGGCATTTTCCTCTTGGGATGGAGCGAGCTCTCCGAGAGCGAACGCGCCGAGGCAGGCGCGTGGTTCCGCCGCAGCGTCTTCCCGATTCTGACGCCGCTGGCGGTCGATCCGGGCCACCGATTCCCGTTCATCTCCAACATGAGCGTCTCACTCGGTCTCGTGGTGCGCCGACCGGGCGAAACCGAGACGATGTTCGCGCGCGTGAAAGTCCCCGAGAGCCCGAGTCGCCTCCACGAGTTCCGTTCCGGCGGCCGGTTCATCTCGGTCCAAGAGATCATCGAGCACAACCTCGACGAGCTCTTTCCGGGCATGGAGGTTCTGCAGGTGCTTCCGTTCCGGGTCACGCGCGATGCGGAAATCGAGCCCGAGCGCGACGCGGCGGACGACCTTCTCGAGTCGGTCGAACAGAAATTGAAAGAACGAAAGTTTGCGCGCGTGGTCAGGCTCGAGGTCGCCGCCGGCGCGAGCCCGAGAATCCTGCGCTTCCTCATGGAGGAGCTGGAGGTCGGCCCGGAAGATGTGTACGAGACGGTCGGGCTGCTTGACTACACACTTCTGGACGCGATCGCCGACATGGACCTGCCTGCGCTCAAGTATCCGCGGTGGACGCCGCTGCCGCCAGCCGAGTTGGCGGATCAGGAGAACCCCGACATCTTTGCGGCGATCCGCAAGGGTGACATCCTTGTCCACCACCCGTACCAGAGCTTCGAACTTTCGGTTGAGCGGTTCATCAAGACCGCGGCCGAGGATCCGCGGGTTCTCTGCATCAAGCAATCGCTCTACAGAACCTCGGGCGACAGTCCATTCATTGCAAGCCTCATTCGTGCCGCTGAAAGTGGCAAGCAAGTGGCGGTGCTCGTGGAACTGCGCGCCCGATTCGACGAAGCTCGCAACATCGAGTGGGCGCGTCGCCTCGAGAACGCCGGGGTCCATGTGGCGTACGGGGTGGTCGGTCTCAAGACGCATACGAAGACCGCCCTCGTCGTCCGGCAGGAGATCGACGGCATCCGGTGCTACGGCCATGTCGGCACCGGCAACTACAACGCGAAGACCGCGCGGCTCTACGACGATGTTGGCCTCCTCACCACGGATCCGCTGATCACCGAAGACCTCGTCGACCTCTTTAACTACATGACCGGCCGTTCTCGCCAAACGGAGTTCAACAGACTCCTCATCGCGCCGGTGGCCATGAAGCGTCGGTTCATCGAACTCATCGAGCGCGAGACCGAGATCCAGCGCAAGGGTGGCCGGGGCCGCATCATCGCCAAGATGAATCAAGTCGAAGATCGCGGGGTGATGGATGCGCTCTATCGAGCCAGTCAAGCGGGTGTCGAGATCGATCTCATCGTGCGCGGATTCTGTTGTCTGCGACCGGGCATCCCCGGACTCTCGGCGACGATTCGCGTGCGCTCCATCATCGGCCGTTTCCTCGAGCACAGCCGCATCTTCTACTTCGGTGCCGGTCAGGAGGAGCCGACCGATGGCCAGTTCTTCATCAGCAGCGCTGACTGGATGTACCGGAATCTTCAGACACGCGTCGAAGCGGCCGCGCCCATCGACGCCGCGTCACACCGACGCACGCTCTGGACCATCCTCGAAACCGCGCTCTCCGATGTCCGTCAAGCATGGGCCATGCACGGCGACGGCACGTACACGCGCGTCAGCGATGAGGCCGTCGCCGAGGATGATCCGCGGCGTCTCGGGATTCACCAGCGACTCATGAACGCGGCGCTCGAGTCCCATGCTCGTGCATCGGGCATGCCCCGCGAGGCGCCTCCGGCTATCGGCTCTCCACAGCCTTCGCTTCGGGACCCGCCTGGGTTGACACCCCCGAGCCAGCGAAGTCGACGCTCGGCCGACTGACACCGAGATCGAAGAGCGTTTCCGCAAGTTGCCCGGGAAGGAGATAACGAAGCGTCCCATGGACGCGCCACGAACTGATCTGTGCCGACGATCCTTCGTGGCGGAGAACGACGGGAAGCGAGTCCATCGTGTAGCTCCGCGGGGGCAGCGTGCGGCTCGCGACCCACTCGGTGCTCCAGACGCCAGCGTCGGATGCGAACTCGTACTGCCAACGATCCAGAACGAGTGGCTGCGGCCACGGGTTGAACAACTCCAACTGGATGGAGTACTCGTCCGCGTGCTCGCCACGGGCGACGAGGTCGACCGCTTCCACGCGAATCTCGGGATCGCTCTGGCATCCCACAAGGGCGATGAGAGCGACAGCCGTCGTGCGGATCATGGGCGCAATCTATACCCCAATCCATAGCATGGGGCGTCGTGCGAAGCGTGGCGAAGAGTGCGTTCGTTCAGGTCCTGTGGATCGCGGCAGGGTGCACGGTTTCGCTCACGCTGTCCGCGCTCGCGCAAGATCGTGCCGTCGTCGCCGTCGACGACTCTCCGAGCGCTGAGCAGTTGCTGGCGCAGGCGGAGGACCAGGCCGCGAACAATCCCGGGGAGTCGGCGCGCCTCGCCAACCGCGTGCTTGTGGAGTTCGGGAGCAAACTCGTCCGCGTTCCAGGAGAGTTGGATCGCTTCATTGAGGCACGCACTCGGACGCTCGCGTTTCTTTCGGCACACCCGGATGTGCTTTCTCGCTACCGAGCGACACAGGCGGGCGAAGCCGATCGCATGGAGGCGCTCGGCCAGGACGATCTCATTATTGAGAGCCGTTTCCTGACGCCAGCCGGATTGCGCGCGTGCCTGCGCCAGGCGCAACGGTGTGTCGATGAGGTGCGCTTCGCCGCGGCCGAGCGTCTCGTCGACTCCATCGCCACGCATCCTGATGTCTCGACGGCCGATCCGGCACTTGTGGCCACGCTGCGCGCTCTCGCGGCGGCGGGACTCGGGAATCGCGCGGAAGTCGATCGCGTCCTTGCATCGTTGCGAACATCTGCTGATCCCACGCTCGTCGCGCTCGCGCCAAGACTCACCGACGCCTGTGCGCCACGCGTGACGCGCGGGGGAACGAGCGCCGATCCGCTACGCCCGGCGGCGCTTGGCGAACTCCCGCCCGACATCGTGCGACTCTGGAGCGAACCGCTGGACAACTCGCTCTATTCACGCCTGCGTGCGTCGGTGGACGAGGGCGGCATGGGTGCTGGCGGCCTCGAGGGCGGCCTCCTGTCAGGACGGCTCCTGGTGTCGCTTCCAACGATCGCGGGTTCGACCGTCCTTGTCAACGAGGGCTATGTGCTCCGCGCCTTCGACGCATACTCGCACCAGCCTCGTTGGTATCAGTTCATGGGGGCACCGAACTCGCCTAGGGCAGACGCTCAGGCGGGGGACCTCCTTGCGGTCACCGTCCACACCGGCCGCGTTCTTGCGCTCTCCGGGCATGCGCTCGCGACCGAGCGCAGTGGGGGCGGACGCGTCGTGTGCGTCGATCTCGAGAGTGGCGTTCGACTATGGGAGTTTGGGTCCGAGAGACTTCGCGAACATTCCGAGCTTTCCGGCGTCTTCTTCTACGGCGCGCCGACGGTCGCTGCGGATACGGTGATCGTCCTTGGGCGAAAGGTCACCGCGCGGACAGAGACCGTCTCGTCGGTCTTCGGCCTTTCGTTGGAAACAGGCGAACTCCGCTTCGTGACACCCGCGGGTGCCGCGCCGGGCATCCGCATTGGCGGCGCCCGTCCGTTCACCACTCCGGTTGTGAGTGATGGTTGGGCCTATGTTGCCACTGGCGCGGGAACGACGCTGTGCCTTGATCCGGCCAACGGGCGCGTGCGGTGGTTGCGTCGAGATCCAGTGCCCGTGCGCGACACGCCGCAGGAGAACCTGCCGTGGGAACTCGGCGGCGTCTGCATGTGTTCGCGCGGTCTCGTCACACTCTCTCCCGGGGGCGACGCGGTGCAACTGCTCGATGCGCACACCGGCAGCGAACTCGACTCGATGCCGACCGGCTCTGGAACGCTCTGGGGAAAGCCGCGCTACTTCTTGCCCGACCGCGACGGCGGACGCATCTTTGCTGTGGGCGATGGGCTCGTCGCATTCGATGTCAACGATCTTCGCACCCCACTCTGGCGACTTGCCCTCCAGAGCTCCGTGGCGCCCGACGAGAATGAGGCCATCCTCGCGGCGACCGGCACGGCAGGGATCCGCGGTCGCGTGCAGTCGGGATGGCTCGCGAGTGGCCGGCCTGCGCTCATCGTGCCGTTCCTTCGTGACGCCATCGTTGTGAACGCCGACGATGGCACGACCGCGATGCGAATCGCCTGTCGCGGCCCGTCGAATGTTGTCGCGAGCGAAGGGATCGTTGCGGCCGCAACGAGCGGCGCGGTCGAAGCGTTCATGGATGCCAATCGCGCGCAGCGGATTCTGGTGGAAGCGCTGCGGAAGAGCCCCAACGACCCCGACGCGGTCGTCGGCCTGATCGAGTTCGCGTTGCGTTCCGGTGACGGGGATCTTCTTTCGAGGGCTTGCGCGGACGCGTCGGGGACGCTGCTCGCGGTGTCGCACGACGAAGATCGCCGAGGACGCCTCGCCGACCTTCTCATCGAGGCGGCCCGTTCAACGCTCCTTTCGCGGAACACCTCCGACAGCCTCTTCGAAGCGATCGTGACCGCGGGGGTCTCCCCGGAGGAGCGAGCGATCGCGCTGCTCGCACAGGGCGACTGGCTGGCCCAGAGCGATCGGCACCACGCGGCGGCCCGTGCGTGGCAGGCACTCCTGACCGAGCAGCCGGCGTCGCTCGCGCTGGTGCCCATGTCGACACTGGACGGCACTGGGCTGCTTCTCGAAAGTGGAGGCCACGCGGCCACCAATCGACTCATTGCGATGGAGCGCGCACACCCCGGATCGGTGATCATGCCGCAGCGCGAGGCGACCGGCTCTTCAGCCGATCCGGTCGTCGGTGCCGCGATGGCGGCGGGGACCCACGATGCCGCGCGACTCTGGATCGGCGCCGCACAGGCCGCCCTCTCGGCGGGCACTCTCGCAGAATTCGCCGGCCGCGTCGATGCCGCGATCGCGAGTGCGATCGCCCTCGGGGATGCCGCATCGGTCACGACGGTCCTCGACGCGACGCTTCCGCTTCTCGAAGCGGCTCAACTTCCGTGGACGCGGGCGCAACTCCTTGACCGCTGCATCTTGTCTGGGTTCGATCCGTCGCTGCGATCACTCGGTTCGGAGCGCCTCTCGGCCGTGCTCGCCCGCACGCCCTCGATGGCACTTGTGCAGGGAACGCCGCGCCCGCGAGTCGGATGCGCCAGTCTCGGGGAGTCCGCGCCGTCGTCGGCGCGGCTCCTTCGCGGCATTCTCGCACCCGTGCGCGAAGTCGCGGGGGGACCCGCCTTGGGACGGCATGCCTACCTGATCGCCGACCGGACACTGACGAGACTGGATCCACCCGACCTCACTCCGAGGTGGACAGTGCCGCTCTTGGGTGATGTCAGGTTCGTCGCCGCCACGCCAACGGCCACGCTGGTGGTGGAACAGGCCGATCGTGAGACCGTCGATGTCGCGGCCATCGACGCTGACGGGCAGGCGCTGTGGCGGCTTGACGATGTCGCCATGGCCGTGACGGGTCGGCAGCCCTCTTACTCACGGAGCGAATGCGTGCTCTTCCCGGGGGCCACGGACCTCGTCGGCGTTCGCGCGGATGGCTGGACCGCCTCGTTCTCCCTGCGCGACAGCGAGCGGCTCTGGAATCGCGCTCGCGTGATCGAGCAGGTCGACTGTGCCGATGCCTCCGAAACCATCGTCCTGCTCGGTGGTGTTCGTGCCTCGCACGACGAGCAGGCATCGTGGCTCGTCGCGCTCGATCGTCGCACCGGCACAGTGATGGCGGAGGTCCGGGTTCCCAATGACGAGCCGCTGCGCTGGGTGCGCGCAGTCGAACCTGGGGCGGTCGCCTTCGGGACAACGCGCGGTGTTGGGCGGTGGCAACTGACGGGCTCGTCCGCGGGGATCCAGTGGTTCGTGATGGCGCCAAGCACAAGGTCGACGGTCTCGGCCGACCGGCTCGGTCAGCACCTCGTCGTCAGCGATGCCACCGGGCGAACAAGTGTCTTGAACCCATTGAGCGGACTTCCGTTGCCAGACGCCTTCGTGTCCACGGGACAGGGGCGTGCTCCGGACCCGACCCGCCGATGGATTCGAATGGGCGGCACGATCGTCACATGGACGAACAACGGAATCGATCTCTTTGGGCTCAACGGGGCTGAGTCGGGCTCGGTGGCGCTTCACGGCGCGCGGCGCATAGAGGATGTCCTTCCTTCCGCGTGTGCTATTGTCGCGATCGAGCAGGGGGAAGGGCTTGAGGAAGCGAGGGAGTTCGGACTCGGGCGCCAGGCCGCTAGCGCGCTCATCCACCGCTTCGGCTGGGACGAGGGGGGACGGATCATGGGGCCGCCGGTTCAGGTCGACCTCCACGACGGTCGACTCGACCGAGCACAGCTCGTCGACGGATGGGTGCTCCTGGGCGGCCCACAGTCCACGCTGGCGGTCCCATTGCCCTGAGTGGGAGGGGTTGACAAGGCAAGCGACCGCGGGAATACTCCCCGCGCTTCCATGACCACCACATTTGCAGAGACTCTGGAGGAGACGCGCCTCGACCCGCGCCAACCTCTCTGGGCATACCCATCTTCGCCTCTGATCGCCGGGTACGACGACGATGAGGAGCCAGAGTTTGAACTCGAAGAGGACGACGACTTCGACGACGAGGAGTTCGGTGACGAGGACGGGTTCGGCGAGGACGAGGACAATCCCAAGAGCCCGCGCGAGAACACCGAAGAGTCCGAGGAGGGCGACGATGACTTGGTGGGAGAAGGCGAAACCGACGAGCCAGAAAGCCGTCCCAACGAGGAACTCGAACAGACAGCGAAGCCTCGCGCAGGTGGCAAGTACGACGAGGATGGCGGCGACGATGACGAGGATGACGGCGACGATGACGACGATGACGATGACGATGACGACGATGACGACGATGACGATGGCGACGATGACGATGACGATGACGACGATGACGACGACGATGACGACGAAGAAGAAGACGGTGACGAAGAAGATGACGACGGCGACACGAAGAAGAAGCCCAAGAAGCCTGCGCCGAAAGCACCCGCTCCGAAGTTGCCCCCGAAGTTGCCCCCGAAGTCGCCGACCAAGCGTCGCTAGGGCGTGGATCGCGCGAGCCGGAACTCGGCGAATTCTAGGTGTCCTGCGATGGGGTGGACAATCAGCACGGTGCCATCAGGCGCCAGACTGACTGGAATCCAGACCGCATCAAGAAGCGCGAGAGCGACCGACGCCTCGGTCGCCTTGGATCGCGATGGCGAGGGTTCGATCGCGAGCCGGGTCGCACTTGTGCAGAGCAAGCGCCCGTCCTGCAGATCCGCCAGGGCGACGCTGCCCGGACTCGCCAACGCCACGGAGTTTTCATCCGCGTCCCAAATCGCCATGCGCGCAAACCTGGGATGATGCAGCGCGAGACTTCCCCGCGTGGTTCGAGCGCACCGGAGCGCCGTGAGCGTCTGGTAGGCCGTGCGCGCATCCGCGCGCGCTGACAACTCCATCGTGGCAGACGGCGTCTCAATCCGTCCATCGACAACCGGAAACGCGCACGCGGCCAGCACACCGTCGTCGAGTCGTAGCGCGTAGAGCGTTCGTCCATCCCCCGAGAATGTCGGCGCATGCCAACTCGCGCCACGGACAGACTCCACCATGCAGACGGGACCGCACGAACCCTCCACAATGGGCGCGATCGCCAACGAGAAGCCAGTGCCTTCGCGCGCGCGACGGGACCATGCGAGGAGTCCCGTCGAGGATGCTGAAGCATGGGCGTTGATGAAGTCGTCCCGAACGAGCCACGCGGGAGCGCCACCGGTCCACGCGACCTTCCCAATCCACCTCGACCCATCAGCTTGCGGCGCCTCCACGAGGAATCCCGCAGCGTCCACCGAGCGCCCGAGCAGGAGCGACGCTCCATCGGCCTCGGTGAGCGGGGCAAGACCACTGGCGTGGAGGGGCACGATGGTCACCTTCGCAAGCGGGGTGCCAGCGCCCTCCCCAAGGAGGATCGGCCACTGGGCCGAGTTCGCACTCTGGATCGCAGCCATCGAACCGTCAGGCGACACGAGCGGCAGCGAGAATCCGTCGTACGGCACCTCTCCGAGGCGCTTGAGTGAGAAGACCGCTTCCTGGCTCACTCCGGGTTGCGCTGGGATTGGCGCAACGGCGGTCGTCCCTTCGGGCAGTCTGACAACGAGCGGCCCAGGCGTGGGTCGCTGGCATCCTGCGAGTGCCAACAGCGCCGCTGCCACCGTCGCGCGGGCGACGATCATCACCGGCCGTTGGGTGTGATGTTGGGCTCGATGGGTGCGAGCGGATTGACCGGTTCGCCGCCGGGTTTTTCCGGCAACAGCAGTCGATTCTTCTCGACGAGATCCTCCGACTCCTTGCTCAGCGGCTTCGAGAGCACATCGAGTCGCTCGCGCTCGTCGGCGTTGAAGTTCGTGTCGTTCTCGTCGGGATTGTCGACCACAGTTGGCGTGATGAAGATCAACAGTTCCTTGCTGGCCTTCACATCGCTCTGGTTGGAGAAGAAGAGGTCGAGGATCGGGACGCTGCCAAGGATGGGGAACCCATTCTTCTCCTTCTGTTGGCTTTCGACCCGAACGCCGCTGATGACGATCGTCTGGTTGTTCTTGATCGTCACATTGGTATTGGTCGATCGCCGCGAGATGGTTGGGTTGCCGGATCCGCCGACATTGAGCGGCGAGGCGGTGTTCACATTGGAGAGGAGGACCTTGATTTCCATCGCCACATTTCGCTCCTTCGTGATGCGCGGGCGCACATTGAGGCCGATGCCGACAGGAATCTGGTTGAAACTCGACGAGGTGCCGCCACCGGTCGTGCCGCCTGTCGTCGTGCCAGTCAAGAAGGGGACATCGTCGCCGGCAAAGAACTGTGCTTCCTTGTTGTCCGTCGTGAAGACGCGCGGCTGTTGCAGGATGCGGACGCTTGTGTCTCGCTGCAGCGCCTGCAGGATGACCGTGGCGTCGAGACCGAACGCAAAGGTGAAGGTATTGAATTGCTCGGGGAAAAGACCATCCTTCGTGCCCTCAACGGTGGTGTCGATGGCGACGGCATTGTTTGGATTGACCGGTGACACTGTTCCCGAGGGTCCGAACTTGATGCCCATCGCGAACTGGTCCCCCAGTTCCACCTCAGCGAGGACACTCGAGATCATCACCTGACGGCCAGGCTGGTCGAGTTCGTCGATAAGCCTGAGCACCGCGGCTTCGATTTCCGGCGTCGCCAGGACGAGAAGCGAGTTCTGATTCGCATTGGGAACCACTCGGCTCTTCCCGATGACCGCGCTCACTTCAGTCGTCTCTGCCCCGCCAGCGCCGCCGCGAGCGTTCTGCCATGGGAACTCGATCGTGCCCTGTGACCCGCCGCCGCCCGAGCCCGAGCCTGTGCCGCCTGTGTTGGATGAGTCAGTGGCGCCCTGCGCATCGAAACTTGACGATGGGTCTTCGACGCCTTCCTCGGGCGCAGTGATACCGGAACCGGATCCGCTCTCGGCAAGAAGCGCGTTGACGATCTCGGCCACACTCACTGCGCTCGCATACTTCAGCTGCACATTGGTCGGCATGCCCACCTCGAGCGGCGTGTCGATTTCGGCCATGAGCGCGTCGAGCCACACGAAGTTGTCTGGGGTCTTCGTCAGAATGACGAGCCGGTTCGAGTCTGGATAGGCCTCGATCTTGAAAATGTTGGCGACCGCGACATCGGCACCCGACTCGCCACCACCACCACCACCACCACCCGCCAACCGAGTCGCCCCGCCACGGCTGCGGCCAGCGCCGCCAGAGCCGCCCCCGGCCTCAAGGAGCGACTGGAGGAGGTCGCGCACCTTCAGCGGGTCGGTGAACTTGAGGTCGTAGGCCTTGAAGATCGCACCGCCCTTGGTGGGCGGGATGTCCCACGCTGTGGCGATCAGATCCGCGATCGACCTGAGCATGTCGGGCGTCGTGCGCACCGTGACCGAGTTGGTGGCCGGGAGCACAGTGACCACCAACGGCGGCGCCTCAGCGGTTCCCTGCTGCGCGGCTTGCGGCGCATTCTGGCCCGGTCGCTGCTGGCCTCGGGCCGCGCCCGTTCGCGCCGTCCCTGACGCCGAAGAGCCGGAGAAAATCGCGGTGATGGAGTCCGAAATGACCTGCGCATCCGCGTACCGGATGCGGAAGGTTTCAGTGCGCGTGTCCGCGAAGGGCCCGACATCAAGGATGTCGATGAGCTCTTGGCAGCGCTTCGCGAGTCCGACATCGCCCTCGAGAATGATCTGGTTCGAGTTCACATCGACATCGAGCTTCGCGTAGTCGGGATTCGATGTGATCAGGCGGTCGTAGATCGACTGCGCCCTCGTGTTCTCGATCTGGAACACTTTGATGCAGATCTGCCCGGTCTCTTCGAGGCCAAGGACATCGACCGAAGGTCCAAGGACGAGCCCGGGGAGGAGCTTGTTCATGTTCGTCATGACATCGATCATGATGAGCTCGTCGGTCTCCACGACGACGATGTCGTTGAGCCGGAACGCCTGGAAGATGAGTTCGAGTGCCTTCAGGCGCGTGACCGGCTTGTCGCTCAGGACATTGATGGTCGCGTTGCGAAGCTGGTCCGAGCGCGGGATGACGGCCTTGCCGGTGCACTCGACGATGAACCCGAAGAACTCCTCCACCTTGGTGCCCTTGACATTGAGCAGCACCATCTCGCTCATGTCCACCGGACGACGATCCTTGCGGAACTGACGCTCGGCGGCGGGGGGGATCCCGCTCCCTGCGTCGCCCTGCGCCATCGCTGCGCCATCAAGCAAGACGGGCATGGCGAGCCATGCAGCCGCCGCGCTCGCAACGAGGTTCTTGTATGGATTCATCTTCACGGTCAGGCTCCGAGGGTAGTCCTCATTGGTCGAACGCGTTTCGCGCGGAATGCTTGCCGATTCATCGTGGGAGTTCCGCGCGACGGGCGCGAAGGAGATCAAACTCCTGCCGCAATCGCCCTTGGGTGGCGGCATCGAGTCCGGGTTGCTGCCGTGCGCGGCTCACTTGCGCGATCGCAGCGGTGACTTGCGCCTGCGACATGAGCCGGATCTGTTCCGGGGTCAGCGGATCGGGAATGGCGGCTGGCGGCACCACGCTCGATGGGCCCGCAATCGCGCGCGCGGGCGTGTACGGTGTCGCCAGCGAGGCCGCTGCGGCGGGTCGGACTGGCTGAGGCGGACTCGGTGGAGGCGGCTCGACGACCACAGGCGGAGACGCTGGAGGATCCGTCGACAGCACCGCCGGCTCAGCCACAAGCGCGGGCTCGGGCGTGGGCACGAGTTCGGCCACAGGCTCGGGTACGGGCTCGGGTGCAACTGCGGGCGAGGGGACACTCTGAATCCCCGAGGGCGTTGCTGCATGCGAGATGGCACCGAGCTTCGACCAATCCGTCGGTGTCCAGATTGGCACCGAGTAGCTGCCACCCATGTGTTCGATCTTCACATTCGACGGCGGCTCAATCCCGATCACCTTGATGCCGTTCTTCTCCTCACCAACCCGAACGGAGAAAGTGTCGAAGAGGACCGTCGTGCCGATGACCCCCTTGGGCGCCGATCCTGTGTAGGTCGCTGGTGGTGCCAGTGGCGGCGGCGGGTCGACCGGCTCCACTCGTGGAGGGGGCGGCGGCGGAGCAGGCGGAGCCTTCCGTTCGGGCGGTGGCGGCATGACGAAGAGACTTCGCCCAGCGAAGCGATCCCGCGAAGTTTTCATGAGGTCTTGGTGTCGTTCAAGAGCACGATCAGTCGCCGATCTTTCTCCTTCATTGCCATGCGGAACGAGCAGCGTTCCCAAGATGGGCATCGCTTCACCCAAGAGAACCCAGGATCCGAGAAAAACCGCCAATCCACTGACGATGAACGGGCCAGACCAACGGGTTCCACTGGGGAGATTTGCCCGAGGGTGCATCACGGTGTCGCCCCGGGTCGCGTGTCCTTCGCGGTTGTCGCCCATGCCTCGGCCACAAGCTTGACATTCACTCGTCGCGTTTCGCCCATCCGGTTGATCCGTAGCGAGTAGATCGAGTCCACATCGGGGTGAGACTCGAGGTCGCTGAGGATCCCGATGACCTCGTCGGCGTCGGTCTCGAAACTCACCTGACCCCGGATGCGTTCGAGACGCGCGCCCGAGATCGCGCCCACTTGAAACGCGGTCCCCGGCAGTTTGCCGCCCTGAAGCGACTCGTAGGGGGAGTTCGCAATGCGGTGAGTCCTCAGTGTCTCCGTGATGGCCTTCGCCAGACTTTGTGAGGTCGACGCCTCGTCCAACGGGATTTCCGCTTTCCCGAACGCGATCACGGCGCGCTCCACATCCTTCGACAGCGCCGCCTGGCGTTGGGCGCCGCGCTGCAATAGCGTTTCAAGTCGGTCGGCCGCTGCATTCCACTCCGTCGCGTAGCTCCACACATAGTCGTTGACGAAGAGCCAGAGGATAAGTCCGCCGACCACGGCGACGGCGACCTTGCGCCCGGGCGACAGGGACATGAACCGCTCTGCGAGCTTGCTGCGGCCGCCGCTCATGGATTGCGCGCCCGTTCGAGCAACTTGTAAAACTCCGCCTTGAGGCGAGCCTCGGTCGCTTCATCGAGACCGCTGAGTCCGCGTGCGGTGGAGACCCGTCCGGCGGCCTCGCGCGCTTCGGCCTGTGTCATCGCCGCAATGTGCTGGTCCGTGAGAGGCTCGGGGACCGCAGGTGCGACGGCTTGAGCGCCGGGGCTGCCGCGGCGAGCAATGTCTGTCCCGCCGGAGGCACCCCCCGATGATGGGCGCCTCCGCGTGCGTGCCTCGTCGGAGGCGCCAGAGTTCGCGCCCGCTGCGGCGACCGGTGGACTGGCTGCGGCTGTCGCCGCGGTCCCTTCGCCGGATGACTGATGCGGTGCCCCTGCGTCGGGTGCGCTGTCATTGGCGAGCGTCGGCACCGACGGCGAGTCCGGCGCTGTCGATGTCCCCTCGGATGGAAGGGACCCGTACTTTCGCTCCCGCAATGTTCGCTTGGCAAAGTCTTGATCGTCGGTGTAGTTCGGGACGAGGGTCGGCTTGATGATCGCTGCGGCAAGCTCAAACTTGACGACCCCGTTGTTGTTGGGGGCATCCCAGCTCTTTTCCACTCTGTCGAACACTCCCGACGCGCGCATCTGCGCTTCCATCTGGAGGATCGAATCCGCGGCGTTCGAACCTGATCCAACGGGCTTCGAAGTCCCAGTCACCGACAGTGGGGCAGCCTGACCGAGCGTGATGGTCTCGAGCTCGATGCCCACGGGGGTTGTTGACGCGACATCACCGAGCAACTTGGTGATCGGCCAGGCGTAGCGCTCGTAGTCGCGATACATGGAACCCTGCTTGTCATCGCGGTCGAGGATTCGCCCATAGGCCTGCGGTTCGGGGAGGAGCCATCTGAGGTAAAGAAGGCGTGCGCCGGCGACAGCAGGCGGAACGAGCGCGATCGCGACCGTGGCCGCGATCGCGAGCCGCGCGGCCACCTTCGGTTTCATCGCCGCCGCGAGCATCCTCCGGGCGATCCCAGGATTCTCAACCTCCTCGTGCGCCCGGAGACCGCACAGGCGAGCCGTGGGTTGGCCCAGCGCCGCAGCCGCCCCGGCGGCCGTGCCATTCTGGTGCCACCATGCGTCGTCGTCGGGAGATCCCTTGATGAGCGACCGAAATGAATCGATGCCGCCACTGAGCGGCGCAAAGAATCCCTCGCATCGCCTCTCGATCGCGCTTTCGACGCGCACACAGATCGCTTCGGTTTCGGTGTCGGGAACCTCCGCCGCGAGGAGTGTCTCGCGGAGTGCGCGCACGATGGCGTCGCGCCACTGCGACTCGTTGGTGCCATCCTCGCGCACCACGCGGAACGCGCTCTTGAGTCCGTTACTGAACGCGATGGCGATCGAGCCCGCAGCACGCTCAAGGTCCATCGCCAGCGACTCGGACGCGCCGAGGCCGATCGCGCCCGTCACGAGCGTTGCGAGCGCCGCGATGCTGGGCGCGAAAGTGACCGGCACCGCTTGCATGATCGGGAGGAGGTCCGCTGGCGCCGTCTGCTTCGCGGGCCACTCGACCACCAACGCCTTTCGTGGCGCGTCTGGATCAGTCGCGGGAAGCATCGCCCCTTCGGTGCGCCATCGCGCCGAACCCCCGAGCAGGAGGTTCTCGATCTGCAGCCGGAGCGCCATCTCCAGTTGGTCTGCCGACCCGGAGGGAAGTGTCAGCGTCCTACAAATGACCGCGCTGCCGGGAAGGACGACGACGATTCGCGACGGCGGCGTGGCCTCGCACCGGGTGAGCACCTCACGGATGCATGCATGCCCGTTGAAGGCGAACGAGTCGATGATCTGAGGGGCGGCCGAACCCACGCGCAGCGCCTCGACTCGCACGGCCGCAACCGATTCGCCCTCAAGCGTCGGCGAGAGCACCCACACGAGCGTCGGGTCGGGTGCCTGCCGCTGTGGCTGAGATCGCTTGGACTTCGGGAGGGCGGTCATGGTTCGCGGTAGCTCAGGATCTGCGCGGGCAGCGTTGAACGATCCACCGTCGCGAGGATTTCACACTCAGTGCCACCAGTACTGGAGCGACCCACGCTGCTCACGGTGAAGACAAAACTCTGCACATCGAGGTGCTTGGCGAGAGGTGCAAGGACTTCGCGTGTCATGCCGGGAATCTCAAGAATGTCCGCGACGCTCGTGAGCCCAGTCGGCCTCGCGTCGCGGCGGGAGAGAAGCGTATCGACAAGCTTCGGGTTCATGTCAAACACATCACGAAGCACGCGCCCAGAGACGGTGTTGATGTTGATCTTTCCCGGCAAAGGGCGAGTGAACTCCTGGAGGGAGCACTCATTGAGCACCCTGCCCAGCGCGTTGGCATCGAGGTCCCCTGGGCCCGCTTGCGCCACTCCCGTGCCGCCGGTGCTGCGTCCGCCGCTTGAGCGATTCGTGCGTCCGCCGCCAGTGGTCCCTCCTTGGGGCTGCGCCGGAGTATTGCCGCTGCCGAGTAACGAGAGCGGCGTCGTCAGTAGGCTTTCGAGCCGCGCGTTCGGTGTTTGCGCGTACTGCAAGAGCGCCGCGGCCTGCGGTGCCGAGATCCCAGTGCGTTCGGTGACATCCTCTGCGGTGGCCACCTTCAGATTGAGCCGGGGCTCACCGCTCGCTCCGTTTGGAGAAGTTCGCGAGAACGATGTGAGGATCGACGACCACCCTGCGTCGAGGATGCCGTCGGCCTTGTCCTCAGGCCAGGACTGCTCGCCGTCGTCTTCATTGGAGTCCAGTCGTCCGTTGAGGTTCCAGTCTTCGCCGCGGATGTACTCGGGCCAAACTCCCGCGACGAGTTCGAGTTCTGCGAACGAGCGCAGGTTTCCATTGCGCGGCTCATAGCCGAGGCCGCGATTGGCGTAGTAGGACTTCTCCGCGCCGATCATGCTCTGTTCCTCGTCGGCGTCGCGCCAGTCCGTGATGGCACCGGCCACATCGGGCGTCATGTCTGGGATGTTGAGGAGATCGTTCGAACTGAGCAGGTTGATGTTGGCCTTGGCGTGTTCGTCCATTGGCCCCACATACTCCACATCGTCGAGAAAGTGACGGATGTCGTAGCTGCCCGTCTCAAGATCCCCGATCGCGTTGTCGTCGAGTTCGTTGATCATCGCCAACGCGTCATCGGGATCGGGGTTCCCAGTGTGCCACTCCATGATGGCGATCATCGTTTCAAGTCCAGCCCGCGCGGCCCAACGGGCCTGGACCCGCGCGAGCGCCTCGTTGCCCAGAACGGCCTGCCTGTAGGTGGCAATCTGGAGTCCGGCGACGATGGTTGCCGCGATCGCCACCGTCCAAATGACGATGACGAGCGCAGAGGCGCGGCGGGATGTCCTCGTTCCCCGCATCAACTCGGGCCTCGCGATCCCGGGCCGCCGCCTAGACCGCCACCTCTCTCCGGGCCACCGCCGCGTCCGCCGCTGCCGCCGCGTCCGCCGGGGCTGCCGGGGCTGCCACGCCCCACCCCTGCGCCGCCGCGGCCGTCGGATCCGCGACCGCTAGGCCTCAGACCTCCCGCCTCCGGACCCGTGGCGGCACCTCCACCATCGGTTGCGCCGCCGGCGGGCACGATCCCAGAACCTGCCGCGGCGGCCGCCGTCTCGTCCGACACTCCGGCGCCATCGCCGGAGGGAGTCTCCGCGGGAGGTGGTTCTTCGTAGGGCGGTACGACTCGGTCGATGGGGATCACCGTGCTAAGACTCATAAGGTCGTGTCCCGCCGCATAGAGGTCAGTGCCATCAGGTGCGCCGCCGCTGGAGACCGTGACCCGAAGTGCCCATGGCATGCCAAAAACATCCGAGTCCCATTCGTCGTACCACGCCGTGCCGTCGAACGCCTCAAGATTGAGCCCGATGACACCCTCCATCACCGGGGTGGCTTGTCCACCACCGAGTTCGTTGTCGTCGGGAACGCCGTCAGAACGGATCCAAAGCGCGCAGCCAGCCTCATCTTCCTCGACGCGGCATTGGACTTCGTGCTCAAACCCATCGCCGGCGTACTGCTGGGCGCGCACGGGCGAAAGTTTGGTGGAGTACACGAGAACCTGGTCGCGATCGAGTTCGCCCACAGGCGAATCCGCCTTGTCGCTCACAATCACCACGCGCGAGTCCACCAGCGCATCACTGCGGATGACCTGCTGCAGCTCCCGCCGGACGCGCTCCAAGGCTGTGTTGGCTCTGAGCGAACTGGACAGTCTCACCCTGGCTGAAGCGCGCGCGCGCGCGATCTGACTCAGGGACGCTCCGATTGTGGCGAGCACGATCGCCGCGACCACGCCAGCCACAATGAGTTCGATCAAGGTGAAGCCGCGAGGGCGGACGCGGTTACTTGGTGGCCGTGGCATTCTCGTCCTTCGAGTCCCAGTAGCCCTGCCGATCAAAGGGTTCCGACGGCATGCGCTCCGGATTAGGCTCTTCGCCCTGCCGGATCGAGATGCGCGTCGCGCACCGGTAGCCACGACCGGCATCGTCGTGGACGACGGCGAGGACCGCGCACGGGTAACCCGGCTCGGCCTCTTCGATGGTGACCTCGTAGTCGTAAAGATCAAACGGCGCATCGAAGCGCCCGCTCGTGTCGTGCTGTTTCGGCCACTCCACGGGGCCCTCCACCAGGATTTCCGCCAGCAACTGGTCCAGCAGCGCCGCCGCCACGACGCCGCGCTCGCCGCGCTGCTGCTCCATGAGAGCGCGCGAGGCCAACGAGACGATCGTGCCCAGTCCGATGGCCAGGACGACCCCCGCGATGATGACTTCGAGGAGCGCGAATGCTCGGCGCATCGGCGTCACCACACTTCCCCGCGCGTGCCGTACTGCGTCATGTCGCGGGGCTGCCGCGTTGCGGGGGCCCGTGAGCCAGTGTCGATGCGCACAGGAGTCACGGAGTTGGCGTCAAGGCGCAGCGTGGTGTCGAGAACCGGAGACACAAGGTGCATCTCGATGGCGGGTCGGCCTCCGCCGGGAACGGTCGCTATGACCCAGTCAGTGCCCACCACATCGAGGCCATCGACGATGAGATCAGCTAACTCCATGCCATCCGGAAGTGCCACGGGCTGCAAGCGACGGTCGGCGAACCACTCGGCTCGCGAGTTGCGACTCTCACCGCCGGCGTCGAGGTTTCGCTCCGCCACGAGCAGCGTGAACCAGCGGGTCTCTGGATCCTGCCAAAGCGCAACTTGCTGGCTTGAAGTCGCCTCCCGGAAGGCGTAGAGCGAGAGAAGGTCCATCATGCGATCGATCACAAGGTCGTGTTCGGACTTCGTGGTCCTCGTGATGCGGGGCACGATCATGGCCGCCATGATGGCGATGATCGCCACGGCGATGATCACCTCGATGAGCGTGAATGCCCGTCGAGGTGCGGCCACCTACTGCTCCCCGTGCGTGATGTCCTTCGCGTCGCCTTCGCCGCCGACCGCCCCATCGGCCCCGTAGGACATGATGTCGAAGTCGAAGTTCACGACGCCAGGAACGACGATGACATACGCGTTGCCCCAAGGATCCAAGAGATCCGACTTCTTCCCGAGATAGGGATTGTCGCCCAGCGTCAGGACCTCAAGCTCAAAATCCTCGGGGCACTTGCTGAGCCCTGCCTCCACCATGTAGGCCCGCACCTGGTTCGCCATCGACGCCGCCTCGGCGCGCGCTCGCTTGTCATTCGCCCTCCCGAGGAACCGACCGACCCGTGGTGCGACGACGGCGGCAAGAATGGCCACGATCGTTACAGCCACGATGACCTCGAGAAGTGTGAACGCGCGCTCGGCATGGGGAGCTCGCCGTGACCGAACGGAATGTGTGGGGCTTGGTCGACGCATGTTGGAAGTCCTCGCTTGGATCAACGGAGCAGCGGGCAGGGTATTGCGCTTTCGCGCTACCCGCCGATGGAATTCTGAAGCTCAAGAAGGGGCAGCATGATGCCCATGAGTACGAACGCGGCGACCACAGCCATGACGACGATGAGCACGGGCGGAAGGGCCTTGGTGAAGAGTTTGATCGAGGTGTTCACCTGTCGGTCAAACGCGCCTGCGGCGTGCATCAGCATGGGCTCAAGACGCCCAGACCGCTCTCCGATGTTGACAATCTGGATCAAGAGAGGCGGAAAGAGGCCAGAGCGCTCCAAGGGATCGGCCAGCGAAGAGCCTGTGGTCACTTTCTCTTGGACTTCATCGATCGCGGCCATCATCGCCGCGTTGCCGAGTGTGTCTCGCACGACACGCAGGGCCTGAAGGATCGGAATGCCTGCCGACACCAGCGTGCCAAGGGTGCGCGTGAATCGCGCCACGGCGACATCACGCAGAAGCCGTCCCAGGATCGGGACCCGCAGCAGTGTGAGATCGAGAAGGAGCCGGTTGCTCGGCACAGCGACCCAGCGCTTCCAGGCGACAAATCCGGCGATGCCCGCGATGGCGATGGCCCACCACCAGGTGCTGATGAACGCAGCGATGCCGAGGAGGATCTCCGTCGGCAGTGGGAGTTCGCCCTTGCCCTGCGCGAGGATCGGCGCCATGATCTTGGGAAGCACGACCGTGATCAGCACGACCACGCTCAGTGCGATGACCGCAGCCACGATCATCGGATACACGGTCGCGCCGACGATCTCGCGCTTCAACTCGACACTCCGGTCGAGGAGGTCTGCCAGTTGGTGAAGCACTTCCGCATTGCGTCCCGATGCGTCGGCGGCGCGGAACATGCCGACCGTCATCTCATCAAAGGGAGGTCCATACTCCTTCGCCGCCTGATGCAGCGTCACGCCGGCCTCGACCCTTTCGATAAGGAAATCGAGGATTTGCGGCATGCCCTTGCCGTGCGCCTGTCGGCGAACGGTCCTGAGCGACTGGAGCAGGGGGAGGCCGGCCTCGAGTGCCGTCGCGATCTCACGGATGAGCGCCGTGAGTTCGCCACGCGCGATCGTCGGGCGCGACCCTTGGCGCGTCTTCCAGCGTGCGGCGAGGTCGGCGAACGGGACCTTCGTCGACGAGGCGGCGACGACGGCGGCGCGCGGCGCCTTGGTGTCGGCCATCGCCTCGACGGAGATCGCGACGATGCCCCGCTGCGCGAGGATGCGAAGCGCCTCGCCGCGGTCGCCCGCCTGAATCGTGCCGACCGCAGAGGCGCCGCCGAGCTCTTGGTAGCGGAATGTACCCATGCGAGCGCCTAGATGACCTCGTCAACATCCTGTGTGGCGCGCAGAACCTGGTCGATCGTTGTCGATCCCTCGCACGCCTTGAGCATGCCATCTTGACGCATGGTGCGAAAGTCGTTTTCCACGAGACCCTTCAAGTCGCCCACCGAAAGCCCCTTTGAAATCCCCGCTCGCAGGCGAGGACCGATCTTGAGGAGTTCGAAGAACCCGAGGCGCGATCGGTAGCCCTGATTCCGGCACTCTTCGCAGCCGACGGCTCTCCACGCACCGTCCCTAAACGACTCGGCCTCGTCATGCGTCAGCCTGGCGCGTTCGTCATCGGTGAGTGGCTCCCGCTTGCGGCACATTGCGCAGAGTCGCCGACCCAGTCGCTGCGCGAGAAGTCCTTCGAGGACGCTCGCGACGAGGAATGGCTCGGCCCCCATGTCGGTCAATCGTCCGATGCTCGAGATGGCGTCGTTCGTGTGCAGCGTTGACAGGATGAGATGGCCGGTGAGCGCCGAGCGGATCGCGATGTCCACCGTCTCGTTGTCACGGATCTCGCCCACGAGAATGACATCGGGATCTTGTCGCAGCATGGCCCGAAGTCCGATGGCAAAAGTGAGACCTCGCTTTGGGTTCACTGGGATCTGATTGACCCCGGCAAGTTCGTACTCCACGGGATCTTCAATCGTCAGAATCTTCAGGCTCGGGTCGTACAACTGAGAGAGCGCTGCATAGAGAGTCGTCGTCTTGCCGCTGCCGGTGGGCCCAGTGACAAGAATGAGCCCGTGGGGCTTGTCAATGAGCCGGTCCATCGTGGCGCGGTGGGCCTCGCTCATGCCAAGGCTCTTGAGGTCGAGCGGCAGGCTGCTCTTGTCGAGGATTCGCATCACGACGCTCTCGCCGTAGATCGTGGGAACCGTTGAGACTCGCAGGTCGACCTTTCGCCCCTCAAATCGCAGCGTGATGTGGCCATCCTGAGGCACATACCGCTCGGCGATGTTCATCATCGCCATGATCTTGATGCGGCCGATGAGCGCAGCCTGCAAGTGTTTGGGCGGCGATGGCTGCTCGATGAGGACGCCGTCAACTCGGTACTTGATCTTGACGAGATTCTCGAAGGGCTCAATGTGAATGTCGCTCGCCCGAATCTGAATCGCCTCGAGGATCAGCAGGTTGACGAGGTTGATGAGCGTCGGTTGCTCGGCCATCCGATGCACATCCGCCGCCTCAATCGCATCCACATTGTGTTCGGTCTCGGGCTTGGATGCCTCGCTGCTTCCTGCGAGCGACTCTGCGATACGAGCCGCCGTCGTTCCGTAGGAACGGCGCATGAGTTCGGCGAAGGCGGCCGTCTCCACGCCCACCCTTGTCACGGGCATCTTGACGAGCGTCGCCACTTCGTCGGCGGCCGTGATATCGAGCGGGTTGTACATCGCGACGAGCAACCGTCCCCGCTCCACCTTGAGCGGAACCGCGCGGACCCGCACCGCGACCTCGGGCTCAAGGAGTGCGATCATCTGCGCATCGACTTCAGGGGCCTTGTCGTGCCAGGCGATGCCGAGTGCCCGACATCGGTCCCGGATCTTCGCGGCTTCGGCTTCAGCCGACGCCACTTCGCCACCGGCGCGCGCGATTTGGATCTCCGCAGATTGAGCCATCAATCGTCCGTCGTGCTGGGCGCTTGGCCGGGACGAACCCCCGAGGGTGCCGGGCGCGTCAGAGGAGCGCGGTCCTTGGGTCCGATGGCGCCCTTGCGTGATCCGCCTGGCTCCGCCGTACCAGGAGTCAGGCTTGGAATCCCGCTTCCATCCTTCGGCGTCGGCGGTGCGCGGACTTCGGCGGCCGCCCTCTTTTCCGCACCCGGCAGTTGCATGGCGAGTTCCGCGCCGAGGATCCGTGCAATCTCTTCGCGCGTGCGATCGTTGAGTCCGTCGCGCTCGGCATAGAGGCTGGTGTAGGCGTCGTTGTTCGGCTTGGTGACGCTTGTCTGGCCTTGGGTCAGTCGGCGACGGGTCTCGGCGGTTTGCTTCTTGGGTTCTTCAATCCGGAGCACTTGCGTGAGCCGCGACTGATAGTCCGAATATGACGCGAGGTAGGACTTCTCAAGACCATTCAGTTGGGTCACCTGCTCCTCTGAGAGTCCCGGGATCGCGCGCGCTGCCTCGAAGTACGGAATGAGTGGACTGGGTCTGTAGACCATGGGATACGCGGCGGCGAGGGCGGCGCTCCTGAAGGGTGGACCAAACTTGTCTCCGAATGCCGTCGCGAGCGAGTCGAGCGAACGCTCCTGAAAGTCGCGAATGTCGATTCGCTTGGCGACGATCAACTCAAGTTGGGTGAGTCCGGTCTGGAAGTCCTGCTTCACCATCGCGTCCTTGATGATGGGCTGCGAGGTCGCCATCTGCTGGGCTCGAGCCGCGAGTGCGTCATCGAGTCCGGTCTCGTACTGCGTGATGGCCTCCTTCGCCGATGCGAGCACCTCAGGAGGCACATCCACGGAGCGGGCAATGAGGATCAGGTCCACCGACTCGCCGCTCAACTCGCCGCGTGGCAATTCCTTTTCGCGCCGCATGGCTCGTTCGAGTTCGCCCCAGTGGCTCATCTGTTCGTCGGAGAGTTGACTCCTGAGGTTCTCGACAAATCGACCCTTGAGGCGAGCCTTCTCCTGAATCCACTTGTCGATGGGGCCCATGATGACCCCGATCGCGCCCTGATCGCCCGCGGCGATGATCTGGTCCTTCATGTTCTTCATGGTGTCGCGCAGGCCGTCGGTGCCGATCTTGAAGTCCGCGAGGTAGTCCTTGAGCAAGCTTTCGACGATGGCCTGCTGCCACTCTTCAAGGACGAGGTATTGCCGGAAGAGATCCATGTCGCGATGGAGGTAGTCCGGCTGAAATGCCTCGACGAATCCTGCCTGCATCCCAAGTTGAGCGTGAGCACTCGGCGGAGCAAGCAGCGACGCGCCAAGTGCGAGTGACAGGGCCATGGCGCGGAGTCGGGGCAGTTGCATCATCGAAGGTTCCTTGGGGGGTTGAGCCTCAGTCGAACGCACATCCCCGTCCGTTATGGCAGGGATTCTGCGGTGATTCTAACCCACGAAGGGGGCTCATCAGCGGGACTGCCCCGGACGAGAGGCTGGTTGGAGCGTCGTCCGCTGCTCGATCCGCTTCACGGAGTGAGTCTGGACGATCCGGTCCACGAAGATCCCTGGGGTGTGAATCTGGTCCGGATCGAGCGAACCGGTGTCGACAAGCTCCTCAACCTCCGCGACGCACACGCGGCCACAGGCAGCCACCATCGGGTTGAAGTTGCGGGCGGTCTTCCGGTAGACGAGATTCCCCGCGTGGTCACCCTTCCACGCCTTCACGAGGGAGAGGTCGGCGCGGATCGCCCGTTCGAGCACGAAGGTCTCCCCGTCGAACACCTCGTGCGGCTTGCCATCGGCCACAACGGTGGCGACGCCCGAGCGCGAGTAGAACGCCGGGATGCCTGCGCCGCCAGCGCGCAGGCGCTCGGCGAGTGTGCCCTGTGGTGCGAACTCCAGTTCGAGCTCGCCGGACATGAACTGCCTTTCGAACTCGGCGTTCTCGCCGACATAACTCGAGATCATCTTCCGGATCTGACGGGACTGAAGCAGAAGCCCGAGACCCCAGTCATCGACGCCGGCATTGTTGCTCGCGACAACGAGGTTCTTCGCGCCGCTGTCGCGAAGCGCGATGATCAGGTTCTCAGGAATCCCACAGAGTCCGAACCCGCCGACAGCCACAAAAAGCCCATCACGGACGAGATCCTTGATCGCGTCGTCGCACGAACGCCGCACCTTGTCGATCGCCATCAAGCCAGTGTAGGCATGCGCTAGCCTCGCTCGCATGCGGCCGGTGCTGGTGATTCTCGTGCTGCTCTCGGCCATGCCCGACACGATGGCCGCGCCAGTGGTGAAGGAGATCCTGATCGACCGATACGGGGCGTCGGCCCAGGATGCGCAGTTGTTCAACGCGATCAACTTGCTTGGCGCCGTGGCTGCGATTCCGCTGATCCTGACCTGGCGCCGACGATGGTCTCCAGAGCGATTCGTGATCGTCGCGTCGCTCGCTGACGCGCTCCTTCTCGGGGCCATGGCACTGCCGCTTGGGCTCTCGTGGACGCTCGGGCTTCGCGCCCTTGAGGGGGTGACCGATGTCATTGTCTTTGCCGGACTGTTCGACCTCGTACGCCGCGGCGCGAAGGGGCATGTCGCGCGGGGCCTCGGCTTGGCCTCGACGCCGCTCATGCTTGGGCTGGGAGTGGGGGCCGTTCTGGGTGGAGCCATCGCGCGCAGCGGTGATGCCGTCGCCTCGGCCGGCTTGGTGTTCGGGGTCTCGGCCGTGCTCAGTGCGGCCGTGTCGGTTGTGATCATGGCGCGGCCGCCGTCGATAGGCCCATCAGAACCATGCGAGGCGGCGCGCGCTCCTGGACCATCCTCCTTCGGGCCACTCTGGCCCGGACTTGCGATGGCTTTCTCGGATCGGGCCACAGGCGGACTCATCACGGGCACGCTCCCAGTCGCCCTCGGGCAGATCCTCGGGCACTCTGCGGCGACGCGCGGATTCCTCGTCGGGCTTCCGCTTCTGCTAATGGCGCTCGGGGCAGGGCCCGCGGGATGGCTCTGTGACCGAATCGGATCGCTGCGCGTGCGCGTTGTCGCGGGGGTGGTCTACGCGCTTGCGTTCGCGTCCTTGCCATTTGTTTCTGGCGACTCGCTGATGCTCGGTCTCGCCATGACCGTGGTTGGCCTTGCTGGGAGCGCGCTGTTTGCGAGTTCGCTCGCACTCGTCGTGGGTCCGGTCGACTCAACCATCCAACTGGCTGCGTTCCGGGGAGCGGGGGACCTCGGGTTCTTCTCCGGGACGGCGCTCTGTGTGCTGTTGCTGCATGCCTTCGGCGGCGAATCGCCCTCATTTGTCGACTATCGAACGCTTGTGCTCACATTCGCTGCGTTTCATGCCATCACGACGGTTGTGGGAGGCACGGCGCTCGCGATCGCCAAGGCGCGAGCGGCCGAGATGGCGCGGTCTAGGTAACGACGCCGGGTCTGTCGATCGCTGCAGCCGTGGGAGCTAGTTCGGGAAGGCGTCGATGACTGACGCTCGTGGGCGCAGCGACTCGAGTGCCACGCGCATCTTTGAGAGTGCGCGCGACTGGATCTGCCGGACCCGCTCCTTCGTCACGCCGACCATCGCTCCGAGCTGCTCCAGCGTCATCGGCGCCTCGTGAAGCGGACGGTCGAGTCCGAAACGGTGAAAGATCACCGTGCGCTCGATCTCGGTGAGCGAGGCCGCGTTGTCCGAGAACAATTCCTTCACCTCGCTGAGCACGCCACGGTCGCAATGGGCACGCGACTCGGCGACGGCATCCCCCCGTTCCATGGCGGGGTCGAACTCGACCGGCGCAATCTGGCGCTGGCGCATCGTCTTCATCCCGAGTCGGCTGTACGCCTTCAGGATCGCTCGGCAGGCGTAGGTCGAGAACTTGAAGCCACGCGTGGCGTCGAACTTGTCGATCGAGCGCATGAGCGCCATGTTGCCCTCGCTGATCAAGTCGCCGAAATCCAGATCGGCCGCTCGCACACGCTTGGCCATCGCAAGAACCAACGCGAGGTTGGTCTCGGCGATCTGCCAGCGCAATGACTCGGCGCGATCGTGCCAGCCGAGGAGTTCTCTGGTCTGCGCCGCCGCGAGTGGACGCCGCTGAGCGCATCGCTGCAACTTTGACATACGGAATCGTGCGTAGTTGAACTGCCCAAAGATGACCCGTTCCTGCGCCGCGCTCAGCACCAGCGTCTTGGGCGGGCGCGGGCTCCCAGCTGCGTCATCGCGGCGGCGATCGTCGAGCAGCGGCTGATACCACGCGACACTCGGAACTTTGATGGGATCCGGGTCGTCGAAGAGGCGCCGCGCGGCACCGGCGCGGTGGAATCTCGGGTCATCCATGAACGAGACCGGAATCGCGCGAAGTCGATCCGCGCAACGGCGTTCCGCTCGTGTCAGTGGGGAATGGCTTTCTGAAGTTCGAACCATCTGATCGGTCTCCACAAAGGGCGAGAAATCCCACAGGGCTGACCCACCGCTCCATACGCAATGAGCATGACGGCGTTCACGAAATACGCCGCGATCCCCGCATTTTTCCTCGAACATCGAGGCCCCGGCGCCACCTGCCCGTTATTCGGGCTTGCCAGAGGCCGAGTCGTAGACCCAGGTATCGATCGCCCGCGACGAGTCAGCGATTTCGCCAGGTCCGAAGAAGAGGCCGAGTTCACGCGCGGCGGCCTCAGGGCCGTCGGATCCGTGGACGAGGTTGAACGAGTTGGAGATCCCAAAGTCGCCGCGGATCGTCCCAGCGGCCGCCTTGGATCCAAAGGTCGCACCCATGAGGTTCCGGCACACGCCGATGGCGCCGACTCCGCGCAGCGCAAGGACGACGACGGGTTCACTCGTCATGAACTTCACGAGCCCCGCGTAGAAGGGCTTGCCCGCGTGGTCCTTGTAGTGCTTGGCGGCGAGATCCTGGGAAATGCGCATCAACTTCATCCCGACGATCTGGAGGCCTTTCTGCTCGAATCGGGAGAGGATCGATCCGACAAGGGCGCGCTGGACGGCATCTGGCTTCAGGATGATGAGGCTCGTTTCCATGGGGGGCGGGATGGTAGCGAGGCGGCCGTCATTGCGCCCGGAATGGGGCCGGCGGATGAGACCGATACACTCGAAACGGGATGGAACCCACACCCGATGTCGCCATGACCAAGCCCGCCACACGCCGCCGTGGGGCGTCCGCCGAGGAGATGTCCGCGCAACAGCGCGAGATTTCCGTGAGCGAGTTCTTTGCGAAGAACCGCCATTTGCTTGGGTTCGACAACCCCCGCAAGGCGCTGCTGACGGCGGTCAAAGAGGCTGTCGACAATGCGCTCGACGCCTGCGAGGAAGCGGGCATCTTGCCCGATATCCGAGTGGAACTTCTGCAACGATCGGAGACGCGATTCAAGGTCACGGTGCGCGACAACGGTCCGGGCATCGTCCGCAGGCAGATCGAAAATGTTTTCGGTCGACTGCTCTACGGCTCAAAGTTTCACCGACTGAAGATGAGCCGTGGCCAGCAGGGGATCGGCATCTCCGCCGCCGGCATGTACGGTCTGATGACAACGGGGCAGCCCGTGCTCATCATCTCGAAGACGCACAAGAAAAAGCCCGCGGTCGAGATCCTCCTCAAGATGGACACCTCGAAGAATCGAGCGGATGTCGTCAGCGAGACCGAGCATCCCGAGGACGACGGCATCTTCGCAGACGGCCACGGCACACAAGTCTCCATCGAGATGGAGGGGAAGTACCAGCAGGGGCGCCAGTCCGTCGACGAATACCTCGACCAGACGGCGATCGCGAATCCGCACGCGCGGATCACTTTCGTCACGCCCACGAACGAGACCGTCGACTTCAAGCGCGGCACCAATGAACTCCCTCCCGAAGCGAAGGAGATTCTGCCGCATCCGCGAGGGATCGAGTTGGGCACCCTCATCCAGATGCTCGAACGGACCGACCGCTCCCAAGTCGGTGGGTTTCTGCAAGAAGAGTTCTCGCGCATTTCACCGTCGGTTTCGAGGGACATCTGCGCCAAGGCAGGGATCACCGCTCGCACTTGGGTGAAGCAAGTCGGCCACGCCGAAGCCGAGGCGATCTACAAGGCCATTCAAGAAGTCAAGATCATGGCACCGGCCACGGACTGTCTCGTGCCCATCGGTACCAAGGCGCTCCTGTCGGGGCTCTTGAAGGAAGTGAAGGCGGAGTTCTTTACGGCCTGTACACGGCCGGCCGATGTCTACCGCGGCAACCCGTTTCTCATCGAAGTCGGTCTCGCGTTTGGTGGCGAACTCCCCAAGGACGAGTTGATCCGTGTCATCCGGTTTGCGAACCGAGTGCCGCTGCTCTACCAGCAGGCCGCGTGCTCATCCTTCAAGGCCGTTCTTGAGACGACTTGGAAAAACTACGGGATCTCCCAGTCGCGCGGCTCGCTCCCTGAGGGCCCGATCGTTGTCATGGTGCACATGGCCAGCGTGTGGGTGCCGTTCACCAGCGAATCCAAGGAAGCGATCGCGGACTACGACGAGATTCGCAAGGAGATGAAGCTGGCCCTTCAGGAAGTCGGCCGGAAGCTCGGCATCTACATGCGTCGGCGCCAGCGCATGCGCCACGAAGGAGAGCGCCGATCGATCTTTGAGCGCTACATCGGCGAAATCTCCCAAGCCACTGAGGCGATCACGGGGACGAGTGCCAGGCGAATCTACGACTCACTTCTCAAGGTGGCCAAGCGCAAGACTGAGGAAGCCGACGCCGTCCTGGACGAGGAGGGGCGTCGTGTGAAGGATGCCGATCCGCTCCGCAAAGACGACTCGGTCATCATTCTTCCGGGCCGGGCGCCGGGCGCGCCTGAAGCCGACGAGGCTCCACGCAGCGGCAAGGTTCAGGGCAAGGATGGGCTCTTCGGCGACGACGAGCCTCGGTCGACTCGCAAACGCAAGGGCACGGTCTAGGAGGAACGATGGCACGCAAGGCAGGCACTGGCAAGGGCGTCCGCGAAGAGACCCTCGGCAAGATCGGCAACCTCGGCACCGCAGTCGCCACGGCGGCACTCGCCGAGCACGATCCCTTCGTTGATGTGCCCATGCGAACGATTTCGAATACGACCTACTCCGAGGCGCGGCGGCTCTTGCAGATGGGCGACGCGACCCTTCGACGGAACCTCTTCAACACGGCGCAGGCGCGCAAGTTCATGCAGACCGTGCTCTTGTCCAAGGGATGCAAGGACCTCCTCGAAGCGCAAAAAACGCTCAGTCTCCGCGGCATGTACTACAAGAGCCTGCACACGATCGCGGGGACGAACGAGAAGACCTTCGAGGACCAGGAAGAGTCCGACGGCATCCTTGAGGACATCGAGGTCGCGCTCGCAACGCTGCGCGAGAACCTCCACCTCTTCGCCAAGAAGCGCGGGACGATGGTCGGCAACATCACCGTTGTCGACAACGGTGACACCATTGACTGCCGACACATGGGGACGGGTGGGTACGCCATCCCGTCGATCTGCGAACCTTCGGTCATTCAGTTCGGAAAGTGCGAGGCCAAGTTCGTCCTGCATGTCGAGAAAGACACCGTGTGGAGTCGGTTCAACGAGGACCGCTTCTGGGAGACGCACAATTGCATCCTCACGGAGGGCAGCGGGCAGCCGCCTCGGGGCGTGCGCCGATTGCTCTACCGACTCAACAAGGAGCTCGGGCTTCCGATCATCTGCCTCCTCGACTGCGACCCGTGGGGTCACTACATCTATTCGGTGATCAAGCAGGGTTCGATCAATCTTGCCTTCGAGAGTGAGCGCATGGCGATCCCGGACGCGAGGTACCTCGGCATCCGTGCCGCTGACTTTGAGCGCTGTGGTCTCTCTGGGGATGTCAAGATTTCGCTCAATGATCGGGACACCGAGCGGGCGAAGCAGATCGCGGAGTACCCGTGGTTCGCCAAGAAGAAGCCGTGGCAGAAGGAGATCCAGGCGATGCTTCGCAACGGCTTCAAGATGGAAGTGGAGTCGCTCATCACCAAGGACATTTCCTATGTGACGGAGGTGTATGTCCCCGAGCGGCTCAAGGCGAAGGATTGGCTGGACTGAGGCTCGGGGTCTTCGTGGCGCGCTCGGGGAGCGTCACCACAAAGTCGCTGCCGCGACCGAGGTCGGAAAAGATCGCGATCGATCCCCCGTGCTCCTCGACGATTCGCTTGGCGACGGCGAGTCCGAGTCCGCTCCCTTCCTTCTTGGTGGTGACATACGGCCGGAAGATTTCCTCGCGCAGATGATCGGGCACCCCCGGCCCGGTATCAATGATGTGGATGCGCCGTTGAGGGGATTCAGGGGGGTCCACCCGCACGATGAGTTCGCGTCGGGAACCCGGATCTGTCCCCGCCATCGCCTGCATCGCGTTGAGCATCAGATTGAGGAGCGCCTGCTTGAGGAGACCCGCATCCACAGGGGCCGACACCACGGCGCGAGGCAGGTCCGTTCGCACGAGGATGCTGTCGCGTTCGCATTGCGGATGGACGAAGTCGGTGAGGTCTTCGACGAGCTCGCGCAAGTCACACTCGACGGTGTCGAGCCGAATGCGACCGGCATACCGAAGGAAGTCCTCAAGAATGTCTCGGAGTCGACTCGTCTCGCGGGCGAGGCTGTCGATCCGCCGCACGAGCTGCCGCGACTCGTCCTCGGAGAGCTTCGCATCAAGGATCGACTCGCGCAGTAACTGGGCGTTCAAGACGATGCTCGAGAGCGGGTTCTTGATCTCGTGCGCGAGCCCGCCCGTGAGCGATCCGGCTTCGGAGATCCCCGGAGCGATGGAGGTTCCCACGAGGGCGTCTCGATGTCGGGAGAGTGCGCTGCGGCGAAGACGCCGATCGATCCGTTGGCGCAGCACAAGCGCCACGAATCCGGCACCGACCGCCCCACCGATCAGCAAACCGACGATGAAGTGACCATCACTGGCGATGGAAAGGCCCAATACCGGTCAAGGTACGCGAGCGACCTAGGACGCTTGAAGCGGCGCGGGAGCGAACGCACGGGCATGCGTTGCCGCCCAACCCTTCGCACCGGATTGCGCGCTGTAGACCACCTTTTCGCCATCTCGGAAGGTGCGGAAGCCCTGATCCTGCTCGATCACGCTGAAGTGGACAAAGATGTCTTGCCCCTGCGGACCGACGATAAATCCGAAGCCCTTGCGGGCGTCAAACCACTTGACGATGCCTTCGGCCTTGTCGATTTGCTTGTTGTCGTCAGCCATACAGAGCCTCCACGCAAAAAACCTATTCGGACTGTGACTCGAAAATGAGCATCGGCAACACGAACCGTCCGGAAACGAAGATTTTGAGGAATCTCGACGCGGAGGCATCTGGGATGACCCCAACACTTGAAACAGAAAAGGGGGCCCCGTGTCGGGGCCCCCTTCGGCAAGCCATTGAATCAATAGCGGTTATGTGAGGGTTGGTGGGGGCGCGGTGACTAACGGCCGCGGCCTCCGGAGCGTCCGCGATCCCGGCCGCGGCCGCCGCCGTGACCACCGCCGTGGCCGCCAGAACGGCCGTGGTCGCCGCCCTCGCCGCCGCCGCCGTCACCATCGGCACCCACGAGCGTCCCTTCCGGGACCTCGAGGAGCGCCTTGCGGCTGAGCTTGATACGGCCGGTGTCATCGACATTGATGACCTTCACCTTGATGGAGTCGCCAAGCTTCACGACTTCCGTCACGCTCTTGACATAGCCGTGCGCAAGTTCACTGATGTGCACCATGCCGTCGGTGCCCGGAGCGAGTTCGACGAAGGCGCCGAACTCCTTGATGGAAACGACCTTGCCGTCGTAGATCGTGCCGATCTTGATCTCCGCGCCCAGCGCCTCGATCTCGGCGCGGGCTTGGGCCGCGCTTTCGGCATTGGCGCATGCGATGAAGACGGTGCCGTCTTCTTCGATGTCGATCTGCGCACCCGTGCGCTCTTGGATCGAGCGAATCATCTTGCCGCCGGGTCCGATGACCTTGCCAATCTTCTCGGGGTCGATCTTGATCACGGTGATGCGCGGCGCCAGCGGTGAGATGTCCGCGCGTGGCTTGGCGAGGACGCCTTCCATCTGGTCGATGAGGAAGAGTCGTCCTTCCTTGGCCTGATCGAAGATCGATCGGATCTCGTCAATGCCGAGTCCGCGTGCCTTGAGGTCGAGTTGGATGCCCGTGATGCCTTCGCGAGTTCCCGACACCTTGAAGTCCATCTCGCCGAAGAAGTCCTCCTCGCCGATGATGTCCGTGACGTGGGTCACCTTGCCCTGGGCGTTGGTGAACCTTCCGACAGAAATGCCCGCGCAGGTGGCCTTGATCGGCACGCCCGCGTCCATGAGGGCGAGACAACCGCCGCACACACTCGCCATGCTGGACGAGCCGTTGCTCTCGGTGATCTCACTCGTCAGGCGAACCGTGTACGGGAAGTCCTCGGCGCTCGGGAGAATCGCCAGAAGCGACCGCTCGGCGAGGGCACCGTGGCCAATCTCACGACGGCCCGGTCCGGTGATGCGACCGGCCTCGCCCGTGCAGAACGGAGGGAAGTAGTAGTGCAGGTAGAACTTCTTCGCGTACTCGGGAAGGAGCCCGTCGACGATCTGCTCGTCCTTGGTGGTGCCAAGGGTGCAGGTCACGATGGATTGCGTCTCGCCGCGCTGGAAGAACGCGGAGCCGTGCGTGCGCGGCAAGAGCGCCACGCTCATGTCGAGCGAGCGGATCTGGCGCAGCGGGCGACCATCGGCGCGAACGCCCTTCTCCGCGACGAGATAGTGGGTGATCTTCTTCTCAAGGACGCGCAGCGCCTCCTTCGCCTCGCGCTGACGCTTTTCCGCCGCGACATGGTCCGTGTAGGCGAGCCCGGGTGCGACGGTGAAGAACGAGTCGATCGTCCACTTCTTGATGCGGTCGACTTCGTCGTTGCGAGCCTGCTTGCCGTGGATCTGACGGGCCTTGAGCAACTCGTCGTAGGCCTTCTCCTTGACGAGCGCACTGACTTCGGCGCTCGGCGCAGTGGACTCGCCGGCGCGTTTGGCCGCCGCGCCACTCTTGGTGCGGAGTTCATTCATCATGTCGAGGATCGGCTTGATGCCGTTCTCGTAGCCATGCGAGATCGCCGCCACCATGTCGGCTTCGGAAATCTCAGCGGCCCCGACTTCGATCATGTTGACGCCGTCGCAGTGGCCCGACAGCACGAGGTCCAAGTCGCTGAACTCCATCTGCGCCTGTGTCGGGTTGATGACGAAGGTCGGCTGGTCGTCAATGAAGATGCGTCCGACGCGGATGGTCGCGACTGGGCCGTTGAACGGCGCGTCCGAAAGGTGGAGCGCGGCGCTGGCGGCCGAACAGGCCAGCACATCTGAGTCGTTCTGTCCGTCGTGGGAGAGGACGAGCGCCTGAAGCTGGACCTCGTCGACGAATCCCTCGGGGAAGAGCGGACGGATCGGACGATCCATCATGCGCATGGTGAGGATTTCCTTCTCGCCCGGAGCGCCTTCCTTCTTGCGGAAGCCGCCCGGATACTTGCCCGCCGCAGGCGCCTTCTCGCGATAGTCGCAGGTGAGTGGGAAGAAGTCGATGCCTGGGCGCGGGTTGGCGCGGACGGCGGTGGCAAGAACGACGGTCTCGCCGTAGGTGGCGAGGACGGCGCCGCCAGCAAGCTTGGCGATCTTGCCAGTCTCGAAGCGGAGCACGCGGCCACCGATTTCTCGTTCAACGATGGTGTGCGGTCGGGTTGTCATGATTCGGATTGCCTTTCTTTGGCAGGTTTGAGTGCCGCCTGGGAAGAACAACGGCGGCGGAGTTCGGCCGGCCAAGGCAGAGGGCACGACGCGCGAATGGACGCGCGCCCTGCCGACTGCCTCCGCCGGTACAGCGGGCTACTTGCGCAGCCCGAGCTTCTTGATGAGCGCCGCGTACCCTTCCCGGTTGGACTCGGCAATGTAACGGAGCAGGCGGTTTCGCTTGCTCACCATGAGAAGGAGTCCGCGGCGACCCGCGTGATCCTTCGCATGAGACTTGAAGTGGCCCTGAAGCGAGTTGATGCGCTCGGTCAGGATCGAGATTTGGACTTCGGTGGACCCTTGGTCCTTCGCGTGGCGCTGGTTCGCCTTGATCACCAGTTGCTTATCGTGAGTTGAGATCATTGGTTGTCCTGTGCGGCCATCCGAGCCGCCGTCTTTTCGCGTGAAATTGAGTCGCGCAGCGTACCGCAGAGTCCCCACAGGGTCAACGGCCCTATTCTCTTCCCATGAAGACCGCTGTCGTGGGCCTCAAGGCGGCGACCGACGAGTTCGTCGCCCTTTCGGCGAGACTCGAGCAAGGTGGTGGGCCCTCGGGAGCCGAGCGACAGCACCGGCACGGTCGCCTGACGGCGCGCGAGCGCGTCGGGCGGCTCTTGGATGATGGTGCACCGTCGCAGGAACTCGGCCTCTTCGCGGCATGGAACATGTACCGCGAGTACGGCGGGGCACCTGGGGCGGGCGTGATCACGACCATCGGCGAGGTGGATGGCCGCCTGTGCATGGTGATCGCCAACGATGCCACCGTGAAGGCAGGCGCGTTCTTCCCAATGACCTGCAAGAAGATCATCCGAGCGCAAGAGCTCGCGCGGCGCGCACGGATGCCCCTCCTGTACCTCGTCGACAGCGCGGGCGTGTTTCTTCCGCTGCAAGAAGATGTCTTTCCCGACACGGATGACTTCGGCCGCATCTTCCGCAACAACGCGGTCATCTCAGCCGACGGCATCCCACAGTACGCCGCGATCATGGGGAACTGTGTCGCCGGGGGCGGCTATCTCCCCGTCCTGTGCGACACGCTTCTCATGACGGAGGGAAGTGGGCTCTACTTGGCGGGTCCCGCGCTCGTGAAGGCGGCGATCGGTCAAGAGGTGTCGAGCGAAGACTTGGGTGGCGCCAAGATGCACGCGCAAGTCTCGACCACTATCGACTTCCGCGAGAAGGACGACGAGGCGTGTCTCGCGAGGTTGCGGCGGCTCATGGGGGCGTGTGCCGCCGCGCCGCTCGCCCCCACGCCTCGAACGAACTCCCGCGAACCATCGCGCGGGACAGACGCTGTCTACGAGGTCTACAAGGGGGAACCGGGATCGCAGTACGACATGCGCGACCTCTTGGCGTGCGTCGTCGATGAGGGCAGCGTCGACGAGTATCGGGCGGAGTCTGGCGCCTCGATCGTGTGCTGCTACGCGAGAATCGGCGGATTCAGCGTCGGCATCGTGGCGAACCAGCGCGCGATGACCCAACGGGTGCTGCCAGGCGGGAAGCCTGGTCCACATGCGACCAAGTGCATGCCGGCTGTGATCTACGACGACAGTGCCGACAAGGCGGCACGCTTCATCATGGATGTGAACCACCGGCGCATCCCGCTCCTCTTCGTGCACGACACAACAGGATTCATGGTCGGCCGCGACAGCGAGCAGGGGGGCATCATCCGAGCCGGTGCCAAGATGGTGAATGCAATGAGCAACTCCATCGTGCCCAAGATCGTTCTCATCGTTGGGCAGTCGTATGGCGCCGGGAACTACGCGATGTGCGGCCGTGCCTTCGACCCATTCATCACGCTCGCATGGCCCGGTGCGCGCTGCGCGGTGATGGGTGCTGCGCAGGCGGCCGCCACGCTCCTGCAGATCGACCTTGCCGCGCGCGAACGAAAGGGAGAGGCTGTCGATGAGGCGATGCGCACGAAACTTCTTGGGGCCATCACGGCGTCGTATCAGGAGCAGCAGGACATTCGGTACGCGGCCAGCCGCGGCTGGGTGGACCGTCTCATCGAGCCGCACAGGACGCGCGAGGAGCTGACGCTGGCGCTCAAGGCCGCCGCGCAAGCACCCATCATCGGCGAGTTCCGGACCGGCGTACTCCAAACATGACGCCGTCGCTCGCGGGCTGCCGAACGGTCGTCGTGGCCACCTCGAATCCCCATAAGGTCGATGAGATCCGTGCCGTACTCGCCTCTGAAGGACTCGTTGTCAAGTCGCTCCGCGATGTCGGTGGCGGAGGGATCGCCGAGCCCGACGAGAACGGCGCGACTTTTGCGGCAAACGCACGGATCAAGGCCATTGCGTATGCGCGCGCGCTCGGCACTTGGGTGCTTGCCGATGACTCGGGTCTTGAGGTCGACGCCCTCGGTGGAGCGCCGGGCATTCACAGTGCGCGATGGGCGGGCCGTGGAGCCGGACGCGACGAGCGAGATGCCGCCAACAACGAGAAGCTTCTCGTTGCGCTCGCGGCCGTCCCACTCGATCGCCGCGGCGCGCGATTCGTCTGCGCCATGTGCGTGGCCGACGCTGAGGGTCGGGTGCTCGCCGAGACTCGAGGCGAGTTTCCCGGCACGATCGGGATGAGTCCGCGCGGGTCCAACGGGTTCGGATACGACCCGCTGCTGATCGTTGATCCAGATGGCCGCACGAGCGCGGAACTCGCAACTTCAGAGAAGAACGCTCGGAGTCATCGCGGGATGGCAACGCGCGCGATGGCGCGAATGCTCGTGCAGTTCACCCCTGCGCGATAGGCGCCCATGGCGCTCGCACTCCCCATCTTCCCGCTCGCCACGCCCGGACAGCGCTACTCCTGCCACGGCTGTGGCAACTGCTGCCGTGACTTCACGGTGCAACTGCGAGTGGCCGATGTCGAGCGACTCGCGAAGCAGGGGTGGACTCAACGCCTCGGTGCGAATCCGGTGGTTGAGTTCAGAGGCGTTCCCTACCTTCGGCAGCGCGCCGATGGCGCGTGCGTCTTCCTCCGGGAGGACGGCAAGTGCGAGGTCCACGCCGCGCACGGCTTCGATGAGAAGCCATTGGCCTGCCGCATGTTTCCGTACATGCTTGCTCCAGAGCCAGCGCGAGTGCGAATGGGCATGAGCTTCGCGTGCCAGAGCGTGCTGGAGAACAAGGGCGCTCCCTGTGCGTCGCAGGTCGCAGAGGCTGCGCGGATCGCGAGAGAGGCGCCCGAGGCCGTACAGAGCGCACCTCGCGCGCCACTGGCGCGCGGTCTCGCGAGTGGGGAAGGTGAACTCGAGGCGCTCGAACGGAGTGTCGTGGGGTGGATCGCCATGGCGCACCCCATCGATGTTCGGCTCGACGGGCTGGCGTGGCTCGCGGAGTCTCTCCTTCGGGCGCGGCTCGAGCGCGTACGCGGCGAGCGCTTCATTGAACTCGTCACCACTCTTGTGAGCGCCCTTCCCGACGAGCTCGCCCACTTTCCCAATGGCCCCTTGACCCCGCGACAGGAACGAATGCTGCGAAGCGCCATCTTCGCGCGCGTTGAGGATCCGAAGCCGCTCGCGCAGGGCGCCCCGACTCGATGGCGAGCTACGCTGTCGCAGTTCCTTCGCCACGGCGCGTGGAAGCGCGGAGGGGCTTCGGCTCTCGTGCCTGCGATCGGTCACTCGGGACAGCCCCGCGTTCGCTTTGGTCAAGTGTCGGGGTCTGCGGGGATCCTTGCGAGCGCCGATGCGGTGGCCATCGACGAACTCCTCACGAGATGGATTCGCGCAACGGTTGAGGGCGGGCGAGCGTCAGGATCGGGTTACTACGGATGGGATGCGACGGCCGGGCTTTGTGCGCTTGTGCTCAATGTGGCCTGCGCGCTTTGGCTCGCCCGGTACCGAACTGTGGCCACCGGATCAAGCGCACCGACACTCGACGACTTGCGATGGGCACTGTCGCGCATCGATCGCACATCAGGCCGGGCTCCGTGGCTCGGCTCATGGAGCGAACGGGCGCGACTCATGTACCTCGTTGAGGGAAGCGGGCTCCGTCGGGCCGTCGCCGCCGGTTGCCGCTGGCGCGCCTAACTCGGCGTCTGTCCGATCGACGCCCGCATGTCGGTGTCGGCCATCAGGTTCTTCATTCGGTAGAAGTCCATCACGCCGAGGTTTCCGCTGCGGAATGACTCGGCCATCGCACGGGGGATCTCCGCTTCCGCAAGGATGACGGTTGCCCGGTTCTTCTGCGCCTCAGCCTGATGCTCGGCTTCCTGGGCCACGGCGAGCGCGCGCCGCTGCTCCGCCTGCGCCTGGAAGCGCTTTGTGTCAGCCTCGGCCTGCGCGGCTTGCAGTTGCGCGCCGATGTTCTCGCCCACATCGACATCGGCGATGTCAATGGAGAGGATCTCGAAAGCCGTTCCCGAGTCGAGTCCCTTCGCGAGCACGGTCTTCGAAATGCTGTCGGGATTCTGAAGGACCTGCTTGTGGTCGATCGCGGAGCCGATGGTTGAGATGATGCCTTCACCCACGCGGGCGATGATCGTCTCTTCCGTCGCGCCTCCGACCAATCTCGTGATGTTGGTGCGCACCGTGACGCGCGCCTTGGCACGCAACTGGATGCCGTCCTTGGCGACCGCGTCGATGGTCAGTTTCCCCGATGCGGGATTCGGACAGTCGATCACCTTGGGCATGACCGAAGTACTCACGGCATCCACGATGTCGCGGCCGGCGAGATCGATGGCGACCGCACGGTCCCACGGAAGGTCGATCCCTGCCTTCTCCGCCGCGATCATGGCGCGCACCACATTGGTGACTCGTCCGCCCGCGAGAAAGTGCGCTTCCATATGGGTGGTGGGGATGTCGATCCCGGTCTTCTTGGCGCTGATCCGGTTGAGCACAATGATCGATGGGTTCACCTTCCTCAGTCGCATCATGATGAGGTCAAGGAGCGATACGGCCGCGCCGCTGAGCCAGGCCTGCAGCCAGAGCTGGATGTACTGGCCGATGACCAAGAGGAAGACGAGGCCGATGACGGCCGCCACGGCCAGTGCCACCCAGGTGATTGGCTCGAGGGCAAGAAGGGGTGCCGGAGTGCTCATGCGCGCATCCTAGTGCGCGGAGCCCGACGCGCTGTCGGCGGAAGACTCCTCGCGCACCTTGAGCTGTCCCTCGAGGGCTTCAATGACGCTCACACTGCGGCCAGCCTCAATGAACCCATTCTCGGCCACGGCGTCGAGCCGTGCGCCGTCGATCCGGACAAACCCGACGGGGCGGAGTGTCGTTGCGGCGATTCCCGATCGACCGACGAACGCGCAGAGGTGAGTGGCCGTTGCGCGCGCGGCCATGCCACGCGTGGCGCGCGAAAGATCCGTGGGCGGCTCGTCGCCCTGGGGCGCTGGGGGCGATCCGTCAGCGCCGCCTCGCAGCACCATGCGATTCGCGATGGGCGTCTTCGACCACACCTTGAAGGCGAGAACAACGGCGATCGGACTGCCTGCGCACACGATGACGAGATAGATGCCTCCCCATGTCGAGTCGTAGACGAACATCGACGCGATTGACGCGACGGCAGCGACTCCGGTAAGTATGGCGAGGACGCCCGCGGTTGGAATGAACAACTCTAGGACGAGAAAGACGAGAGCGAGACCGAGGAGTCCCAACGAGACGAAGAGATAGATATCGTCGCGCACGGGGACGGCTTGTTGAGCCACGATCAGCGAGGCAAAGTTCATCCAGTGTGCTCCTGGGGAGTCCATGGTGTTGTGTGATCAGCGTCCGGGACAGCTTCGACTTCCCATTCCCCAGCGAGGCATCGAACCAGCCGCACGCGAGCCCCCGCGTTCACATAATCGCCGGTGGTGCGCGCGTCGATGGGGCGCCGCTGCCAGAGCACCTTGCCGCTCGGGCGCAGGTCCGTGGCCGCGGAGAGCACGGTTCCCACCCCAGGTGAGTCCGGTACGCCCTCGGCAGCGAGAAGCGCGGGACCGGCCCTCGTTGTGGCCGCCTCCTGCAGCGTTGCGCGACGAGCGAACTTCGACTCCGGGATGTACCGCCAGAGCGCCCAGATCGCCGCCGCCGATCCAAACAAGCCGGCCAGGGTCGTGCCGATTCCCACAAGCAACTGCCGCTGGCCCTCGACCGATGAGATGTCACGAGTCACGAAACTCGACACGAGCCCGGCGAGGACCATGGCACCGCCGAGTACGGCGATCCATCCGCCCACAGGGATCACCACGATGTCGAGCGCGACGAGCGCGAGCCCGACAAGGACCGCGACAAGTTCCCACCACTGCGCCATGCCGACCAGTGCCGGCGCGCCGATCAGGAGCAGCAGTGCCACCGTCGCCGCCGCTCCGAAGAGGAAGCCGCCGGGAATCATCGCCTCGAGTGCGAATCCCACGATCAGCACGATCACGAGGACGATCCGCACGGGCCAACTCGTGAGAAAACGAACGGCATGCTCCGACCATGTCTCGCTGTAACGCACGACGCTCGACGCGCCCATCCATGCCTTCAGTTCGCGATCATCGTTGACGGTTCCGCGGCACAACGAGAGGGCTTCGGCTTCATCGGTGCGCACAACGAGCAACTGATCAGCGAAGGCCACTTGGCCGACGAGTTGCCACGCGTCGCGTTCTTGCGCGGCAAGGCGCACGCGTGGCGTGGGCATTCCCTCGGGTGACTCGAGGACATCTCGCGAACGCGTACCCGTGAAGAGCGGCGCGATCGGTTCGATCGCGCCGTCGGCCAAGTCGGCCCATGCGGGAACGCGATTCGTCGCTTGAGTCGGCGGATCCTCGCCGAAGATGGCGTGGTACTCGTCGCGGTCGACGATCGCCCGCTGGGTCGAGTCCTTCTTTCTCAGGAGCCATAGTTCGGAACCGAGCCGCACAAACGACCGGACAAGTCCTTCGTCGTACCCGCGTCGGCGTGCACTGTCGGCGACCTCCGAGATGATGGGCGCCTCGATCTTGGCGCGCTCGGTGGCCGGCAATGGCGTGAGGCCCACTCCCGGGACGCCCTGGATGGGTGCGGCGTCCCCCATGGCAGCACCTTCGCTCATGATGATTTCGCGGCAGGCAAGAGCGATGATCGCGCCGGCCGAGTAGGCGTTGGGGTGAACCCACGCGACCGTGTTGGCTGGGAACTGCGTCTTGATGAGATGGCAAATCTGGAGCGTGCCGTAGGCATCGCCCCCGGGCGTGTTGAGTTCGATCACGATCGCGGTGGCCCCATCCTGCACAGCCTGCTCGACTCGCCGCTCCAGGGAACGGGCCGTGACTTCATCAATCTCGCCGTGCACCGGGAGGACCGCCACCAAGGTCGCTTGCCGTTGGGCAGGAACAGCGACTTGGGCGCGTGAGATCGGTTCGCGCGTCGCTCCGGCCCACAATGCGACCGCGCAACCCAAGATGACGGCACTACGCATCAGAGGAGCAATGGTACGGAGCGCGAGGTGTTGAATGAAAAAGGCCCAGCCGAGTGGCCGGGCCTTTCAATGGCACTGTGTCTGGCGGCTGGAATTAGTCCCAGCCAGCCGTGTGACTCGCCGGGAGCCCCTGTGTACCCGTGACGGAAGTGACGAGTTGGATGAGCATGTCACCGTGCTTCGTGGTGTCATCGTTCTTGAAGACATTGTCGACGATGTTGGTTGTGCCGACCGTGACCAAGTCAGTTCCTTCGGGCACGAAGGTTCGGCCGAAGGTGACATGGTTGTCATTGAAGCAGAGGTTGCCTTCCCACTCGTCCTTGGCCCCATGGATTTCCAGGGTCTTGGAGGTGGCGTAGTCGGCGGCGGCGGTCGAACCATCCTTGACGCCGCGGTTCCCAAGAACCACCATCTTCGAGTTGACGGAGTTCCTCCACTCGCGCGCTCGGCGCACCGTGTTCGAGAGGGGCATCGTTGCGTACGAGGTCGCCGAGGCGCTGATGGTGGCTCCGGTGCCTGTGATCTTGAAGTTAGTCTCGTCCCAGTAGATATCCGAGGCGGGTCGGTACGCGTTGTAGTTGTAGTTCGCGCAAATGGCCATCTTCGAACTCGTCTCCGAAGGGCTCATGAGGATCTGCGGCGAAAACATCTGCTTGGCGACGCACGCCGAGTAGAGGCTCTGGTGAGAGTTCCTCGACTCGTCCTCATTGCCGCGGCCGGGGAGTTGCGCTCCGCCGTACGCCAAGCGATTGATCTCGCCCGGGGTCGGGAAGCGTCCACTGACACTGTCGACGGCTGCGATGGACCATCCCTTGTGCACCTGTTGGATCTGGGTCGAGTCCTTCACCTGCCGTGCCGTGGCGCGCGCCTTGGCAAGAGCCGGGAGAAGGATGCCCAAGAGGAGGGCGATGATGGCCATCACGACGAGAAGCTCGATGAGCGTGAAAGCGCGTTGTGTTCGATGCGTGTGAGTGTTCATGGTGGGTTCTTCTTGTGGTTTCAAGTGGCGTGTCGGTCTCAAGGGTTGAGGGCATCCACGGTGTGCGTGCCCATGTTCTCCTGAGGGACGCCGATGGTGATGCCGAGGTACGCATCGCCCGCGGCAGCGCCCGAAGCGCCGGTCCCGCAGCTCGTGAATTCGCAGTTGTACAGGTTGTCCTTCGTGAGGTTGCCGGTCCCGCACTCGTAACTCACGCCATCGGGGTACATGCTGGAAAGGAACTGGGTGTGGTTGTCTGCGAAGCAGACATTGCCTTCCCATTCTTTTTTCGATCCGTGGAGCTGGAGTGTCGGGCTCTTCTTGAAGTCGTCACCGGTCATGGCGCCGTTCTTGGTCCCGCGACTCGCCACGAGCGGCTTGGTGCTATCGCTGGTGTTGCGCCACGACATCTTCTTGCGAAGACCAAAGAGTCCTTGGTGCGCAAAGGAGGTGTGGCAGAACGGATTGTTGGCACCGCCTGGCTGCGCATGGACATTGGCGTAGAAGGTGGTGTCCCAGTACTTGTCGGAAGCCGGGTCGTACTGGGTGTGGTCGTAGTCCTTCTTCTCAACGACGACCGGATTCACCTCGGTCGGGCCGATCACGATGTCGGTGTTGAACATTTCACGCGCAATGCAGGCGGAGTAGAGGTTCGCGGTGCTGTTCTTGCCGAAGTCCTCCTTGCCTTGACCCTGCAACTGCATCGCCTGCGTCCCGATGACGACGGCGAGCCGGTTGATAAGGCCCGGGATTGGAAGCTTGCCTTCCGTGTTGTCGTTGGCGTAAATCATGAACGCCTTGTGGATCTGGGTGACCTGGGTCGAGTCTTTGACTGTCTTGGCATTGGCCTGAGCCTTCGCCAATGCTGGCAGGAGCAGTCCAACGAGGACGGCAATGATGGCAATGACGACCAGCAGTTCGACGAGCGTGAAGCCGCGTCGAATGAGCGTGGGATTCTTCATGTGGGTTGATTCCTCAAGTGTGGGGGAAAATGTGATGTCCAGACGGCTATGACGATCTCGTTCGGCGCGGACGGTCGCGTCGGCGAGGCGGTGCAACGACGGCAGCGAATCGGGATGGGTGCTGAGCCGCGACCGTCGGCGAACTTGCGGACATCGACAAGCCATCCACAGAATGCGTGAGCACTCTGGATTCGATGATCAGATTGTCGACTGCCGAGCCGGAAACACTTGGTTCAAACTGAACCGAAGTAGGACGGGGTGAACTTTCGTTCGGGTATGGATGACTCGGGCAGGCTGAACGAACTCTAGACCATACGAGGCTAGCGCGATCCGGGTGCGAGTCAAATCAGGGTTTCTGGATTTATCTGGACCATCCGAGGGAGTATCGTCGGGAGATGTCCAATTCTCATGATCAGCGTGTCACGGAAACGCTCGCCTTGCTCGGACTTGCGATTCCGGCGGCTCCAAAGCCCGTCGCGTCGTACATCCCGTGCGTGAGGAGCGGGAATCTCCTCTTTGTCAGCGGGCAGCTGCCATTCCGCGATGGCGCCCTCATCGCCACCGGCCGGGTCGGCGACACGGTGACGCTCGAAGTTGCCCAGTCGTGCGCGCAGCAGTGTGTGCTCAATGGACTCGCGGTCGTGCGCGGGGCGTGCGGCGGATCGCTCGATCAAGTCGTGCGCATCGTGCGGCTCGGCGTGTTCGTCGCGAGCGTGGAAGGTTTCGGTGACCAGCCCAAAGTGGCCAACGGGGCCAGCGACCTCCTTCAGCGGCTCTTCGGAGAATCGGGTCGGCATGCACGAGCCGCCGTCGGCACGAATGCACTGCCCCTCAATGCATGCGTCGAAGTCGAGATGCTCGTCGAACTCGCTCCCTGACACTCGTTGGGGGCGGCTACTTCCGAATGAGCAGGATGATGATGAGCAGCGCGGCCGACAGCGCGGACAAGCCGATGATGAGTGCGAGGTGCAACGAGGACGCGCGCCCTGACGAACGCGGGGCTTCGGCCACCTCGGTCTCGGCCGTCCCTTCGACTTGCGAGGCGAGGGCCGAGATGTCGGCTTCGCGCGACGCGTAGCGCAACGGTTGAGCGGCAAGCGCCAAGTCGAGGTCATCCATGAGTTCTTGCGCGGACTGGTAGCGGTCCTTCGCTTTCTTCGCCATCATCATCTCGACGATCTCGGCGGTGCTCTGCGAGATGCCGCTCACAATCTGGTCCGGCGGCGTGAGTGGCGACTCCAGATGGTGGCGCATGACTTCGGTGGGATCGCGCCCCTCAAAGGGAACCCGGCCGGTCAGCATGTGATAGAAAGTTGCGCCGAGTCCATAGATGTCAGCGGGCGGGCCGAGGTCGACGGCACCGCGAACTTGCTCGGGACTGATGTAGTACGGCGTGCCGAAAGCCTTGTGGCGCTCAGCCTCGGCGGTCTTCTTGTCACTCATCGCCCGTGCAAGTCCGAGATCCGCAAGCTTCACGACGCCGCTGCGGGTGATCATGATGTTCTTCGGTTTGATGTCGCGATGAATGAATCCAGCGGCATGCGCGTGCTTGAGGGCGCTGGCGATCTGGCGCACGATCTGCAACGCGTCACGGTCCTTCATCCTCTTTGCCGCAACGATGCGGTCGTACACCGTGTCGCCATCGACATACTCCATGACGAAGTAGTGCTGCTCGCCGACGCGGCCGAGTTCGAGCGCGCCGACGATGTTTGGATCTGAGAGCTTCGCGGCCGCTTGTCCCTCCCGATAGAACCGTTCGATGAAGTTCTGATCGGCGGAAAACTGTTTGGGCAGCACCTTGACGGCAACGAGGCGATCAAGGCTCACCTGCTTGGCGAGATAGACACTCGCCATCGCGCCCGCCCCGAGTTTCCGGATCATCTGGAATCCGGGGATGCGCAAGACGGTCTTGTCGCTCTCAGCTTCGTTGCGCAGTCGCGCCAACTGTCGCCGCGTGACGATCTGCGCATCCACCAAGATGTCTGAGAAGGCTCGCCCCTGTCCGGCATTGGCGCGAAGCGCGGCGATCGCCGCGTCGACCTCGGTCTGCGGCGCGAGGCCGCGCTCGACGATGAGGCGAGCGACAAGCGAATCGCTCGCACTTCCGGATCGCGATCCAGCGCTTTCTCCGGTCCCCGATGGGGAAGGTCCCGCGGCCCCGGGACCACCCGGGGAAGGCGGCGGCGAACTTGATGGTGGCTGTGTACTCACCGTGCGAGTGGTTCCAAATGGGAGCAAGTCCGTCCCGCAACTATACTCACGCGCTCTGGCGATGAGGACGGACACGAGGCGCATCTTGATCGTGCGTCCGAGCGCCTTGGGCGATGTGTGCCGGACGGTGCCGGTGCTTCACTCGCTCCGAGCAGCCGATCCACAGGCCGTCATCGACTGGGTCGTTGAGGACCGCTGGGTCGATGCGGTTCGCTCGACGCCCGGGCTCAACGAGGTCATCGCCTTTCCGAAGCGTCGCTTCCGAGCCGTGGCGTGGAATCCGGTGGTGATGGCCGAGTGCGCGAGGTGGTTCGCGCGACTCCACGCGAGGAAGTACGACACCGTGATCGATGCGCAGGGGCTCGCGCGAAGCGGCCTCATGTCGTTGGCGACCCGTGCGCGCGTCCGCGTCGCCTCGTCGCGGGCGCTTGAGTTCGCATGGGTTGCGGCCACCCATCGCGTGGCCACGGCGCCCGATGAACATGTGGTGGATTCGATGCTTCACCTCGCTGAGGCAGCGGGGGGGAGCCCCGGGATCGACATGCGGCTGAGTGCGCCGCGAGAAGGGGTGGATGCGTGGGCGCGACTTCGAACGGACATTGGAGTTGGCCACCGATACGCCGTTGTCGCGGCGGCGAACCGATGGGAAGGGAAGCGCTGGCCCGCGACGCGCTGGCAAGATGCGCTTGCTGTCCTCGGAGCGGACTTCGCGCGCCACGGCATCACTGATGTATGTCACATCGGCGCCGCCGGAGAAGAGTCGCAAGTCGGTGAGTGTGTGCCATCGGTCGACTCAGCGACGATCCGTCATCACGCGCTCGCGGGGCGGACCGATGTCGCGGCGACGATGGCCGCGATCGCCGGGTCGGCGATGGTGCTGTCACTGGACTCCGCTGCGGCGCACATCGCGGTTGGTTTCGCGGTGCCCCTTGTCGCACTCTTCGGAGCGTCGCGCCCACATGTCGATGGTCCCTATGGAGAGTCCCGTTGGTGCCTGCATGGAGGCGAGGGTGAACGCCTTGGTCCGCGAATGCACCGCGATGCGCTCGTGGGCCAGGCGATGATGCAGCGGCTCGCGGTCGCCGCCGTCGTCGACCGGGTTCGTGCGCGGCTCGCGGAGTCGAAGCGATGAGTCGTCGGTCCTGTGTCATCCTCGCCAGTTCAAGTGTCCGACGCCGACAGTTGCTCGAGCGCCACGGCTATGAGGTCGTCGTACGGCCACCATTGATCGACGATGCCGGCATGCCAGTCCGGGCCCAACGCGCGCGGGCCGACTGCGCTTCCTTGGCATGGTTCAAGGCAGCGCAGGTTTGGGTGCGTCGCTCGGTCGGCGAGGCTTCCCACGCACCATTGGCCATCGTGTCCGCAGACACTGTGTGCGTTTCTGGCTCGCGCGTGATGGGCAAGCCGACGACCGAAGCCGAGGCTCACGACATGCTTTCCACAATCATTGGGCGGCCGATCGAAGTGTTCACGGGAGTCTGTGTGGTCGATCTCACGCAGCAGCGTCGAGTGCTCTTCAGTGAGTCGGCCGCACTGGCACTCTGCGAATCAAATCGCGCGCGGCTTGCGGCTCATCTGGCGAGCGGCGCGTGGCAAGGTCGCGCGGGTGGCTTCAATATCGAGGAGATCGCTGGTGCTGGGTGGTTGTTCGACATCGAGGGGGATCGCGATGTCATTGCCGGGCTGCCGATGCGCGCGCTTTCACGGCGCCTTACCGAGATCGAAGGCACGGTGGCCCGTGGGTGATGGCCGCGCCGGTCCGTGGCCTGCGTGGATTGCGCCGCTCTCACGAGTGCCCGAGTGGGGCTATGGCATCGCCGTGGCGTGGAGGAACGGCCGATTCGATCGCCGTGTTGGCGTCCGGAGCGTGGGCGTCCCAGTGATCTCCGTGGGCAACATCGTGGCGGGCGGTACGGGCAAGAGCCCCATGACGCGCTGGGTCGCTCGCTGGGCGATCGAAACGGGGCGGCACCCGCTGATCGCGATGCGCGGCTACCGGAGTCGCGCGGGGATTTCCGACGAAGCTGAAGAGCATCGGCGCGAACTCCCAGGGGTCCCGCTCGCCGTGGGTCCTGATCGCTACGAACAAGTTGCACTCGTGAGAGCGGCGCATCCGTTGTGCGATCTTGTCATCCTCGATGACGGGTTCCAACACCGACAACTCGCGCGTGAGTTCGACCTCGTGCTCGTCAACGGCGCTGCGCCCGCACTGCGGAGCGGGCTGCTTCCGCGTGGATGGCTCCGCGAGCCCGCGGCAAACTTGCGACGGGCCCATGCCGTCGTCGTCACGCGAGTCGCAGCGGTCAACGCGTCGATCGCGCGCGCGATTGAAGGCGTACACGGCCGAGTGCCTTTGGCGTGGTGCGACTCGGAATGGGAGCATCTCGAGCGGTTCGAACCCGGGGAGGCCAACGGGGTCGCCGTCGTCGCGTGCAACTGGCTTCACGGGCGCAGGGTCGGCGTGTGGGCTGGGGTTGCCCACGGAGATGAGATCGTGCAGGCGACAATGTCGCACGGGGCGCAGGTGGTCAGCGCCCCATCGTTGGGCGATCACGCGCGGTACGACCCAGCGATGGTGCAGGCACTTTCGCGTGCCGGGCGGCGCGACGGCGCCGAGGCGATTCTGGTGACGGGCAAGGACTGGTCGAAGCTCGCGCCGTTGGTCGCCAATCTCGGACTCCCGATCCTCGTGCCCCGGCTCGCACTCCGGATGCACACGGGTGCCGACGAACTTCGGGAAGCACTACGGATCGCGATCGGGCAGCGGTAACCTCGCGCCCATGGCAGCTCACGAAGCGCGGATCTTGGAAGCCCTGCGCCGCTGGCGCCCGTATCGACTCCTGGTGGTTGGGGACTTCATGCTCGATCAGTCGCTCGAGGGGGACGCGGAGCGCCTGAGTCCGGACGCACCAGTTCCCGTCTTGGCGGTGCGCGATCCATCGGCGACGACGGACACGGCTGGAGGGGCTGGGAATGTCGGCGTGTTCGCCGCCGGGCTTGGCGCCACGGTCGAATGTGTCGGTGTCATCGGTGACGACGCTGAGGGTCGTCTGCTTTCGTCGGCGCTTGAGCACGCCGGCTGTGGCGTCGATGGATTGGTCGTCGACACCTCGCGGCCGACGACGACAAAGCGAAACATCGTTGGGCGCGCTCAGCATCGCCATCCGCAGAAAATGTTCAGGATCGACATCGAGTCGCGCGAGCCGCTGGCTGACGCGATTCACACGGCGCTGCTCCGGCAGATTGAGCGTCGTCTTGATGCGTGTGATGTCGTGTGCCTCGAGGATTACCGCAAGGGAGTCTGTACGCCGGCACTCTGCGCAGCCGTGATCGCGGCCTGCCGCGCGCGGCGGATCCCTGTCTTGGTCGATCCGGCGCCGATTGCTGACTACTCGCGGTACGCGCACGCCACCGCGATCACACCCAACCGGTCCGAGGCCGAGCGCGCCACTGGGATCACGGTCGATCCGTCGGATGCGGTCGCGGGCTCGAGGCAGATGGCCGAGGGCCTTCTGCGATCGCTGGATCTCGACGCCATCGTGGTGACCCTTGACAAGGATGGCGCACTCGTCCTCGAACGAGGGGGATCCGCGGAGCACCTACCGACCGTTGCGAGGCAGGTTTACGATGTCACAGGTGCTGGGGACATGGTGCTCGCCGCACTCGCAGGGGGCATCGCCAATGGGCTGTCGTGGCCGGACGCTGTGAGCCTTGCCAATGTCGCGGCCGGGCTTGAAGTCGAAGTCTTCGGGGTGCGACCCTTCAGCCTCCCAGAGATTCGTGCTCAGTTCCTTCGTCAGACTCAGGGGGCGGCCGGCAAGCGGCGTACGCGCGAGGACCTTGTCGAGGAACTGATCCCCCATCGCCGAGCCGGGAAGCGGATCGTGCTCACGAACGGATGCTTCGATGTGATCCACGCTGGCCACATCGCCTACTTGCGTGAGGCCAAGGCGCAGGGCGATCTCCTCGTGGTGGGATTGAACTCGGACGAGTCAGTCCGCGCACTCAAGGGATCAACGCGACCGATCTACAACGAAACTGAGCGCCTCGAGATCCTTGGCGAACTGACCTCCATTGACTTCTTGACGGTGTTTGGCGAGCGAACCGCATCAGAACTGCTTCGCGCGGTGCGCCCGGATATCTTCGTCAAAGGAGGGGACTATGCACCCGAAGAGGTCGCGGAATCAGCGCTTGTCAAGTCGCTCGGAATAGAAATGAAAATTCTCGCGCACCGGCCCGGCGTCTCGACGAGCTCCGTCGTGGAGCGTGTGCGCGCGGAGTGCAAACTTGGTGAACGAGCGTCTGCCCCTTGACTCAAGCGGCGATGCGGACGATACTTTGCTCAGTCGTGAAGTGCCGTCGTGCGCGTGGTGAGGTGTGAGACCATGCGCGTGCGGGCTGCAGTGAACCGCGTCTGACTTTGGATCGCACCAGCAAACTCTGAGTGGGGCACACGAATGGCAACAACGACGAAGAAGGATCTCATCGACCGCATCGCTGAAAAGTCCGGCATCAAGCGCGGTGATGTCAAGACCTCGGTGCAACAGTTCCTCGATGAGATGATCGCTGAACTGCAAGCGGGGAATCGGCTTGAGTTTCGCGACTTTGGCGTGTTCGAGGTGCGAGACCGTGCGGCCCGCACCGCGCAGAACCCCAAGACGCTCGAGCAGGTCGTGGTCCCAGCGCGGCGTGCCGTGCGATTCAAGGCCGGACGCCTCATGGGTGAGTGCGTGATGCGCTCGAAGTCCTCGCGCGAAGCCGTAGGCGCGAGTTGATGGCGCGGGCGGGGCGATCGAGGCACGATGCCGACCAACGGGAGCGGGTCGATCCACAGGAGGCCATCCGGCTCCTGAAGGGGATGCCCCCCAACGCCCCCGAAGCCGAGATGGCTCTCCTTGGGAGCATGTTGGTGGACTCGGGTGTGATCGGAGATGTGGTCGGGATCATCGCCACCGCCGATGACTTTTTCCAGGAACGCCACCGCACCATCTACGCCGCACTCGTGGAGATCTATGACCGCACGGCGTCGGCCGATGCCGTCAGGCTCCACCAACACCTGACGGATCGAAAGGTGCTCGAGTCGGTCGGCGGTCTCGAGTATCTCGTGCAGCTCTCGGAGTCCGTGCCCAGCGCGCAGTTCGCGCTCGAGTACGCGCGCACCGTGCGCGACAAGGCGACGCTGCGCCAACTGATCGACGCGTCGTCGTCGACGATGCATGACGCGTATCAGGTGACCGACGAGGCGCAGAACATCCTGGAGGCTGCGGAACAGCGGATCTTCGCCATTGCGCAGCGCAGGGATTCGGTCGCCGTTTCGGCCCTGCCTGATCTCCTGCGCGAGGCGATGAAGGCGATCGAGTCGCGCGATGGCACCGGGCTCACTGGTCTCGCGACGGGCTTCAGCGACCTTGACGAGATGGCCAGCGGGCTCCAGCGCGGCGACATGCTCGTCCTTGCCGCGCGCCCTTCCATGGGCAAGACGGCGCTCGCGCTCAACCTGATGGAAGGGGTGGCCTTGACCGGACAGCCGGTAGCGATGTTCAGTCTCGAGATGGGGCGGCAGCAACTGGTGCAGCGCCTCTTGTGCGCGAAGGCTGGCGTCGACGGACAGCGCCTCCGGAGAGGGACGCTTCTGCGGGAAGATTCGGCGCGTTTGGTGGCTGCGTGCAACGCGCTCGACAAGTCGAAGATCTACATCGATGACACGCCTGGGCTCACGCTTCTCCAACTTCGTTCCAAGGGACGGCGGATGCGCGAGAAGTTCGGGGTTGGCTGCATCTTCATCGATTACCTGCAGCTCATGAGTTCGGGATCGCGCGCTGAGAGTCGGCAGATCGAGGTGAGCGAGATCAGCCGTGGGATCAAGGCCATGGCTCGCGAACTGGCGATTCCTGTCGTGTGCCTCTCTCAGCTCAACCGCGCCGCGGAGCAGCGCGAGGGCCACCGCCCGCGCATGAGCGACCTTCGCGAGTCAGGCTCGATCGAGCAGGACGCGGATGTCATTCTGATGCTGCACCGCGAGGAGTACTACCACCACGGCGACGAGGAGTGGAAGGTCGCGAATCCCGACAAGGCTGGGATCGCCGAGTTGATCTTCGCGAAGCAGCGCAACGGTCCCACGGGTGTTGTCAAGCTCGTGTGGGATCAAGGTTCGACATGTTTCCGTTCCTACTCGGCTTCGCTGCCACCGGTTGGTGTCTCGTTCGGCGCGTACGAGCCGCGCGAGTACGGCATCCCAGAGTGATCCGAGCCGTGTCAGCCCGTCGTTCGTAGACTCCAGCGATGGACGAGGCACCGAAGGAGCGCGTCGTCGCGCTGCTTCGCGCGGCCGCGGCAGGAAACGAGGACGCTTGGCGCTCCCTTGTCGAGTCATACTCGCCCCGTGTCTTCGGCTTGCTGCGGGCACGCTGTCGCGACGAAGAACTTGCCGAAGAGCTAACCCAGTCGGTCTTCGTCACCCTCGCGGAGAAACTCCCTGACTATGTCGAGCAGGGGCGCTTCGAGTCCTGGCTCTTCCGCGTGGCACTCAACCGACTTCGCGATGAGATGCGACGCCGGGGTAGGCATGCGACCCCGACCGACCACGAGAAGCTTGCCGCGTTTGGGGATGCCGAGGCATTCAATGCAGAAGGCGGGAAAGCGGGTTATCGGGCAATACCGGCGGGGGACAGGCGCGTGCTTGAGAGCGCACTCCTCGACCTCAATGCCGCGGATCGGCAGATCATCGACTTGAGGTTCATCGCGGAACTGAGTTTCGCAGCCATCTCGGCCATGACGGGGGAGCCAGTCGGGACGCTTCTCGCGCGTCATCATCGGGCCCTTGCGAAGTTGCGCAAGGCGATCGAACGATCCCCAAATCAGGACTTCTAGATGCAATCCCACAACGACGGAGGCGTTTCGACATGGACATGAACGACGGCGGTTGGTGGAGCGGTGATCCATTGGGCGAGCGACCGAGCGAAGGCGATCGCCTCAGTGACATGCTCGAGGCGCGCGCGCGAGCGGTGCGATGTTGTGACGGACTTACACAGCGCGTCTTTCAGGCGTCGGCTCCGTTGATCGGGCGACACGGGCTCGTCGCGCGATCCGAATCGGGCGCACGCGCGTGGTCTTGGGGTGCCGGCCTCGCGGCAGCCGCGTCGATCGTGCTTGCACTCTTCGTCGGTGTCTCAACGCAAACCGCACGGCTCGGAGTCGACATGACGCTCGCCGACCGGGTCGGTGGCGAGTCGGAGCCGGTTCTTGTGGCACTCCTCGCCGGAAGCGAAGTCGTCGAGCAAGAGAGCCCGTCGGCCTCGGAGTTGTTGGCCGCGCAGGCCATGCCCATTCTTCGAAGCCGCGACGCAAGCTTCAGCGACCTTGACTCGGAAGTCCGGCTCGTCGTTGCCGGAGGAGGTGATCGATGATCCTCCCAGCGCTCGCGCTCGCGGCAGCTTCATTTGCCGTTGACGCATCGATGAACGATGGGACCGTTGGGTGGGCGGCAATCCTTAGCCGAACCTGTGCCACGGCGTACACGGCTCAGGGATCGACGGTGTCTTGCACCGCAACGGCGGAGGCTCCAGCGCGCGGCGGCGTGCGCGGGGTTTCGCCGGAGGCGCTCATTGAGGTCGCCCGAGAAGTGTCGCCCGAGTGGGGGACCTCGCTCGCCGAAGCGAGAGCCCGCGATCCCGAGGCATTCAAGGCCGCGATGTCGAAGGGGTTTCGAAGGCTCTCCTCCCTTGCGGTGCTCAAGGCGCGCAAGCCGGCGCTCTATGCGTTGCGCGTCGAGGAGATTCGAGTGCAGGGCGAGATCGACGCGCTCGGGCCGATGTGGGCGAGCGCCAGTTTGACCGCGCGCGCTGAGGAGGCCGCATCGCTGGAGGCTCGCATCCGCGGTCTCTCGGGAACGCTAGTGGACCTCAACCTCCGGTCACGCGCGATGGAACTTGCCGAACTCGATGCCGTCATGCGCAGCATGCGACTGGAACTCGAGCGAGACTCGCGCGCGCGTGAGTCGTCGGTTGACGCGGTGGTGGCGGCGTGCAAGGCTGGCAGTCCCTCATCGGTCAATCTTGGCCGCGCGCCGGTCGATACGCTTCCGCCTGCGGCGCAAACCCAACCCGACGCGGCAGCGTCCGGGCGAGGGGTCGCGCCCGCATCTCCCGATGGCACGACACCCCGCGAAGCGCCCGCTGCCGATTCTCCCAACCCCTAGGGGGCACCGACGAGGGTTGACGCCGGCGGGGATCGGCGCGCTGCTCTTGGTCGTTGTCTTCGTCGCGTGCGTGGGTTCGCTGCCGTGGAGCGCCGGTCGCGTCGAGAGTTCTGGGGGCGCGCCGGTGCGCCGGTACGAAGCAGGCAATCTCGATCTCGCGCTCGCGCCACCATCGTGGTGGGAGTCGACGCCCGAGTCCGATGTGGCGTGGAACGCCGAGGCCGCAGCGGGTCAGTATGTCCCCACTCGAATCCTCGGGACGGACCGCCTCGGTCGCGATGTTCTGGCGCGGCTCCTCGTGGGTGGCGCGATCAGTCTCATGGTTGGAGTGGTGGCCGCGATTGTGGCCGTCGGGGTCGGATCGCTCTATGGCGCACTGGCGGCGGCATCGGGCGGACGGGTCGACGCCGTCCTGATGCGTGGGGTCGATGTGCTCTACGGGCTGCCGTCCATCTTGCTCATTGTGATGCTTGCGGTCGCCGCTGAAGGAGCCCTCGAACGCATGGGGGTGCGCCGGGGTGGATGGACTGGGCAGGCTCTTGACCTCGTGGTCCTTCTCCTCGCGATCGCGGCGACGAGTTGGCTCACCGTGGCGCGTGTGATTCGCGGGCAGGTGCTCAGTCTCCGTGCGCAGCCCTTCATGGAGGCGTGCCGCGCGATCGGTGTCGGATGGACGCGGCAGTTTCGCCTGCATTACTTGCCCAACATCGTTGCTCCCGTGGTTGTGTATGGCGCGCTCGCGATTCCCGCAGCAATCCTCTCCGAGAGCTTCCTGAGTTTCCTCGGGATCGGTGTGCGAGAGCCCCTGCCGTCGTGGGGAAATCTTGCCGCAGACGGTCTCTCCGAGGTCAACACGATTCGCAGTCGCTGGTGGTTGCTCCTGTGGCCATGCATGGCGGTCGGGATGACGCTCTTGGCACTCAACTTCGTCGCCGATGGCGTGCGCGCTCGGGTCGATCCGGCGAGCCGAGGTCGCTCCGCCGCGACCTGATAGCCTCGCTTCCCCATGCAGAATCGATTCGGAATCAAGGACTTTCTCGTGCTCCTTCTCCTTCTGGCGATCCTCGCGACGCAATGGTTGTCCATGGTCCAGCGCGACCGTCAGTGGCCAGTGCTTCAGGCGATCGCCGACCAGGTTGGAGCACTCGACGAGCGACTCGCTGGCGTCGATGCCCGGCTCTCGAGCGGCGTTGTCTCCGCGCCGCGCGCGACGGTCGGCGGTCCGGTGGCAGCCGCGACTCCCTCGCGCGCCGAGGGCTGGGCGCGCACAGGCGTTCCCGTTCAGTGGCAGCCGGAGCCAAGCTTTGCCAACGATCCTTCGAAGGTGCCTGGCTATCGAGTCGGCGGCGAGTGGGTCGAAGTCTTCGAGGGACAGCCGCAGAAGCTCACGCCGTATCTGTATGCGGATGTTTACGGAAATCGCGTGGTGGACCGGGTGTGCGAGTCGCTCGGTTCCTTCGACCCCAAGACGATGATGCTCGTTGGGGTTCTCGCCGATGCCTGGCAGGTGGATCCCGACGGAAAGTGGATCCGGGCGCATCTCAACCCTCGGGCGAAGTTCAGCGATGGCTCGCCGGTCACCGCCGAAGATGTCCGGTGGACCTATCAGGACTTCATCATGAACCCGGCCATCGATGCGGACCGAACACGCTCGACGCTGGCGGACATCCTCGACGGTGTCGAAGTCATCGACGAGCGGTCCGTCGAGTTTCGGTTCAAGGACGCGCTCTTCTCGAACATCCTGATCGCGTTGGGTGAGCCCATCCTCTCAAAGAAGTACTACGCGCAGTTCGAAGCCGCGCAGGTCAATCAGTCGACGGGACTCCTCATGGGCTCGGGGCCGTTCATGATGGCGCAGACGCCCAAGTCGGTCTCGGAACTATCGACACAATGGACGCCTGGGAACGATGTGGTCCTGGTGCGCAATCCGAACTGGTGGATCGGTCGCGCGCCCCTCGATGGCCAGCGCTTCCGCGTCATCAAGGATGACCTCGCGCGCCTTGTGGCGTACGACAACAATGAGGCCTCAATGGTCTTGCCGACATCGCCGCAGTACAACGCGCTCCTTCGCGACCGCCATGATTTCGAGAAAACCAACTACGCACTCAAGTGGATCAACATGCGCAGCGGGTACTCATTCATCGCGTGGCAGTGCGGGCCGCGCGGCGAGACCGGCCGACTCACACCATTTCAAGACGGTCGCGTTCGCCGAGCGATGACGCTGCTGTTGGACCGCGAGAAGATGATCCGCGACATCTGGGACGGCATTGGCGTGGTGGCCAAGGGTCCGTTCAACCCGGAGAGCCCTGCATCAAACCCATCGCTGTCGCCTCTGGAATTCAATCCGCAGGCCGCCATGGCTCTCCTCAAGGAGGCCGGATGGGAGGATCGCAACCAAGACGGCATCCTTGAGAATGAGAAGGGCGAGAAGTTCAAGTTCGAATACACCTACGCCACCGGCGGCGAGATTGCCGAGCGAATCGCGCGGTTCGTGGTCGACTCCTACAACAAGGCGGGCATCGAGGTGACGACGCGGCCCATCGATTGGGCGCGCTACCAAGACCTCCTGAAGTCACGCGACTTCGATGCGATCACGCTGGCCTGGAGCGCAAACTCTCCCGAGAGCGACCCGCGCCAGACCTATCACTCCGAGAGCATGGCCAAGGGGCGCGACAATTTTTCGCAGTGGTCGAGTCCCGAAGCGGACGCGCTCATCGAGAAGGGGCGTCGCACCATGGATCCGGCCATGCGCATGCTCGTCTGGCACGAGCTTGAGCGAGTCATCGCCGAAGGCCAGCCCTACACCTTCATTCGAGTCGCACCATGGCTCCGGCTCATCAAGCGGGACTTCGGCAATGTCCGCATGTACAAGACCGGGCTCAGCCCCGAGGAATACTTCTTCTCCGGTCCGTCTTCGACCACGCAGCCGGGTACCTGAGCCCTCCAGCGCATGCTGCCGTACATCAGTCGCCGACTGCTCTTCATGATTCCAACGCTGGTTGGGATGACGCTGATGGTCTACACACTCATCGCGCTCGCACCGGGCGGATTCAGCGCCAGCGCCTCGGCCGCGGCAGGCGGCGGAGCGCCCGCGGGTGGCGACCCGAGGATCGCTGAAGCTAAATTCCGCGACCGATTCCTGCTCGACGAGCCCTTGCTGACGCAGTACGGTCGCTGGCTGGCGCGCGTCTTCCCAGTAAAGTTTGGGACCCGCGCACAAGTCGATGCCACGGGTGAGCGCATCTATTGGCCAGCGAGCCTTCCGGAGATGATTGCCGTAGGGGATGCCGCCTCGCCGGCGGAAGTGCAGAGGCTCGCCGAGTCCATGGCGGCCGCGCGGGCGTCGTTCCATGCGGCCGAGCCGGAGCTGCAGCGTCAAGCGCAGTACCGACAGGTGTCGCGTGAAGCGAAGACCGCGCGCGAGTCCCTTGTGGGAGCCCTCGCGCAACTGCGGCTCGACCTCGCGGAGTACGCGGCGGCGACGGGGCAGTCGGCTCTCGTCGACAGCCGCGGCGAGCTTCCCGCGAGCCGACTGGTGGCACTCCGTGTTGACACAGCTCACGAGCTCTGGTCGTCGGTGGCGGCATCGGCGCGCGTCGCCAACGATGCCTACGCGAAAGCGTCAGCCGCTCGCGCCGTGCTCGAGGCATCCTTTGAGTCGCGCCCTTTCCGCGAGGCCGGTGTCGGAGTCATCCCGGGGGTCCTCTCAGTGGGTGCACCGGATCTCGGGTGGAGCCGCACGAAGAACCGGCCCGTCGGGAGCCTCATCCTTGAGGCGCTTCCGGTCACGCTCCTCATCAATGTCGTCGCGTTCCCTCTGATCTACCTCGTCGCGATTCCAGCGGGGATGCTCGCGGCCGCCCGGCGCGGCTCGCTCTTCGATGTGCTTTCTGGAGGCGTATTCATCGCCCTCTGGTCGATCCCCGTTGTGTGGGCGGGCGTGTTGGCGATCGGGTTCCTCGCGAGCAATCAGTACCTCGGACTGTTTCCCGTGGCCGGCCTCCATGCCACGGACTCAGCATCCATGCCCTTCCTTCCCTCATGGGGGGCGGCCGGCTTCGCGCGCGGGTGGCTGCTCGACCTTGTCTGGCACCTCGTCCTACCGGTGACCTGTCTTGTGTATGCGGGTTTCGCAGTGCTTTCGCGGCAGACGAGGGCGGCGATGCTCGACAACTTCAACGCCGACTATGTCCGCACCGCGAAGGCCAAGGGCGTTTCGCGGCGCGACATCGTGCTTCGGCATGTCTTCCGGAATTCGCTGCTGCCGCTCATCACCATGTTTGTTTCCATCTTCCCTGCGATGCTCTCTGGCAGCGTCGTCGTCGAGAAGATTTTCTCAGTGCCCGGCATGGGATCGCTCATGCTTGAGGCGATCTCATTGCATGACGCTGAGATGATGCTCGCCAACACCGTGATGATCGGTTGCGTGAGCCTCTTGGCGCTGCTGCTCGCTGACATCCTCTACGCCGTCGCCGACCCGAGGGTGTCGTATGCCTGACAGGGACCTCACAAAGTCAATCTCCGGTGTCGAGGCGATGCGTGGCATCGGCCAACTGGAAGCGCGCGGATTCTGGGCTGATGCGTGGGACCGCGTTCTGAAGAACCGCACCGCTGTGCTCGCATTGGCGTGGATCGGCGTGGTGGCGCTTTGCGCGGTGATCGCGCCCTTCATCGCGAATGCGAATCCGCTCCTGCTCTGGCAGCTTGATGCGGACGGGGAGGCGGTCGGATGGACATCACCGCTCTGGCGAAGCCTCACTGCGAGCGATCTTCTCATGGCGCTTGGTCTCGTCGTCGGCGGCGCGTGGCTTGCGCTGCCGCTGAAGTTGCCGCGAGGCGAACGCCTTGGCGCGCTGGTTGTGGCAGCGATCATTGCGATGGCGACGACCGTGCTCTCGGCCTTTGCCGCTGACTGGCTCGACGAGCCCGTCCGCGAGGGATGGGCAAGGGCGCTCGGTGAAGAGGTCTCGGATCCACGGCACATGGCGTCGCGGGCGTTCATTGCCGCGACCCTCGGACTTCCGTTTGCGGCGGCCGCTTGTGCAGTCCCGTTTCTGATCTCACGCCGTTCTCGTCTCATCGTGGTCGCCGTGGCGCTCTCGGCGGCCGCGATTGCCGCCGGCAGTCGATGGCAGTCCCGGCCCATCGACTTCGACCGCTTCGTGCTCGACGAGGCCTCTGGTCGCATTCGGTGCGTTTACACGCTCATTCCTTGGAGTCCCGACCGACTTCGGAGCGAACTCATCACGGTCGCCCCGGGCATGACGGTTGCTGAAGCCATCGCCGCCAAGGAGGCGGCAAGCGTTCGCGAGTCGGAACGGTTCTCGGCCGCTCTCATGGCGGCCCGCGCGTCGGGCTCGAGCGATCAGGCGTTGCGGATCGAGGACGACATGGCGCAGGTGGCGCGGCAGCGCGCGTCGCTCCAGCGCGAGTGGAAGACGCTTCTCAAGAGTGACTTCGCGCAGCGTCGATTCCTCCTCGGCACGGATCCCAATGGCGCGGATGTTCTCGCGCAGCTCCTTTGGGCCTGTCGGCTCTCGATCTCGGTGGGCTTCGTTTCCACTGGCATCGCGGTCGTGATCGGTGTGACGATGGGGTCGATCATGGGCTTCTTCGGGGGCACGATCGATCTCCTGCTGTTTCGAGTCGTCGAAATCTTCATGGCGGTGCCTGTGCTCTTTCTCTTGATTGTGGCCGCCGGCGTGCTGCCACGAAACACCTATGTGATGATGGCCATCATCGGATGCCTCTCGTGGACAGGGGCGGCGCGGTTCACGCGCGCGGAGTTCATGAAGTTGCGCCACCAAGACTTCGTGCTTGGGGCGCGTGCGTCAGGGCTTCCGCTGCGAAGCGTCCTCTTCCGGCACATGCTTCCCAACGGCGTCACGCCCGTCCTCGTGGATGCGAGCTTCGCGATCGCCGGAGCGATCATCGCCGAGGCGACGCTCTCGTACCTTGGACTGGGTCCAGACAATCAGGCGTCTTGGGGGAAACTCCTCTCCAGCGCCACGGGGACCACAGGAACTTTTGTGTGGTGGTTGGCGATCTTCCCAGGCGCGGCCATCTTCTTCTCGGTGCTCGCGTACAACATCTTGGGCGGCGCGCTTCGCGACGCCATCGATCCCAAACTGAGAAAGGCCGCGCACTGATGGACGGGAACGGACCGCTCTTGGAAGTTGCCGATCTCGCGGTGTCCTTCGACAATTCGGGGGGCGGTCCGCGCATCCAGGCCGTCGCGGGGCTCAGCCTGACGATCCACCCACGGCAGACGCTTGCCGTTGTCGGTGAATCCGGATGCGGGAAGAGCGTCACTGCGATGACGACGATGCAGCTCATTCCGTGCCCTCCGGGTCGCGTGGATGGGGGCACCATTCTGTTTGGCGGTCGCGATCTCCTGACGCTCTCAGAGCGCGAGATGCGGAAGGTACGAGGCAGCGAGATCGCCATGATTTTCCAGGAGCAGATGACGAGCCTCAATCCGGTCTACACCATCGGGGATCAGATCCTCGAGGCGATCCTGCTCCACCAGCGAGTCACCGCTGATGAGGCGGTCGAGATTGCGATTCGCGCACTCGAAGAAGTCGGGATGTACTCGCCCATCGAGTCTCGGATGCGGCGCGAACTCGCCGCGCTCAAGGTCGAAGTCGATGCGCAGCGACGCGCGCCCGCCGAACTGCTGCAGGCCGAGAGTTCGCTCGGCACACGCATGCGCGCCACGCGCCTGCAGCTCTTGCGCGACTACCCGCATCGGTACTCGGGTGGCATGCGGCAGCGGGTGATGATCGCGATGGCGCTCGCGTGCAAGCCAAAGGTGCTCCTTGCCGACGAGCCCACGACGGCGCTCGAGGTCACGATTCAAGCGCAGATCCTCGAGCTCCTCGACGAGATCCAGGCCACGCGCGGGATGGGCATGATGCTCATCACACACAACCTTGGCGTCGTGGCGGAGAACGCCGATGTCGTGTGCGTCATGTACGCCGGACGGGTGGTCGAGTACGCACGGGTTGAGGAACTGTTTGCGCGGCCGCTTCACCCGTACACGCGCGGGCTCTTCCGCTCGATCCCGGGGCTGCGCGATCACCGCGCACGACTGACGACTGTCGAGGACATCGTGGACGATCCTGCGGAGTTCCGCAAGCTGGAGGGCTACGAGAAGGGCGTCGTTCCGTGGTGGCCGTTCCTTCCCGAAGCACACCGTCCCGCACTCGCTCCCTCTCGCGATCCCTACGCGCTCCATGAGATTGAACCAGACCGCTGGGTCGGTTGCTGGCGCACCCCGCATGTTGAGGCGCACCCGACCCGCCGTGCCGATCTCACCTACCGCCGATCGCGTTCGTCGGTGCAGGCGGCGCCGTCCGACCGTAGTTGAGCACGGGGACAATGGCCAGAGCAAGGCCGAGAAGCAACAGGATCGCCAGCGCGATCCCGATCAAGAGTCGAACGGTTCCGGATCGCCGACGCGTCGACTGAAGGTGCGCGATGTGCGGTCCGGTCCATGCCGCGCCGCACTCAGGGCACGCGGCTTGGCCCTTGAAGAGTTGGTGGCCGCAGACGCCGCAACGAACCCATGGGTCGCGCGCGAGTTCGCGGAGTTTCCAGCCGGAGGTCAACAGCCAGAGCATCCCTGCGGTGATGATGAAGAACACAACCGGGCAGATCAAACTGAATCCCACGCGGGCGAAGGCTACCGTTCCCTACACTCGGTTCATGGCAAGCGTTGATGTCGGTTTCCGTCGACTCTCTGAACTCGCGGTCGTGCCCACTTACCAATCGGCGAACGCCTCGGGCATGGACTTGCACGCCGCGATCGACGCGCCGATGGACCTTGCCCCTGGGGCCATCGCGTTGATCCCACTCGGTTTCTCGGTGGCGATTCCCATCGGCTACGAGGGGCAAGTTCGTCCACGCAGCGGTTTGGCGACCAAGCACGGCGTCACGGTTCCCAATGCGCCCGGCACAGTCGATGCGGACTACCGAGGTGAGATGAAGGTGGCGCTCATCAATCTTGGTGCGGCGGTGTTCCGCATCGAGCCGTCCATGCGTGTGGCGCAACTTGTGATCGCGCCGGTGGCGCATGCGCGGATGTGCGTCGTTGAAGAACTCTCTGCGACGGGGCGCGGTGCTGGCGGGTTTGGTTCAACGGGCGCGTGACGGCCGCGGCACGAGCGCGGCGGGGTCGAGTGCAAGCGCCTCAGGACTGAAGAACGGCTCCGCCGTCGCGACGGCAATCCGGCTGCCGAAGTACTCGTCCTGTGCGCGGATCCACTGAGGAATCCCGCGGTTGGGTGGGTGCTGCACGAACTGGCTCCGATACGCGAGGATCGCCTTGAGTTTCCGCGCCGAGTGTCCAGTTGTGTCGACGACGAATGACGGGCTCGGGATCGACTTCAAATGGACGGAGTAGTACTGGAAGAGCCTCGGAGCAAACCACGGCGATCCGGGAAGATCGCACTTGACCAACTTGGCGGCGAATCGCGCGGCCGTCGTGAGACGGCTCGCCGCCACATGGTCCGGATGCGCGTCTTCTGAGTGGTGGGTGAAGATCACATCGGGTCGGAGTGCGCGCAGGATGCCCGCGAGTGCGGCGCGCGAGGGGAGGTCATCCATGATCTCACGGTTGCGGAGGCCGGCTTGCTGGCGCGTGACGCGCAGAATGCGCGCTGCGTTCGCCGACTCGGCGGCGCGCCGTCTGGCCGACCCCTTGGGTGTGGGCTCGCCATCGGACAGGTCAACAAGCGTGACCGCGTGGCCCAAGCGCGCGAGGCGTGAGATGGTGCCGCCCATCCCAAGTTCTTGATCGTCCGGGTGTGCACCGATGACCGCAACACGCATCGGGTCACTCTACTGCGCGACCGCTTGAGGCAAGGATCCGCGAGTACAGCGCGAGGAGGCGCTGCGACATCACGCGCCAGTCGAACTCGGTGCGGAACCGCTCATTGCCGCGCGCGCCCATCGCGCGGCGTTCGTGCGGATGGGCGATCATCCACTTTGCTCCACGGCGCAGGCCATCGAGATCGCCGGGATTCACGAGGATTCCTGTCTCGCCGGGGACGCACACTTCTCGTGCGCCGTCGATGTCGTAAGCGATGGCAGGCTTTCCCGCAAGCAGTCCTTGCACGACCGCGCGAGGCAGCCCTTCGCGGTAGGAGGGATGAATGACGACATCCGTCGCGGCGAGCAGGGTGCCAATGCGCGACGGCTCGACGAGACCCGTGAGGATGACCCGGTTGGCGATGCTCGAGCCGCGCAGGCGCTCCCCGAGGCGAGCCCTCCACCACCCATCGCCGACCCACAAGAGTCGCATCGGCGGCCCATCGCGCGACGCGAGCAGGGGAGTCAGTGCATCGATGAGGTCGTCGTGTCCCTTGTGCTCGGCGAGCCGCGCAAATGTTCCGAAAACGATGTCGCCCTCGTCGATCCCAAGTTCGGCCCGGATCCGCGCGCGCGTTGTGCCCTCGGCGAGGAGCGCATCAACATCGATGCCGGAGCGAATCGTCGTGTACTGCGATGGCTCGCCGATGCGTGCAGCGAGCGCCTGAACGGTCATGGCGTCAGCCACGCTCACGATCGCATGACAGCGGCGCGCTGCCCAGCGCTCGGCTCGGGCGTAGATCCAGTTGCGCCAACTCGACTCGCGCGGATGGAACGCGAGTCCGTGGATCGTGTGGACAATGCACGCTACGCCCTCGTGCCATGCCGCCGCGCGGCCGAGGATGCCGGCTTTCGATGAATGCGTATGGACGACATCGGGCTTCCACGAGCGGATGAGCCTCCGCACTTGGCGGTGGCCGCGCAGGTCGGCCAGCGGCGACACTTCACGCGTGAGTGCGTCAATCTCGATGCACTCGACGCGCGCGTCTGAGCGCGCCTCGTTGAGGAGCGACCCCTCGGGGCCGTAGATCGGTCCGAATGCGAGTCCGACCTGATGGCCCGCATCCGCTGCGCCTCGGCAGGACAGAAGCGTGTTCTCTTGCGATCCGCCCACGATCAGGCGCGTCGAGAGGTGCAAGATCCTCACGCGGATGACGCCTCCGGCGTCGCGATCTCGTTGCGCCCCCCGTAGTGAATCCATTCGAGGCACAGTCCCTCTGGTGGCATCGTCCGTCCGGCCTTCGTTCGATCCCGGCCGGCGATGATCTCATCGACGAACGCCGGTGCGAATCGCCCGCGCCCCACTTCCACGAGCGTCCCCACGATGATGCGAACCATGTGGTGGAGGAATCCGCTGCCGGCGACATCGAAGCGGACGACGCCGTCCTCGACCACCGTCACCGTGACGCCGTGGATGGTGCGGGTCGTAGTTTCCCGTGCATCGGGATTGTGCGCAAAGGCCCGGAAGTCCCTCGTCCCGAGCAATCGAGGGGCCGCGGCGACCATGGCGTCGATGTTGAGCGCGTGCCGGATGTGCGCGGTCGTCCGTCGCTCGAACACGCTCGCTGGGGCCACGATCGAGGCATCCCGAACACGATCTCCATGCCGCAGTCGATACGAGTATGACTTGCTCACGCAGTCGCGAACGGGGTCGAACGAGTCGTTCGTCAGCGACGCCTGGCGAATCTCGATGTCGTGCGGAAGTCGTGTGTTGAGGGCAAGGGCGAGGCGGTCGACGGGGATCCTCGACTGTGCCGGCGAAAACGCCGCGACTTGCGCTCGTGCATGCACGCCCGCATCCGTCCGGCTCGCGCCATCCACGGCAATGCGCTCGCCAAAGAGATCGCGCACGGCATCCGTGATGACGCCCTGCGCCGTGCGAAGCGGCGGAAGTCCAGGCGGTTCCTGCCGCTGCCAACCGTGGAAGTCGGTGCCGTCGTAGGCGATCAGCAGGCAGAATCTTGGCACGGGGACTCGCGCCCGTCGACTACTGGCCGAACAGCGAGGCGGGGGCGAGCATGCCCTTCGCGTCGAAGTAGGACATGGCCTCGGTCACGCTCCGGAAGACTCGCGTGGCCGTCTCACTAATGAACGGACTTGGGTTTTTCCGCGGCTTCCATACGACATACACCTCCTTCGTGTGCTCGAAGGCATGGTGGAGTTCGCGCTCGACTCCGCTTGAGAGCGCGGGGACACCGCCGGGAAGCTCGGGGACCAACGAGACGATCATGTCGCTCTGGTCGATGAGCTTGAAGTCGCGCATGTAGATCTGTCCGTCGATGTCCCCGGCGATGTCGAGCACTTCCCGCACAGGCAGGCGCATCGGCGGACCTCCGTGCCGTCCACCGAATGCATGCGCGGCAAGTTCCACGAAGTCTTCACCCTTGCGCGCCGCCTCAAGCGCGCGATCAAGGAGGAGCTTCTCGTCCACATCGGCGGGGTCGAAGGTGATGAAGTGCTTGGCGAGCTCGGCGCGGAACTGAGCGACCTCCTCGAGGACATCGGGCATGTCGACGACATGGCTCATGGGAAAGGAGGGGTAGACCTTCCGCATGTCCGGCCGCGTGACCAGTCGCAGGCAGGTCTCAACCGTGTCGCGCTGACGCCCGCGGCTCAGGATGTAGAAGTTGTTGGCGCAACCCATCGCCTGGGCCATCAGTTCGGTGGCGAGGATTTCTTCCTCGCGCCAGACCATGCAGTCCTTGAGCGTGGCGTCAATGATGTGATCTTTGTGGAGCCGATGGTGGACGGTTTCGACATTGTCCACGAGGCAGATGAAACAGTTCGGTTCCAGTTTCTGGAGTTGGTCGAAGTCGAACGCACTGAAGAGTCCATGCCGCCAGCGGAATGTTGCGTGCGTGTTGACGATGACATTGGGATGGTCGGCGCGGGGGTGGGTGGACGCGATGATGTCCTTGAACGCCGCCCGGCGAAGGCTGGCCAGCCGCGAGATTGGAAGATCGAGGATCCGTCCCGGCGTAATGTCCGAGGCCTCCGCGTACATGAGGTCGCCGATGTTGAAGAGCTCAATGCGCTCCCCACGATCGTTGCCGGAGTTGACGACCTCGCGAAGGTAGGGCTTCTTGTCCACCCCGATCTGGCCTGTGATCACGGCGCGCATGAATCCGAGTATACGGATCGCGCGCGCGGCTCCGGGAGCGCGCTCTAGGTCATGGGCCGCAAGAGCACACTGACATGCACTTCGATCGCACGGCCCTCGCCCACCGCATCAACGCGCTCGTGCGTCTTTCCCTTGACATTCACCAACTCGGTCGGACAACCCAAGAGCGATCCGAGTCGATGCACAATCTCGGCACGGCGCGGTCCGATCTTGGGTTGTTCACAAATGACCGTGCAGTCGATGTTGCCGATCTCAAATCTCGCGCGGCGCATCCGTGCCACCGCCTCCACGAGGAACCGCGCGGAGTCGCTGCCCTCGTTCGCTTGATCGCTGTCGGGGAAGAGTTGCCCGATGTCGGGCTCGCCGAGCGCCCCAAGGATGGCATCGGTCACCGCGTGCAGGAGCGCGTCGCCGTCGGAGTGCGCCACCGGACCCGCCCCATGATCGAACTTGATCCCGCCGAGAACGAACGGGCGTCCCGTCCCGTGCGGCGCCACGGGCTCGAGCCGATGAAGGTCGTACCCGTGCCCAATCCGCATGCGGAGTCAGTCCTTCGGACGATCGGGAGTGGGCGTACCGCCCTCGGGCGCGTCTGACCCCGGCGACGGCGGAACAGATGCGGGCGGCACGATCAGCGTCGGATCCGGTGGCGGATCCTCGGGGGAAGGCCGGAAGGTGACATCGATTCGTCGACACGCGCGGGGCGGGCAAACCATCTGATTGTGGAGCGACCCGAATTCGGTGTGGGCGTCCCACACCTCCCAGAGCATCTTGGTGGGTTCGGCGCGCGGTCCGCTGCCCTCGCCTTCAACAAACTTGAAAGTCAACTGCTTTCCGGCGGGGATATCCATATGGAAGAACGGTTCGCCATTTCGCGTGTCGACAAGGGTGATGCTCACCGGCCGAGTCGGTGTCGAGATGTAGACGAAGCCGCGGTCTGTCGTCGAGAACCAGCCACCGCCGGGCTGGTAGCAGCCCGGGATGGAGGCGGCAATCGTGAATGCGAGAAGCGCCGTGCCGGCGATCCGAAAGCCCTGGCGGGCTGAGGTGCCTTGGAGAGTGCTCTTCATCGTGCGCGGGCGAGTCTAGCAGTGGTCCGACGCAGCGCGGCTGCGGAGGAGTTCCACGAAGCGTTTGCCACGCGCCTCGAAGTTCGTGAACTGATCCCAGCTGGCGCAGCCGGGCGAGAGGAGCAATATGTCGCCCGACTTCGCGAGAGACATGGCGGTTTCGACCGCGCACTCGAGTGTCGTGCATCTGCGCGCGCTCGGGTGTCGTGCGACTTCCGCTTGGGTGGCACCGATGCCATAGAGTCCGGCAAGCCGCGGTGCGAGCGCACTGATGGGTGAGAGGTCGATCTTCTTGTCGTAGCCACCTGCGATGAGGTGGATGCGGTGAACATCGGCAAGCGACGAAATGGCCAAGAGCGTGGCCTCGGGCGTGGTTGCCTTGGAGTCGTTGTAACAGCGCACTCCCTGAAACTCGCCGACGAACTGAAGTCGATGGTCGAGCCCTCCGAACGCCGCGAGAGCGGCGCATGCCGCCTCAGTGTCGGTCGGGGCACCGTCGAGTTGCGCACACCCGCCCAGGATCGCTAGTGCAAGGCGAGCGTTGCGTCGCTGGTGCTCCCCGGGCACCGAAAGAGGCGGGGGTTCAGGTGTTGCCTCGGAAAGCGTCGATGGTCGTGCCCACCACGCATCGCCGTGGCCATCGGCAGCGACCGTCGCCGCCCCTGAGGGATGCTCATCAGCGAACGACGAAAGGAAGATCCCCGTGGGCCCTTGGTCGCGACGGATCTGCCCCTTCGACCACGAGTAGTGTGTGAGGGATCCATGCCAGTCCAAGTGATTGGGCGCGATGTTCGTAAGCACTCCGATTGTCGGCGACCACCCTCGACCGCCGGCCTCACGCGAGAGCCACCAGAGTTGGGCACTCGAGAGTTCGAGCACGATCCATTCGTCGGGCCCGGCTCGTGCGCCCCCGAGGAGCGAGCCGCCAAAGTTGCCGCCGATGCGCGCGTGTCGTCCGGACGCGCGCAGCGCGAGCGCCGT
>SYGQ01000082.1 GCA_005799475.1 Planctomycetia bacterium | reverse complement strand
GGTCAAGACTTCGCTCGCCCCGGGATCCAAGGTCGTGACGGAGTACCTCGACGCATCAGGAACACTGCCGGCGCTCGAAGCGCTCGGATTCAATGTGGTTGGCTACGGTTGCACGACCTGCATCGGGAACAGCGGGCCGCTCCCAGTAGCGGTGGAAGCAGCCATCAAGTCCGGTGATCTCGTCGTGGCGAGCGTGCTCTCGGGCAACCGCAACTTTGAGGCGCGCGTCCACCCTGATGTGAAGGCGAACTACCTCGCGAGCCCGGCGCTCGTCGTGGCCTACGCCATCGCAGGAACCGTCGACATCGACCTCGCGACGCAGCCACTGGGACTGTCGAAGGCGGGAGTCCCCGTCTTCCTCAAGGACATCTGGCCCACACAGGACGAAGTCGATGCGACCGTGGCCCGGCATGTCACCAACGAGCAGTTCCGCAGGCAGTACGCCGATGTGTTTGCCGGCTCTCCCGAGTGGAAGGCGATCCCCGCGGGTTCCGGGGACATGTACAGGTGGAACTCGTCGTCGACCTACATCCAGGAGCCGCCGTTCTTCACATCCATGACGCTCGCCGAGCCGGCGGCAACGACGCCAATCCAGGGTGCTCGCTGCCTTGCGAAACTCGGCGACAGTGTGACCACCGATCACATTTCGCCCGCGGGATCCATCAAGACCGATGGGCCCGCGGGGAAGTTCCTGCAGGCGCACGGGGTCGCGGTGTCGGCATTCAATAGCTACGGAAGCCGCCGCGGCAACGATCGCGTCATGACTCGCGGCACCTTTGCCAATACGAGAATCAAGAACGAGCTTGCGCCGGGCACCGTGGGCGGAGTCACGAAGGACTTCACAGACGGCACCGTGAAGCCGATCTTCGATGCCGCCGAGCGCTATCACGCCGCGAAGATCCCCCTCGTCGTGCTTGCAGGAAAGGATTACGGGATGGGATCGTCACGCGACTGGGCTGCAAAGGGTGTCTACCTGCTCGGGGTGAGAGCCGTGATCGCCGAGAGCGTCGAGCGCATCCCCCGCTCGAACCGCGTCGGCCTGGGAGTGCTGCCCTTGACCTACAAGGTGGGCGCGTCGGCAAACTCGCTCGGCCTTGCGGGTGATGAGACCTTTGATGTCGCGGTGCCCGCGCAGATCACGCCGAGGCAAACGATCACCGTGCGCGCGACGAGACCCGGCGGCGAAGTCTTGTCGTTCGAGGCGCTGTGCCGTATCGATACTCCCGTCGAGGTGGACTACTACCGCAATGGCGGCATCCTCCACACGGTGCTCCGGCGCATGGCTTCGAAGCCCTGAAAAAGCGGAGGATTCGGGGCTATTGCTCGAGGGCCCGTTACCGTTGCGGCGTGCTGAGCGTCCTGCGAAGTGTCGTTCGAGTGTGTCGCATTGCCGAGCGCGACCTCCTGGGCGCAACGGTTCGGTCGCCGGATTTGGTGATCAACCCCGACACCGTGGGGGCGTGGTGCATCCGATGTGGCGCGTCGATCGTGTCGGCACGCGTCACACGCGCCTGCAAGAAGTGTGCGGGACGAAAGCAACACCGCGCATTCACAATTCGGGTTGGATCGCATGACGGTGGTTTGCGCGATGGGGTGCTCGCCCTGAAACACCACGGCGATCGCGCCGCGGGCAAGCGAGTCGCGAAGGCGCTCGCGCAGCAGTGCCGAGCAACTGGTCTCTTTGGCCTTGAGTCCAGCGAATGCGCGGTGACCGGTGTCCCGATGCCATTCGCGAGGTGGTGCGAACGGGGGATCGACCATGCGGGAGTGATCGCGCGCGAGGTTGCGCGAACGCTCGACCTTCGCTTCGTGAGGCTCCTCGAGCAGGAAGAGGGGCCGACGCAGGCAAGCCTGACCGCTCCCGCGCGTCGTCGTCGCGCGGGCCGCTTCCGGCTCCGGTCGCGGCCGTCGGTCCCGCATGGCCTCGCGGTGCTTCTGGTGGTCGACGATGTGCTGACAACGGGCTCGACGGTCGAGAGCATTGCAAGGATCATCCTGGGGGCGGGTGTCGCCCAGCGGGTCGGTGCGGCCGTCGTCACCGTGGCGGACCCATGGAGCCCACAATGACGCGCGCCGACTCCGCCCGGGGCCGCTCGCCAACGGCCAGATTGCACGGGTTTCCCTGCGGATTGTGGACGGACTGTCGATTTGGCCTCATGGGTTGACAGGTAGGGGAGTTCCTGTAGACTCCTCGGCCCGGCTCAGTTGAGCTGGCCTGAATCGCCTTGATTTCAGGGTGATTCTTGATGTTCTTTGACAATCGAGCAGTTGGATCGCCGCGAGGATGTGGCCGCTCCTGCAAGCCTTCATAGGGCTTGGAGGTGCGGAAAACTTCTCCCGCCACAGCGGGAGAAACTGAACATCCTCTGTGATGTCCAAGTGAATGGTCATTCCGAAAATACCTTTCCTGTCGAGTCTTCACGGACTCGGCATGGCAAGGATGTTCAGAAAACCCGGCCGCGCCAGCGGCCGGCATCGGTTCGGACCGATGAAGTCGACCGACCTGTCATTCGTGACGGGTCGCCAGGCAACCTTCTTTCGAAGTTTCGGACGCAAGTCCGATCACAACAAATTGAAGAGTTTGATCCTGGCTCAGATTG
>SYGQ01000081.1 GCA_005799475.1 Planctomycetia bacterium | reverse complement strand
GCGAGCCGCCGCCGTCGGCGCCGGTCGCGCACGACCCGCCACGCGTGGCACCGCCGCGCGTCGCACCGCCGCCGCCGTCGCGACCCGTGACACCAGCCGAACCCGCACCGATGAATGTTCCCACCCGTCCCACGAGGGCGCGACCGGCAGGTGAGGTGTTGCAGCAGCCGGTGAAGACCAGCCTCGCGGGTCCCAAGGTGGTGCGAGTCGATAAGCCGGACAATGTGCCCGCACCCCGTCCACGATTTCCTGGGACATTCGGCGGTCCAGGGGCTCCTGGCGCGCGCGGCCCATTCACGGGCGCCGGCGGTGGGGTTCGTCGACCCGAGGCGCCCGCGAAGCGTCGTCCCGGGGACACCGGGCGCACGGGCCGCGCTGGCGACACCGGGGGCGGATCCTTCCGTCCGGAAGATCTGAACACGCGCGCCACGCGACTTGCCGGTGCGGGCGGATTCTTCAAACGACACAAGCAGGGGACGGAGCGCCGGCCGAGTTCGCAGTCGTCGCGACCGTTGGTCACGAAGCCGCAAGGTCCGGTGATCATCCCGGACCCGGTGGCTGTGAAGGAACTCTCCGAGCTCACCGGCATCAAGGCCGCCGAGATCATGAAGAAGTCGCTGCTGGCGGGCAACATGATCACGATCAATTCCGCACTCGACGGCATGACGGCGGCCGAGCTCATGGCGGAGTTCGGGATTGAGCTCGAGATCCGGCAGGAAACGACTGCGTCGTTCGAGATCGAGCAACGCGCGGCCGCACGCACGCGCGAAGACGAGCGGCCGCGACCGGCGGTGGTCACGATCCTTGGGCATGTCGATCACGGCAAGACCACGCTGCTGGACACGATCCGCCAGTCGAATGTTGCCGCGGGTGAGGCCGGCGGCATCACGCAATCCACGCGCGCGTTCCAGGTCAAGGTGAAAGCCGGTGGACACGAACGCGAAATCACCTTTATCGACACACCGGGCCACGAAGCCTTCACCGCCATGCGCTCGCGCGGTGCGAAGGTCACCGATGTTGTGGTGCTCGTCGTCGACGCTGTCGAGGGTGTCATGCCGCAGACCGTCGAGAGCATCAGTCACGCGAAGGCGGCCGGTGTCGCCCTGATCGTGGCGCTGAACAAGGTGGACCGCCCCGACTTCGACGAGAAGAACCTGCAGCGGATCTATGGGCAACTTGCCGCGCAGGAACTCAACCCAGTCCCTTGGGGCGGCACCGTGGAAGTGGCTCTCGTCAGCGGCCTCAAGGGGACGGGCATCCCCGAACTCCTGGAGCTCATTGCGCTGCAAGCGGATGTCCTCGAACTGAAGGCCGATTGGAAGGGCCATGCGCAGGGCACAGTGCTCGAGGCGCGAATGGAGGAGGGTCGTGGTGCCGTCGCGCAAGTCATCGTGCAGGAAGGAATCCTCAATCGTGGGGACTTCGTGGTCGTCGGACGCGCGTACGGTCGTGTTCGAGACATCGTGAACGACCGAGGCGAGCGCGTGGCGAAGGCGGGCCCGACGATGCCCGTGGCGATCTCGGGGATTGACGAGATCCCGGACGCGGGCGACAAGTTCTATGTCGTCGAGACGCTCGCGGACGCCGAGCAGGCCGCGGGCGAACGCCGCGCGGCGGAGCGCGAGCGCGAGCTTTCCGCACCGAAGATCACGCTCGACAACATCTTTGAGACGATGGCAAACTCGAAGCGGAAGGAACTCCCGCTCATTGTGAAGGCCGATGTGCAGGGTTCGCTGGAAACGCTCAAGGTCGTGCTCGGGCGCATCAAGGCCGACGATGTCACCATCTCCATCAAGCACTCGGCCGTCGGCGGAGTGAACGAGAGCGATGTCGAACTGGCTGCGACGACCGGGTCGGTTGTGGTGGGCTTCAATGTCACCAGCAATGGCAAGGCGAGGAAACTCGCCGAGATTCGCAAGATCGACATTCGCCTCTACGAGATCATCTATCAACTCACCGACGACATGGACAAGGCTGTACGCGGTCTGCTCGAACCGGAAGTCAAGTTGCAGGTGCTCGGCCATGCCGATGTGCGTGCGGTTTTCAAGATCACCAAGGTTGGGGCGATCGCCGGGTGTTATGTCACCGATGGCGTCGTCGAACGGAACGCGCAGATCCGCGTCACGCGCGACGGCATCGTCGTCGAGAAGGACCGCCGCCTGGAGCAGCTCAAGCGTTTCAAGGAAGATGTCAAGGATGTCCGCGCCGGCAACGAGTGCGGCATGAAGATCAACGGATACGACGACATCCGCGAGGGCGATGTGCTCGAGTGCTACCGCACCGTCATGGTCCGCCCGCTGGGCTCGGGGAATGCGTGAAGCGCGCCGCAAGGGTCCCAAACTCCCGCCTGGGATCACCCTCTCAGGGCTGCCCGTCAGGGAGACCGCACCCAGTTCGCGCCCCGCACAGGTCGCGAGCGTCATTCGGCGTGCCATCCAGGACCGGATCGTGCGCGGACTTTCCGACCCGCGTTTCCGCGGCATGGTCTCCGTGCAGCAGGTCCTCATGAATCCAGACCTCACGATGGCCACCGTCACGGTGTCGGTACTGCCCGCCGATCGCGGCGCGCTCACACTGGCGGCGATGCGCAGCGCGGTCGGATTCTTCCGGTCGCACCTCCGTGAGTCGACCCACCTGAAGACGGTCCCCCAGCTTCAGTTCGAGTTGCAGGACGGTCCCACACTCGCGCTCGAGGAGGAACATCCATGAAGGAAAGCAAGGTCCCGTTCAATATCAACCGTCTCAATTCGCTCGTGCGGAAGTGGTCCGCACGGGCGAGGTCTGAGGAACCCAACACGAGTGAGCTGATGGCGCTCCTCATCCACTCGTCGCTCTTGGCGGATGCGACCACGGAGATGGCCGACAACGCGATGCAGCGTGTCCGCAGTCAGAATGTGGACTTCAACGAGTTCCGCGTGAATCTCGTCGACGAGATGGTGACGAGCATCGGTGTGAAGTACCCCGACGCCTTCGAGCGGATGCGTCACCTGCGCATGACGATGTTTGATCTCTTCAGGCGTCACCACAAGGTGAGCCTCGACCAGCTCATCGGCAAGCCGAAGAAGGATGTGAAGACCTACATCGAGAACCTCGAGGGGATGCCGCACTTTGTCGCGACGCGCTTCCTGCTCCTGGGCTTCGACAGCCCGGGCGTTCCCGTTGACTGGACGACGATCGATCTCCTTGTGCACGAGGAGATCCTGAGCGAACCCACTGAACCCGATGTCCTCATGAAGGCCTGGGCCAAGAAGTTCAAGAGCGATCGCGCCAAGAGCATTCACTTTGCACTCCAGGCCGCAAAGGATGGCTTCCTCGACTCGGGGAAGGCCGCGGCCGCGCGAAAGTCTCGCGAGAGCACGCGGAAACTGTCTGGTGCCGCGGCGGCGTCGGCTCAGGCCGCGAAGAAGGTGAAGACCACACTGCGGCGGGGCTGAGTCGAGCCATGGCTGGCCACAGCGCTTGGAAAAACATCAAGCACCGCAAGGCGGCGGTAGACGCCAAGCGGGGCAGGCTGTGGTCGAAGGCGTCGCGAGCGATCATCGTTGCGGCGAGGCACGGGGGCACCGATGTCCGCTTCAATGCGTCACTCAGGCTTGCCATCGATGATGCCAAGGCGGTGAACATGCCGAGGGACACGATCGAGAAGGCGGTCAAGAAGGGGGCTGGCGGCGAGGGCGGTGAGGACTATCAGGCCATCCGCTACGAGGGGTACGCGCCCGGGGGCGTGGCGATCATCGTCGAGGTGCTGACTTCGAACATCAATCGGACGGCTCCAGAGATCCGGACCATCTTCGACAAGAACGGCGGCAATCTCGGCGTTCCCGGGTCGGTCGCGTTCAGTTTCGTGCACGCGGGGATCATCCTTCTCGATCGGGCCTCAGCGAGCGAGGATCGACTCATGGAGGTGGCGATCGACGCCGGGGCCGACGATGTCATTGGTGAGGCGGATGTGTGGCAGGTCACCGTGCCATCGGCCAGTCTGACGCAAGTGCGCGACGCGCTTGAGGGCGCGGGCCTTCCCGTCAGTGAGGCGCAGGTGATGTGGGTGCCCACGAACCAGGTGGATGTCGATTCGGTCGGAGCCGCGCAGGTCGCGAAACTTGTTGACGCACTTGAAGAAAACGACGATGTGCAGAAGGTCTACACCAATGCCAACGAACCGGAGTGAAGTCTGGCGACTTGCGATGGGCCTCGCGATGCTCGGGCTCGTCGGGTGCAGCGCAAGTTCGCGCGACTATCCAGGCGTCAGCAAGGACGCGCTGTGGACAGCCGCGCTCGATGCCGCGAACCACCCGCACTATGACGATTGGTTCGTGGCGGAGAACGGTGTCTTTGTCGACGCCGAGTCAAGTCGCATCGAGATCCACCGCGAGCTCAAGCGCGATCGCGCGCGCGACGGCGGCGCATTGAAGAGAGAGTCCGAGGAGTGGTCGCTCTCAGTGCGACTTGACATGGAAGACCGGATCCCGAAGGTGCTGATCGACTCCCGCAGCGCCATCGGTCCGCGGGGGTTCCTCAAGCAGGCGGACCACTTCTTCGGAGAGATCGACGAGCGCCTGGCGCAGCGGGTTCCCGGTGCACCCGAGAGGTCGGTCGACGCGCCCGCCGAGGGCGGGGGGCTCCAGGCTCCGACTGCGCGCGAGCCATCGCAGATGGCGACCCCGCCGGCATCGCGGGATCCCGTCGCCGCGCCGCCGCCGAGTGCTCTGCAAGGGCCTTGAGGGACATGGATGGGTCGGCCCGCGACGCGACGCCGCGGTCCACCGTCCCGCGCCGACACGGCGATGCTGGACGGGCGCCGGAGCGGTCAGTCACGGTGGTCGCGGGCGGGTTCGAGGTCGAGGCCGGCCTTCGCGATGGCGCGCTTCGCGATGCGACCGATCAGCGCGAGCACCGTCACAAGCACCGCGATGCCGACGACGAACCATCCCCAGCCCTGTTGCTTGACGAGCGACTGAAAATCGGTCGCACCGGTCGATGAGGCGGCCGCCGCGGCACTGCAGAGTGCGATCGTGCGTGGGAGCATGCCCAGCGCAGTGGCGAGCAGCAGCGGGAGGACGCGTACACCCGACGCACTCATGACGAGGTTCGCGATCGCGAACGGTGAGTTGGGTGGGAGTCGGATCAGGAAGAGGAGCGCGAGTGTGCGCGACGGGTGGGCATCGACGAGCGCATTGCGAATGACCTTCGCCTTGGGATGACCATCGAGCCATGTGATGACCCTGGTTCCGGCGGCGAGTCGTCCGATCGTCCACCCGATGGCGGCGCCGCCCACGAGGCCAGTCGTGACGCCAATGGTCCCTTCGATGGCCCCGAACACCCAACCCCCGAGAATGGCCTGTGCGTACGGGGGAAGCAGGCCCAGTCCCGTGGTGACAGCGAACACCGCGATGAACAGCGGAAGGGCCTCGGCGCCGCGCCCGCGCAGCCACTCGCTTGTGGGTCCAAGTTCCGCCACGAGAGTGAAGCCGCCGAGTGCCGGCAGCGTGAGCCAGAGGATGGCCAGCGTCACCACGGCCTTGTGCTCGCGCCACGGCGGAAGGCGAAGCGCGCTCATGCACCGATCCCCATCATGCGCAGTGAGAGGAGGGCGCACAGCAGCGCGAACGCGAGCGCGAGCTTGCCCATCGGGACGCGGTGGACGAGCGATGCGCCAACTGACGCGCCCACGAAGGCGCCCGGAGCTAGCGTTCCCGCGAGCGTCAGTGCGTCGATGATTGAGATCGAAGCGCCGCCGGGTGCGTGCACCGATGAGAGCGTGGTGACCTTGAGAATCGTGCCGACGACGACCGTTGGCAGCACGAGGAGCGCGCTCGTGGCGATCGTCGTGCGAATGTCGAATCGATTGAGAACGCGCATGAGCGGGACGGCAACGACGCCGCCGCCGATCCCCAAGAGTCCAGAGAGTGTTCCCATCGCCGAGCCCACGAGGCTCGCAGGCCCCCAGCCAGTTCGTTCAGGCGCCGATGAGGGAGCCGAGGTCGTCGGGACCGGCCGCCAACGGTGCATCGCCTCCGCGGTCGCGACATACAGCAGAAACACAGCGAAGATGCGCTCGAGCCACAGTGGATCGGGAAGGAGAATGCCGATGGCGATTCCAGCGCCGACGGTCGAGAGCGAAAACGGCATCGTCCGCAGAGCGAATGTCCATCGGATGGCGCGCGCCTTGATGTGGCGAGGAAGGCTCCCGGCGGCGACGACGAGCGCGGTCATGAGGCTTGCGCACTGGTAGAGGTGCGGGTTCGACCCGTGGGCCACCGTCAAGAGCGGGATCATCACGATGCCGCCGCCGATGCCGAAGAGTCCGCCGAGGACGCCGCCGGTGGCTCCGATCAAGGCAGAGATGGCGATCGCGCTAGCGTCCATGCGAGATGAGCGGGTGACGCTACGCGAAAAACGGGATGAATTGCGGGAGCGACCCAGAGGCACCGTAGTGTCCGACCATGGGTGCGCTTGTGCACGCGTTCATGCTGCGAGGGATCGACGCGCTTCCCTGCGAAGTCGAGGTTCATTTTGCGCAACACGGGCTGCCGCAGGTCTGCGTCGTCGGATTGCCAGACGCGGCCGTCCGCGAGTCGATCGAGCGCGTTCGGCAGTCGATCGAGGCGAGCGCGATGGAGATGCCGCGGCACCACATCGTCGTCAACCTCGCGCCTGCGGGGACGCGGAAGGAGGGTTCGGTCTATGACCTGCCGATCGCACTCGGGATTCTCGCTGCAGATGGAGCCGTCGACCCACGGCGGGACGGCGCGCCGCGCGTGGCGGACTGGGTGGTCGGTGGGGAGTTGGCGCTCGATGGGCGGCTGCGCGCGGTCCGCGGTGCGGTGAGCGCGGCGCTGCACGCCCGCGCACAGGGGCGCGGGCTCCTCGTCCCGGCGGTCAATGCGTGTGAGGCATCACTGGTGCCTGGAGTGCGCGTCGTGGGCGCGGACTCGCTCGCCGATGTCGTCGAGTTCTTTCGGGGGAACTTCGATGGGGTGCGCGAGGCGTGTCGCGGTGTCACCGCGACGGGTGCGACCCAGACGGCGAGCGGCCCTGGGTCGATCGACTTCCGAGAGATCCGGGGACAGACCGCGGCGCGACGGGCAATGCTCATCGCCGCGGCGGGCGAGCACAATGTGCTCCTGCTTGGCCCTCCCGGGTGCGGCAAGACGATGCTCGCGCGGGCGCTGCCGGGGATTCTGCCATCGCTGACACCTGAGCAGTCCCTGGAAGTCCTGCGGATCGCGTCGTGCGTCGGCGTGCCCATGCCGACACACTGCAATGGAGCGCTCCATGTGCCCCGGCCGGTCCGTGCTCCGCATCATGGCGCGAGCGCGTCAGCGATCTTGGGTGGCGGCCCCAACGGTCGTCCGGGCGAGGTCACGCTGGCGCATCGCGGGATCCTGTTCCTCGATGAACTCCCTGAGTATCGCCGCGATGTTCTTGAGGGGCTGCGCGAACCACTTGAGAGCGGGGAGGTCGCCGTCGCCCGCGCAAGCGGCAGTGTGACGTGGCCGGCGCTCGCGCTCCTTGTGGCGGCGATGAATCCATCGCGCGATGGCGGCGCCGGGAGCGGCGCGCGTGGCGCGCGACTCAGGGCCGAGTACATGTCGAAGATCTCCGGTCCGGTCCTCGACAGGATCGACCTCCATGTGGCGCTCCGGCCGCTCACGCTCGCCGACTTTTCTCGCGCAAGAATGGGGGAGTCGACTGACGAGCTCCGAGCGCGCGTGGAACGAGCGCGATCGCGCTCCTTCGCCCGGCAAGGGAGCGTCCTCAACGCGCGGCTCTCGGGCCACGAACTCGACCGGGTCTGCGGGTTTGCGCCTGGCGCGCGGGACCTGCTCCTCCGCGGACTCGACGAAATGCACCTGAGTGCTCGCGGCTACGACAAGCTTCGCCGCGTCGCGCTCACGATCGCAGATCTTGCTGGCGCGGACACCGTCGATGAGGCCGCCGTGGCCGAAGCATTGCAATACCGTGCGCTGGGAGCGCCATAGCGCAGCCCTGTCATGGCCCGTGCGCGGGGCGCACCTATGAGTCGAGGCCGGGAGCAAATCCTCGCCGCATCGCATTCTCAGAGACGGTCCGAGCCTCGACGAACTGCGACAGGTACTGCGCACCACCCGCCTTGCTGCCGACGCCGCTCATGCCGAAACCTCCAAAGGGCTGGCGCCCGACAAGCGCGCCGGTGATGGCGCGATTGAGGTAGAGGTTGCCGACTCGGAACTCGCGGCGCGCGCGTGCGATGTGTGAGGGGCGGCGGCTGAAGACGCCGCCGGTCAGCTTGTAGTGCGTCGCATTGGCGATCGCGAGTGCGTCGCTGAAGTCGCGTGCGGCCATCACCGCGAGCACCGGCCCGAAGACCTCTTCATTGGCCAGACGGTGGTGCGGCCGGATCCCCGAAAAAATCGTCGGGCCGACGAATGGCTTGCCGATGCGCTCGGCGATTCCCTCTGGGACGGAATGCTGGATCTCCAGCGTCCCTTCGCTCGCGCCGATCGCGATGAACTCGCGGATCTTCGCCGCAGCGTCCTCATCAATCACCGGGCCAATGTCGGTGGACGGACGCGTCGGGTCGCCAACGACGAGGGCTCTCGTGGCTTCGATGAGCCGGTGGAGGAACGCGTCGTGTGCCGAACCCACGACGATGGCACGGCTGCACGCCGAGCACTTCTGCCCGGAGAACCCGAACGCCGAGTGGCGCACGCCGAGAACAGCCTCGTCCAAGTCGGCGCTCTCGTCGATGATGATCGCGTTCTTGCCGCCCATCTCACAAATGACCTTCTTGACATGGCTCTGGTCGGGCACCGTCGTGCCGCATGCCTTGACGATGTCGAGTCCGACCGCCTTGGATCCGGTGAACGCGACCAGCGCGACGCGAGGATCGCGCACGAGTGCCGCGCCCACGACTTCGCCCGCTCCGGCGAGGAACTGGATCGCGCTCGCGGGGGCTCCCGCCTCACGGAGGATCTCGCAGAACGAGCGGGCGATCGCGGGGGTCTGCTCGGCGGGCTTGACGATGACCGTGTTGCCGGTGACAAGCGCCGCGACCGTCATGCCGCAGCAGATCGCCAACGGAAAGTTCCACGGCGAGATGACGACCGCGACACCTCG
>SYGQ01000080.1 GCA_005799475.1 Planctomycetia bacterium | reverse complement strand
GAAAACGATAGGGAAAACGATAGGGAAAACCCCGGCCGCGGTGTTGCAGCTGTTGGCTGAGGATCCGACGCGATCCGTCGTCCAACTCGCGGATCACCTTGGGAAGGCGGAGGTCACCATCCACTGCGCCATCCGTAGGCTGCGCCAGTCCGGTCGTCTTGTTCGGATCGGTCCCGCCAAGGGCGGCCACTGGAAGGTCGTGCCCTGATGGGCTCCTTCACCGAGTCCGCCGTCGAAGCAGCGTTCCTCAGCTCCCCGGGATCCGTCGCTGCAGGACGCGGGTGGCGACCCAGAGCGCGACGCACGCGGCCGAGAGAGTGAGGGACCCAAGCATCGCTGTCGCCACCGCGTCGAGGAGCGCAGATGCAGCGATCACGGCGGCGATGCCTCCGGGCTTGCGGGTGCCGTGCACGCGCGCGGCCCTGAGGCCACGCAGGCATGCGATCACGAACCACGCTGCGAGCAGCGCCGCGAGGGTCCTGATGATCACTCGAAACATCCCCACGGGCACCAAGACGATCCAGATCAGCACACCGCCAGCGATGCCCCGCAAGCCGAAGTCATGGTAGGCAGCCACCCTCGGCATCAGGAGCCAGACAAGCACCGGAAGCAGCGGAAGCCCCGCGAGGATGGCGCAGTGCATGCGGTCTCGGGTGGAGACGGGGTGCTCGCCGATGGGAGGCGTGGTCGCGAGCGAGCACCCACACTCGCTGCAGCGCGCCGGCTGCATGGCCACGGAGATCAGGTAGCCGCACGCGGCGCAACGGTGTGTCGCGAACTCGCCGGGTGCGTGACGCCGAGCGGCGAACGCGGCCACAGTGGCGTGGATGGCGATCGCCAGTGGGAACAGCAGCGCGCACAGCAACCGCTCGGCACCATGAGCCATTGGCCACGCATTGCCGAGTGCCCCGAACACTGCGAAGTGGGTCGACCCGAACCAGCCGAGCTGCCAGAGGATCGTCGTCATGACCACGACGGGAACTAGGAACCGGAAGACGCCGAGGAAGAGGACCGACCACGCCGTTCGGGCGTGTGTGCAGTTGGAGAGGACGACACTTGCAGCTGCGACGACGCTCATGGCGTTGAGCGCGATGACCGCGGCATCGGCGGAGTCCATGACCCCGCTTGAGAAGGTCGATGGAGCGAGTTGGCCCGCCTCGGCCGCGTCGCCGGTCCACCAGGTCGCTGGCGCGAATGATGGCCAGAGCGCAAAGCCGAGCCACATCAGGATGACGAAGGCCGTCCATGCGAGCGACGGTCGGATCCGCCTGGCGGCGATGGGTCGGTCGGGGTGGTCGCGTGCGTCGATTCTCCGGTCGACGATTCCGTTGAGAACCGATCCCGCCATGGAGAAGGATGCGAGGCCGGCGGCTGTGGCGGTGACGGTGGTCCACTCGATGTCATCCTGGATCCGGATACTGCTGACGACAAACGCAAGTGCGACGCCGAGTGCGGCATCGGCGAAGAGGGTGGGCACGGTCGCCGCGCGCGTCAGGGCGACCCAGTCCGCAATGCCCGAGTGCTTGCTGGCGTGCGAAACGGTCACGATGGCTAACTCCCCAGGATCCGCCGCTGGAGGAGGCGGGTCGTGATCCAGAGCGCGATGCAGGCGAGTGAGATGGCGATGTGCCCGAGCACCGCCACCGAGGCCGCATCAAGGAGCGCGAAGGCCGCGATCATCGCGGCGATGCCCGAGGGCTTGCGCGTCGTGTGCAGGAGCGCGGCGCGAAGGCCGCGCGTCGATGCGATGGCGAACCAGATTGCAAGGAGCGTGGCCGTGGCGGCGTAGGTCCAGCGTGCCACCCAGAAGGGCGTGGTGATGCCGAGGATCGAACTGCCGGTGATCATGCCGCCGAGTGCGCCGCCCATGCCGATCGAACGAAAGGCGAACAACCACGCGTAGACGACGAGTATGGCCACCGGAATGAGCGGCATCGACGCAAGCAGCGTGGCGCGGAGCCGGTCGCGTGGTGGGAGCGCGCCCTCGGCCAGCGGCGCCTTCTCGGCGAACGAGATGCCACACTCGCTGCAGCGCGTCGCATCCGTGGTGACGGGGTAGCCGCACGAGGCGCAGCGGTATTGCGAGGCATCGCGAGACACCTCGCGTCGGGCGGCGAGCGAGAGCACGACGGTGTGGATGGCGATGCCGACAGGCAGTGCGAGCGCGAACAGCAAGTTGGTTGCGCCCGGTCTGAGCAGCCCGCCGCTGGATGGGACCTGGAGGGCGCCGTACTCCGCCGCGAATGTGCCATTGGGCACGATGATCGCCATCATCATGGCGATGGGGACGAGGAAGCGGCAGAGCGCGAGAAAGCCGATCGACCACGCGCTCCGTGCGTGAGTGAAGTTGTAGAGGACGATCGACGCGGCCAGCAGCACGGTCACTGTGTTGAGCGCGACACTCGCGGCGTACACGGAGTCGGCGACCTCAGGCTTGAGGGTCGAGAGATCAAATGGCGCTCGAGCGACCGAGTCGATTGCCCACCAGATCGCGGCTCCGACGGCGATGACGCACCAGCCCTTGGCGAGCCGGCGCAGCATGTCCGAACGCATGGAGTTCGCCGTCGAGAGCGTCCAGATGCCGATGAGCGCGGCGACGACGACCGGGGTCGGCGTCGGCGAGAACGATGGTCGGAGCGAGAAGCCAAGTCCCATCAGGACGACAAAGGCGCTCCAGGCGACCGGAAGCCGGATCCGCCCGGCGGCGATGGGGCGGTAGGGGCGTTCCTGCGCGTCGATCCGCCGGTCGACGATCCCATTGAGGACCATCCCCGCCATATAGAAGGATGCGAGGCCGATGGCCGTGGCGGCGACCGTGAACCATTCGATGTCGTAGCCGACAAGCGAGGTGGACACGCAGAACGCCATCGCGCAGCCCACCAGCGCGTCCGAGAGGACGGTGGGGAGGTTTGAGGCACGGGTCAGGGCGAGCCAGTCCGCGACGATCGAGTGTTTCTTTAGGAGTTCCACAAGCAAGACTTCAACAGGCGAGCGTCGTACCGCGCCGGGCGAGCCTTTCGCGGATCCACAGGAGTTCATCGGCAATCCCGCGCGCGAGACTGTCGCGGCGGAAGTCCATGGGAAGCGCGTTCCAGGCGTAGGTCTCGACCTCCATGTGGCGGATGCCGTCATCCGGGGTCATGGCCGCAAGGAAAGAGTCGATCTCGCGCTGCGTCGTACGAAGGGGTCCGAGCTCGTCGAGGTCGATGGGCACATGGAAGTGCGAGCGCCAAGTGCCGTCGGGCGCATGGTCGAAAGCATCGCCGAGGTCATCGAATGGTTGGACGGTCCCTCTGCCATCGAGCACCATGGTCTGATGGAGGAACTTCGGCTCGTCGAAGTTGCGGAGCATTCGGAACCCGGCCTCGGAGCCGTCGCACTCGATCGCGCTCGACACCTGCACCTTGCCAACGCGCACGCCGCCCTTGCGGTAGGTCTCGAGCGCCTCGCGTTGCGGTTCGAACATGACGGCGCTGTGACAGATGTCGTGGCACGCGCGGATGTGTCGCGATGGGTCGGGGAGCGCGGGACTCGGCTTCACGCACTGCCCGAGGAAGTCGACGAGGTGCTGCGCGCGGTCGAACATGCATCCGGGCTCAGGCTCGATGTCGAGATGGATGCATACGCCGGTCCGGTCCTCGATGGCGCGCAGGTGCCTCGCCACCTGCTCGATCTGCGTCGCGGCCATTCCGATGCTTGCGCCGCTCGACTGTTGCGTGAACGACTCGCGCCATCCCAGCGGCAGCGTCGAGATGGATCCTTCCTCGGCGAGATGCGGCGCGGTCGCGGCGTCAGGCAGGAGTTGCACGAGGATGTCCGCGAGTTGCATCGTGTAGAGCGCGCGGCGCACATCGGCCCAGTGCGGTTCGTACACACGCTTCTTGCCGAGCCCCGCGTGGAAGTTGTGGTACGGGAACCCGTTCATCGTGAACACGACGAGCCCGCGCGAGATGAGCCACTCGCGCAGGCGCTTCGCGCCGTCGGGATCGTCCGTCACTTCCTGCGCGGCGCTCGCCGAGAGCCAGAGACCGATGGGCAGGAGCCCGCGTGGCGCCACGATGGCGCGCACCGCGCACGCGTGCTTCTCGAGCGACGCAAGCGTTTCATTGAGCGTGCCCCCCGCATGCACATTCGTGCAGTACCCGAGCGTGAGGGTCATCGCGCGCCCTGGTGGACGAGGCCCTTGCGCACCTTGTGGTGGCGCGCGGCTTCGACGAACGACACGAAGATGCCGTGGCCCAATGCGGTGTCCTTGGTTCGCTCCGGGTGCCACTGCACGCCGACATAGAACTCGCGGCTCGCGTCACGGATCGCTTCGAGGAGACCGTCGTCAGACCATCCGATGGCTTCGAAGGATCCCTCGTCCTTGAGCGCCTGGTGATGCCAGCTTGCGACGGGCCCGGAGCCGAGTTCGCTCTTCACATCGTGCACATTGTCGAAGCGGTGGCGGTCGCCGTTCTCGTAGTGATCATGCAGGTGCTGGATGAGCGCGCACCCGCCGTGCATGCCCATGAGTTGCATGCCGAGGCAGATTCCGAGCGTCGGCATCGCGCGGTGGGATTCGAGTGCCTTGAGGAGCGCGAACTCCGACTCCTGTCGGTCGGGTTCCATGATGACGGCCTCGGGATGGAGCTCGATGCCGAACGGTCGCGTGTCGATGTCGTCGCCGCCGGTCATGAGCACGCCATCGACGAGGGCGAGGAGCCCGGCGCGCTGCGCTGGGATCGCTGGCATGATGAGAGGGATGCCACCCGCTCGCACGATGGCAGCGAGGTATGTGTTCTTCACCTCGTGGCGGAAGCGTCCCTTCTCGTCGCGCTTGAGGTTCGCGGTGACGCCGATGACTGGTGCCGACATGCGCCCATTAGAGCCGATGAGGGGTAGAGTCACGCACAATGTCGGCACAGAATGCCATCGTGATCGTCGGTGCCGGTCACAACGGGCTCGTGGCCGCGGTCCTCCTGGCGCGGGCGGGACTTCGCGTGACGGTGTTGGAAGAACGGCCTGAAATCGGCGGTGCGACGAAGACCCAGTACCCCTTCGCGAAGGCACCACGCCTTGGCACCTCGACGGCGTCGTACCTCCTGGGGCTCATGCCCCCTGAAATCATGTCGCGCACGGGGGTGCGCGTTGAAGTGCTCAGGCGCGATCCGCACTATTTCCTGCCGATGCTTGACGGGCGGTCGCTCTTGTTCTCGACGGATCACGAGGCAATGCGCGAGCAGTTCCTTGCGATGTTCTCGGAAGAGGACTGGCGGGCCAACGCCGCGCTGGCGAGGGAGATCGGTGCGCTGCGCGACGATCTCGCGCCGAGTTGGCTCACCGAGCCGATGTCAGTCGGGGAGACGGCCGAGCGATTCATCCGGCCGGCGCTGCGCGAGGTGTTCGTGAAGCTCGTCACCGGCACGGTCGAGGACTACCTCGCGCGGTTTGGTTTCAAGAGCGAGATGCTCGTGGCGATGTACTCGGTCACCGACGGATTCTCGGGACTGAGCGCCTCGTTCGGGACTCCGGGGACGGGGATGAACTTCCTCGTGCACAACATGTGCCGGCTTCCAGGTTCGGATGGGACATGGATGGTTGCCAAGGGCGGCATGGGCGCGGTGGCGAAGGCGTTCGCGGATGCGGCGAAGGCGCTGGGCGTCGAAATCATTACCGGCGCGAAGGTCTCGCGCGTCGAACTCGAAGGTGGCGTGGCGCGCGGCGTTGTCCTCGAAGATGGTCGTTTCGTCGCCTGTCGCGCCGTTGCCGTGAACGCCGATCCGTTCCGACTTCGTGCTTTGGTCGGTCGCGCGGCACTGTCGGACAACCTGAACTCCCGCATGGACGACTTCGCGCGCACCGGCACGACGATGAAAGTGAACATGGCGCTTCGCGACTTGCCGACCTTTTCGTGCCTCCCCGAGCGCCGCGGGCAACACCACGGCACGATGCATCTTCTTCCGCAGGGTCCGCACCCGATGCAGGAGATCCGCGACGGCTACGAGCGCGTCCAACGCGGCGAGCTCGCCGACTTCCCGACGATCGAGTGGTACATCCACACCGAGGTGGATCCGTCGCTGAGGGACCCCGAGGGCCATCACAACGCGGCGTTCTTCGTGCAGTGGGTGCCCTACGAAATCAAGGGGAGTTCGTGGGCGAACGAAGAGTCGAGGTATGTCGATCACCTCATCGGCATCGGCGAGCGGTTCTGTCCGGGGCTTCGCAGCCTTGTCGTGGACACAGCGGTGCTGACGCCGCCCAAGATCGAGTCCGAGTTCGGCATCACAGGCGGACACATCCACCATGTCGATAACACGATCGGCTTTGATCGTCGCATGCCCTACGCGACTGGCGTTGCTGGCCTCTACTCATGCAGCGCGGGGTGCCACCCTGCGGGTTCGGTCATCGGCGCCGCCGGCCACAACTGCGCCATGCGCCTCCTCCGCGACCTTGGGATTGATGCCGCGCGGGCACTAGCATGAATCACCCATGAGGGCCTTCCATGTTCCATAAATCGCCGCCGACACTTGGCCGTCAGATCCTGGCTGTGATTGTCGGACTCCTTGCATCGTTCATGGTTGTGGCCATTGTGGAGTGGGTGGGGCACAGGATGTATCCAGTTCCGGAAGGGTTCGACTTCACTGGCGACGAGGCCGTGATACGGGAGTTCATCGCCAACCTGCCCGTCGGTGCGCTCCTGATGGTTCTGCTCGCGTGGACGCTCGGAGTCGGAGTGGGATGTAGCGCGGCGCGGCTGATCGTGGGAATGGGAAGCAGCCGGTGGCCCTGCCGGATCGTCGGCACGCTCTTCCTTCTCCTCACGCTCACCAATCTCTGGATGATTCCCCACCCCACATGGTTTGGCATGTTGGCGATCGTTCTTGTGGGTGGATTGACCGCGCTCTTGTCGAAGAATCCAAGGAACATCCCTGCCGCCGCGTGATCCGCGAGGGGATGATCCGTTTCACCGCGTCGCACGATCCAACAGCGCAAGGGGGGTCAGCGATCTCGTCCAGGCGCGAACCATGCTCGAAATGTCTTTTCTCCATCCATTGGTCGACGATTGACCGTCTGGTGTTCAGGGCCACGCGCCACGAGGCTGCGGCGATCTGGTTCGACGACAACCTGCGCTACGACGAGCGGCAGTGCGATCGCGTGAACTACTAGACTCTTCCTCGGGGAGCCACCATGCCACGCCGTCGGCGAGAGAGAGTCGAGCATCCGTGTCTGTGATGCGTGTCGTTGTTGCCACGACCGCGGATGTACTCGCGTCGGACCTCGAGGTGACGCTGCGCGGGAGCGATCCTCTGCGTGAGACATTCGTGATCGTTCAGGGCCCGGGCATGTCGAACTGGATCCGCGGAGAGATGGTTCGTCGCATGGGCGCGTGGGGCGGCGTCGAAACGCCGTTCCTGCGGTCGTTCATCCTCTCGCTCGCGGCGCGCGTTGGGCGGTGCGCGCCGCCCGAACGCGGACGCGACCCGTTGTGCGAACTCGCGTACAGGATTGTCGGACACGCTCGGCACTGCCATGACGGTCTCGCCACGAACGACGAACGCAGCGCGCTGGCGCCGTTTCTCGATCCACTCCGAGATGGGGGCGACCTCGACATCGATGCCCTCCTCGCGCAAGCTCATCGTCTTGCGGAGTGCTTCGATCGCTACGAGATGGATCGCCCCGACCTCGTCGAGGCGTGGGAGCACGACCGGCCTTGGCGTGCGCGCGGCGAGACGATGACCGATGCCCAGTGCGCCACTGAGGTGTGGCAACGCTCACTGTGGCGAGCGGTCGTCCCCGGGCAGTGGGCGCCACATGAGCTCTGGCGCACCCTCGCGCAACTGATCGTGCAACTCAATCGAGGCGAGATGCCCGAGGAGCTTGAGTCCATCGGTTCGGTGAACCTCTTCGGAGTGTCGAGTGTGCCCAAACGCGCGCTCGAACTCCTCGCCACGCTCGGACGGCACCGGAGTGTGAGCGTCTTCATGCTCGCGCCGACCATGGAACTCTTGGAGCGTGGCACATCCGCACGGGCGGTCGCACGCCTCGCGGTGCGCCAAGGAACAAGCAGCGAAGAGATTCGAGTGCGCGAGGTACGAGAGGAGGGCAACCCGCTCGTGTCAACCTTCGGAAGCCTCGCGTGCGAGTCCGCCATGCTCATCAGTGAGTTCGAGGATGCGGGCGCGGCGACCGTCACGATGATCGAACGGGAACCCACACACGCGCCGTCGCTGCTGGCTCGGCTGCAAGAATCGATGAATCGGCACCAACCGAGGCCCGAGGGGCCTGATGGACGGCTCGATGATCGATCGATCGGCTTCCACGGCGTCACCAACGCCACGCGCGCGGCCGAGGTTGCGCACGATGAGATCTTGCGAGCGTTCAAGGAGTGCCCGGGGTTGCGGCAAGAAGATGTCCTCATCCTTGCACCCCGACCGGACGAGTTCGCCGGAGAACTCGAAGCCGTGTTTCGGGAGCGATCGTCGTGGGTTCCTGGCCTCGTGTTGCGGCTGGCCGATGCACACGCAGATGATCGGGAGGGAGTCGCTTCGGCCGCGCGCCACCTACTCGCGCTCGCCATGGGCGATCAACCCATGGCCCAGTTGCGAGGCTTCATTGAGTGTGATTCGGTGCGCGCGGCGGCCGGACTCGACGAAGCAGGCACCGCTCGCGTGCTCGACAGTATGGAAGGGGCGCGCGGACGCCGCTTCTTCTCGGCGGACGATCGCGCGGCGGCGCTGGGCACGATCTCGGATGACCAAGTCCACACGCTGTCGTGGTCGCTTGACCGTGTGCTTGCGGGGATCATCACCGGCCACTCGGGGGCGGCGAAGGTGGCCATCGGCAAGGTGCTCCCGAATGCCGAACAGACTTGTGACGCCCGGCACGATATCGCTGCGGTCGGTCGCCTCCTCGACGCGGTCGGTGAGTTCCTTCGTGAGTGCCGCGGTCGCGCGCGCTCCCTCCAAGAGTGGGTCGATGCCGTCATGAAGGCGTTCGATGTGGTGCTCCCGAGTTGCGCGAGTCGCGAGTTTGGCAGTGCGCGCGAGTCGATCGAGGGGCGGTTGCGACGCCGTGCGATGGCCGCGACGGACAATGACCTCGGCGCACTGCCGTGGGTCACCGCGTACCGCGAGATTGAGCCGGAGCTCATGCCAGGGGGCTCGGGCGTGCGATTCGCAGCCGGCGGGATCACGATGGCGCGAATGGCACCGATGCGGAGCGTCCCATTCTCGGTCATCATCGTGGTGGGCATCCAGCACGGAGAGTTTCCGCGCGCCATCGTGCGCGACGAACTCGACCTGGCCGCCGTGAGTCCGAGGTGTGGCGACCGAAAGCCACGGGACGAAGATCAGTTGCTTGTGCTTGAGGCACTTCATGCAGCGCGCGAACGAATCCGGTTCATCCAGCTCGATCGAGACGCCGCCACAGGTGAGGCGCTCGACGAGAGTGTCATCATCACAAAGATCATTGAAGCGTGCGCGCCGCTCTCCGGGAAACCCAAAGAGGAGGTCCGTGGCGAGCTCATCAGGTCGCATGCGCCTTTGGCGTCGTCGCCGGAGGCGTGGCGCGATGTCGACATGGCCTCGTTTGATGGATCGGCCTACACGCGGGCGGTCGCCCACTCCGGTTCGCGCCGGCGCGGAGAGGATCGCCGCTTCGTTGTGGATGGGGCCGTGAGTGCCACAACAGCAGAGTCGGCCGAGGTCGTCCCGCTCACGGCGCGCGCGCTTGCTCGCGCCATCGAGTGTCCGCCGCGCGAGTTCGTCGAAGCCCTTGGTCTTCGCGTGGTGCGAGCGGAGGATGAGCTCAGTACCTCGGACGAGCTTGTCGAGGTCACAGGACTCGATCGTTGGGCGCTGCGTGAGCGCTGCATCACGAGCGCGCTTGATGGCCTCAGTGAGGAGCAGGTCGCCGATGCGTGCCGTCACGATGGGCTCCTCCCTCACGGCCACACCGAGTTGTCGGCATGGGACGATGCGTGGAAGCTGGCCACGGCCATCGCGACGGAGGTCGATCGCGTGTATCCGAAGCGTCCACGAGAGACGCGAGTCCTTCGGTATCGAGGTGACCGGAAGGATCAAGAGGTGCGCGCGTGGATCGAGCACATCGTGAACTCTTCCGACACGACGCTGGGTCCGAGCGTTCGCGTGAAGTGCGACGCATCGGCAGGGACAGCAGAGGCGGCCAGGTTGGACGCGGTGCCTCAGGATCAGGCGATCGCGGTGCGCCAGGAACTCGAGGCACTCGCAGCGCTTGCAAGGCGCGAGCTGTTGCCGTTCTGGACGAAGCTCCTTGGCGCGTGGATCAAGGCCAGGGCGGAGCCGCCTAAGGAGCGGCTCGAGGCCGCGCGGAAGGAGTTCACGAAGTCGTCCCAGTTTGCGCCCGCGCTCGCCGACGACCCACACATGGCGTGTGCGTTCCGCGGCGCCGATCTCTTCTCGTGGGGAGAGCAAGAAAGCACGAGGGACAAGCCGCGGAGCTTCGATGACCTGGCGCAATGGGTGGTCGAACGCATGCAGCGGACAGGGTGGCCGCCATGACAGCACCCAAACCATTCGATCTTGATCAGGATGCTCTTCTCGAGGGCACAACCGCCATCGAAGCGAGCGCGGGGACCGGAAAGACTTGGTCGATCGAGCAGATCGTCGTGCGCCGCGTGCTGGCGGGACTCTCGATGGACCGGATGCTGCTCATGACCTTTACGAGGTCAGCGGCGTCGGAGATGGCGGCGCGGACACGCGCGGCACTCGATGAGAGCATGCGCAGGTTGCCAGTTGAGCAGGCCAAGGAGCGCGGCCTCCTCGACCATGCGCGAAACCAGTTCGATGCCGCGTGCATCACCACCATTCATGGATTCTGCCAGCGCATGCTCACCGAGCACGCCGCATCGGCGGGGCGTCACGGGCTCGAGGGGTGGAAGCTTGATCCGGATCCCACCGGGTCCGCACGGGTCGCTTGCGACGACGCATGGAGTGCAGCCGCCGTCAGGGACGGGCTCCTTGTCCTTCTCGCAGGCTCGCCGCAGGACCATGTTGAGCGTGTGCTCGAAGTCGATTCGGGGCGAAATGCGCCGAGTTCCCAACCCTCAGGCCACGACCCCATCAGCCCGTGGCGGACCTCCGTGACGAAGTGTGTGCGCGAACCGGGGATGGCCGCAGCGATCAGGGACTTGGCCGAACGGCTGCTCAAGGCTCCGAAGACGGCGAGCATCGCACTGGCCAACGCGATCGAGTGTGCGGCAGGCAAGGAGGTACTGTCAGACCTCGACCTCGTCAGCGTGGTCGGCCTCATGGACGACAACCTCGTCGGCGCGTCGGGGGCACTGTGTTCGCCTGAGGGCGCGGAAGCAAAGACGACGACGGGAACTGGGAAGGCCGTGGCGGGGAAAGTGGCGGCCGTGCGCCACATCATGTCGACCCCGGACTGGCGCGCACGAAGCGCCGTGTTGAAGGAGTGCGGCAGCGCCCGCGAGTCAGCGGTGAAGTTCGCACAAGGCATGCTCGCGGCCGATGCGTTGCGCAGGCTCGCGCACGCACGCGAACGGTCAAGGACATTCTCCTTCCACGGGCTCCTCGTCCGAATGTGGGAAGCGGTCGACCAACTTCCCGCATTCAGACACGCCGTGAGTTCGCGCTTCAGCCTTGTCATCGTGGACGAAGTGCAGGACACCGATCCGGTCCAGTCGAAGATTCTTGAGCAGCTCTTCGTGAAGTCCGCTGCGCCCGTGGCGCTCTACCTTGTGGGTGATCCCAAACAGTGCATCTATGAGTTCCGCGGTGCGAGGCTTGCCAGTTACCTCGAGCTCCGCGGGTTTGCACAGGGACAACTGCGCGCCTTGCGCGAGTCGAGGCGCTCGGATCGGTTGCTGCTCCAGGCCATCGAGCATCTCTTTGCCGTGCCGATGCCGTTCCTCCACGACCAGATCGGCTTCGACAGTGTGACGAGCGCGTGGCCGACGCGACGGATGTCGCGCGACGACGGTAGTGAGGAGCCAGGCATCCGTGTGCTCCGCGCCCCCACAAAGGACTTCCGTGCCATCGCTGCAGGCGTGGCGGCCCGAATCTGCGACGACCTCGTCCGGGGCGTGAGGGTCCAAGAGGGGCCACTCTCGGGACCGCTCACGACACGGACGCTTGCACCCAGGGACATCACGGTGCTCGTGGCGGCTCACTACGAGGCGGCCACCATGATGACGGCTCTGCGCAAAGCACAGGTGCCCGCCGTCTTGATCGGGAAGCAAAGTGTGTTCAAGTCAACCATGGCGCGCGAAGTGTTCCCACTCGTGGCCGCGCTTGCCGCGCCCACGAACGCGGCCATTGTGTTGGCGGCGTGTGCCGGTCGGCTCATCGGCGGCACGAGCTGCTCGCTCGACCTCGACGGCGCATTCCGGCTTCGCGTGCGGGTCGCGGCAGCCACGGCGGCGCGCTTCGGCGTTGCGTGTGCATTGAGAGAACTTGTGATGCCAACGCTCGGTGGGCTTGCACAGGAGACCGACGCTGAGCGCGCTGAGAGCGATGTCCTCCAGCTGATCGAGTTGATTGATGCCGCCGAAGCCTCGGGATGCCGGGGGCCACGAGCGATTGCGACATGGCTTGCTGGACGCATGAAGCAGCCGGGCGATGTTGCCGAGGAGGGGTCGGAGAGCCGCGTTGCCGGTCCGGCGGATGCCGTGCGCGTGCGGACCATCCACTCGAGCAAGGGTCTCACCTTTGGGGTGACCTGGTTGCCGACCGTGGCGTTGGCTGCCAAGTCAGGACGATCGAAGACAGAGGATCCGACGCGTGACCAAGGGCAGGAGGGGCGTCGACTTCTCTATGTGGGCCTTACGCGCTCGCGCTGGCAGTCCAATGTCGTGTGGATCCCCGACAAGGCGAGTGCGGGCTCGCAGCTCGCGCCACTCATCCATGCACGCAGGGAATCGGACATCACACAGGTCAAGGATGTAGCGCAAGGGCGACTGGAAGCCCCAGCGCTTCGCGATCAAGACTTGCATGACCTCGCCGCATCATCAAGCGGTTCGATCGAAGTGTCGGATCTCGATCGTGCCGCATTGCCGATGTCGTGGCCAGCCGAGGAGACACTCGTGGCGCCCAGTCGCGACCTCGCGGCGATTCCATCGCCACGCGAGCAGATGAGCTTCACGGGACTTACGAAGTTCGTCGAGCATGGATCGAGCGATGGCAACGAACTCGATCACGATGCCGAGGCTGTGGCCTTGCCCGCGGACTCGTCCGAGGCGGCGACAGAGTGCGACGCGGCACTTCGACAGTGGGGGCTGGTTGGGCGCGCGCTCGGTGTGGCCTTGCACAACGCGCTTGAGGAACGCGAGGCGTTCGCGGCGCTCGCCGAGGGGGCCGATCGGCGGCCCCTCGCCGACGCGATGGCTCGGCACGGCGGCCGCCCAGACCGTGCCAGCGCCTGCGAGGCGGTCGCGACGACGCTTGCGAGCGCGTGCGCGGTCGAGATGCCTGGAACGGTCAGCCCATGTGTCGCGGCGATCGCGCGAGGCGGCCGCGGCGTGTTCCGCGAACTCAAGCTCGCGACCGGATGGTCGGGCTCACCATCGCAACTCGGTGATGCGTTCGACCAAGAGCCCCATGCGTGGGCTCGCTCGCTCGCTGTGCGACTGCGCAAGATGGGACCTCGCCACGCGCGCGGTTTGTTCGTTGGAACGCTCGACCTCGTCTGCCCGCACGCGGGGAAGTGGCACATCTACGACTACAAGTCCAATGACTTGGGCACGCGAGCCGAGGCGTATTCGCCGATTCGACCGAGCGCGGACAGCCTCTCGCCACTTGATCGCGCGATGGACGATTGCCGGTACGGGTTGCAGGCCGCGCTGTATGCGACGGCTCTTCGCTGGTGGCTCGCGAGCCGTGGCGTGTCCGCCGCAGGGGGCGAGTCGATCATCGGCGGCGTGGTCTATCTCTTCTTCCGCGGGATGGATCCGGCAGTGCCTGGGCAAGGTGTGTGGACATGGAGCCCCAGTGTCGCGCTCATGGATGCGCTCAGTGAGCGCCTTCAGGTTGCCCCTGCGCGAGGCGGCGCATGATCGAGCCTTCTGCCGACGCGCTCTGGGTTGGGCGGCGACTTGGTGCCATCATGGCACCGGGGCATCCAGGACTCGCGGAAACGCTTTCGTGGTGCGAAGAGCGGGTGCGACAGGGGCACATGTGTCTGGACTTCGATGAGTGTGTTGTCGATGAGGATGGGCGAGAGGATCGACTCCCTCGCGAGTGGATCGAAGAGCTGAAGAAGCTGCCGTGGGTGGCTGAACACGCCGTTGGCTCACTCAATGACAGCATGCGTCCGCTTGTCGTGGAAGGATCTCGGCTCTACTTCGCGGCGCAGAGAGCCGACGAAATCACGATCGCGCAGCGCCTTGTGGCGCTCGCGAGGCGACCGTCGTGTTGGGTCGGCGCGGCCTCGGCGCAGGGTGCAGGCGACGCATTACAGGCAGCGGCCATCGACCTTATCACCAAGGCATCGCTCGCCATCGTGATCGGCGGGCCCGGCACGGGCAAGACGACCGTCGCGAGGGGAATGGTCGAGTGCGTGTTGCGCCACGAGCCGTCGACGCGGGTGCTGCTCCTTGCACCCACGGGCAAGGCCACGGCGAGATTGCGCGAGTCGATCAATTCAGATGCGCCCTCGAGTGCGCCCGCGATGACGATCCACAGAGCGCTCACGGCGGCCGCGAAGTCGACGCTCCTTACGGCGCGCCTCGTTGTTGTCGATGAAGCATCGATGGTGCCAGCGCAACTCATGCGACGACTCCTCGAAGCGATGTCGCCCGAGGCGAGCCTCGTCCTTCTGGGAGATGCGCACCAACTCGCGAGCATTGAGTCCGGGTGCGTCCTCGCGGACATCGTCCCCGACTCGAAGGCGCACCCGCTGCACGAGTGCACTGTGTCGCTGACCAAGAACTGGCGTTTCAACGAAGTCGGTGCGCTCGGCGCTCTGGCATCGGCCGTGAACGCTGGTGATTGGGCCCGTGTCGAAGAGACACTGCATCTCGGCGGTCCAGTGTCGTGGATTGATGCTTCGAGTTCGTCGATGGTCGTCGAGCACACACTCGAATGTCGTGCGACGATGGGCGATGGGTCGTCCGTCCTCTGCGCGCACCGTCGAGGTCGCGATGGTTCGCTCGCGATCGCACGCGAGATGGCACGCGGCGCGGGAGGTGGAGCCAACATCGACCCGATCCACGGGCGCGATTTCGATGGCCGACCAATCATCATTACGGTGAACGATCCAGCCACAAACCTTGTCAACGGCGATGTGGGTCGCGTTCAGGATCGGAACGGTCGCCTTGTTGCCGTGTTCCAAAGTCAGCCCGACAAGGCGATCGAGGTCGAGAGGCTTCCGCGGCATGAGGCCGCCTACGCGATCACGATTCACCGGTCGCAGGGGTCCGAGTACGACGGCGTTGTCATCGCGCTGCCAGCGAGCGTGTCGCCGGTCTTGTCGAGGGAGTTGCTCTACACCGCCATCACGCGCGCACGCACGAAGGTCACCATCGTTTCGAGCGAAGCGTCGCTGCGAGCGGCGGTCGCGCGGCAGGTCCGTCGCGCGAGTGGCCTTCGAGAACGCATCGAGGCCGCGGGGATGCTGCCACCGAACTGAAATCAGGCGGAGGGCCGCACTGCTCGCTCCGTGGCAAGGTGCGCCGCGCTCCTACACTCGCACCCATGACGACCAAGTACCGCACCGTGCCGCAGGTCACCTCCGGGATGCCTGCGGGAGTCCCCTACATCGTCGGCAACGAGGCGGCGGAGCGGTTCTCGTTCTACGGCATGAAGACGATTCTCGTCGTCTTCATGACGCAGTACCTGCTGACCGCGTCTGGGCAGTCGGCGTACATGACGGACACCGAAGCGCGCGAGTGGATGCACCTCTTCGTGGCCAGCGCCTACTTCTTCCCAGTGATCGGCGCGGTGATCGCCGATGCCTTCCTCGGGAAGTATGTGACGATCATGGCGCTCTCGCTTGTGTACTGCCTCGGGCACCTGAGCCTGGCGTGCATCGACCTACCGCCGTCGGCGCTGCAAGCCACGATGGACCCCAAGGGATGGCTCGTGGCCGGCCTCGTCATGATCGCGATGGGTTCCGGCGGCATCAAGCCCTGCGTGAGCGCGAATGTCGGTGACCAGTTCGGCAAGGCGAACCGTCACCTCATTGAGAAGGTCTTCGGTTGGTTCTACTTCTCGATCAACTTTGGTTCGTTCTTCTCAACGATCCTGACGCCGTGGCTCCTCAAGAACTACGGGCCGGGATGGGCATTCGGCGTCCCGGGGATCCTCATGGCGCTGGCGACGCTGATCTTTTGGCTCGGTCGCTCCAAGTTCACCCACATCCAGCCGCGCGGCGTTCGCTTCTTCCGTGAGACATTCACTGGCGACGGCCTCAAGGCGATCCTCAAGCTGGTGCCCCTCTACATCTTCGTCGCCGTGTTCTGGTCGCTCTACGACCAAGGCGGCGGCGCGTGGGTGCAGCAGGCCAAGCAAATGAATCTGGAGTTCATGGGGATGACATGGCTCGAGAGCCAGGTGCAGGCGGTGAATCCGCTGCTCATCCTCGTCTACATCCCGCTCTTCGCCTATGTGATCTACCCAGCGCTCGGCAAGGTCATCGTGCTCAACCCGCTCCGGAAGATCCTCATCGGGTTCGCCCTGTGCGCGGCAAGTTTCGCGATTGCCGCCTACGCGCAGGGGATCATCGACAAGGAGATCGTGCGGTTCGGCGAGTCGGTCGCGCCGATGGTCGATGCAGGAAGGCTCGACGCCGCCGCCACCGCAGAGGCCATGAAGGCCGTGGAACTCAACGCGCAGGCGGAAGCACTGGCGAAGGCACCCGACGCGGCGGCGCAGACAGCCGTCCTCGCAGACGCTGGCATTGCGGTTCTCGCCGACGGCACCGTGATGAAGGCGCAGTGGCCCAGCGTCGCGTGGCAACTGCTCGCGTATCTCGTGATCACGGCCGCCGAAGTGTTCGTCTCGATCACATGCCTTGAATTCAGTTACACACAGGCGCCACCGCAGATGAAGTCGCTCATCATGAGCTTCTATCTCTTGTCGGTCTCGTTGGGAAACCTCTTCACGGCGCTCGTGAATCGGTTCACGATGGACGACGCGGGCAACTCCTCGCTTGTGGGCGCCAACTACTACTGGTTCTTCACCAAGCTCATGATTGGGACGACGGTGTTCTTCGTCGCCATGGTGCTCTTGTACAAGCCGCGCGAGTACCTGCAGGACGACGCCTCGGCGAAGGCATAACCGCCATCACCACGCGTGCAGCACAGGATTGGCCCTCTCGAAGAGATTCGGGCCGATGAGGACGCAGTCGCCCTCGGGCCAGTTCTTGAGATAGCGCACGATCACGCTCGCGTTCGAGAAGCCATTGCCGACAAACGCCGTGGCGCGCGCAGCGATGAGTGTGTCGACAAGCACCTCGCGGCCAAGTTGCGAGGGGTCGGTCGATTTTTGGTAGTGGATTCCTTGATCCGTTCCCGTGCGTGAGCACGCCGTCGTGACGATCCGCTCGCCGTAGCGCGCGCGATGGTTCGCGAGCACGCGAGCATCGTCCGTCATCAGAAAGATCGGCCAGTTCGGGTTCGAGGCGAGGCGCGCGTCGATTCGTGCGAAGGTCTCGCGATTGACCTTATCAAGTTGCGGAATCTCGAGTGCCTTGTCGGAGCCGCGTGCGTGCACGGCGAGCCATCCCCCTGGTGGCAGGTGTGCGGCGCAGAAACGATCGACTTCGTCAACGATGGCAGTCTTCGGGCGAAGGTGCTCCCTGACGAGCATGCGCGCAAGGTCGTGGACCGAACGGCCACGGAGTGGATGATCCTCAGGAATCCAGGGGATGAGGTCAAGGATGCCCGTGAAGAAATCGCTGATGATGACCCGTTCGCCGCGCGAGAGAAGCCAGAGTCCGGCGACTCGGGAGTACGGACCCGAAAACTTCTGCAACTCCGCCACGCCCAGCGACTCGCGAGTCCACTTGGGAGGCCAGTAATCGAAACCACTCTGGGCGAGGCTCTCGATGCCTGTGTTCGAGACAGACTCGAAGAACTCGATCCACGCGTTGCTCTCGGGGCCGGGGCTGAAGAGACTGTTGGCGCCCCAGTGGACAACCGGCGTCCTCAGTGAGAGTCGCGCCACGAGGAGCTGCCCGAGCACATGCGAGACATCCGACCAGAAGCCGTAACCCCACGCCTTGATCAGGAGGAACCGTTCGCCAGCGACGGCGGGAGTCGGCGGCGCGCTGAGGTGATGCGCGATCCGCTCGAGGTTCCCCCGCGGGGGCTGCCATGACGGACTGGCCGCGATCGCCGACTCGAAACTCCGCGCCGCGTGCGACCACTGGCCAACTGCTGCGGCAATCCACCCGAGCATGTTGAGGGCACGCGCGTTGCCGGGATCGCGCGCGAGTCTCGCCCGAATGTGAGATTCCGCCTGCGACACATTGCCACGACGGGCGAGTCGCACCATGGCTGCCTCGAACGGATCGCTGGAGTTGGCGTCACCGAAGCGTTCGACTCCTAGGTCGGGCGAAAGGGGAATTGGATGTGTCGCGGCGCGCGCGGTCGAGGCCGCGGAGGGTGCGGTCAAGCGACCGCAGCACTTCTTGTACTTCTTGCCGCTGCCGCAGCGACAGAGTTCATTGCGCGCGTCGTTCACACGAGCGCGAGCGCGTTGTCGATGATGGCGTTGAGCGTCGCGCTCGGGCGCATCGCAGCGGCCGCCTTGCGCGGACAGGGGCGGAAGTATCCGCCGATGTCACACGCTTTGCCCTGCGCGGCCGTGAGTTCGCCGACGATCGCGTGTTCGTTGGCGGCAAGATCCGACGCCATCGGCGCGAATCTCGCCGCGAGATCACCGTCACGGCCCTGCGCCGCCATCGCCTGTGCCCAATAGAGCGCGAGATAGAAGTGGCTCCCGCGGTTGTCAAGTTGGCCAACCTTGCGCGCGGGCTCGCGCTTCATGTCGAGGTACTTCGCCGTCGCCGCATCCAGCGTGTCGGCAAGAATCTTGGCGCGCGCGTTGCCCGTGTGTTGGGCGAGGTGCTCGAATGAAGCGGAGAGAGCGAGGAATTCACCCAGCGAGTCCCAGCGCAGGTAGTTCTCCGCGGTGAACTGCTGGACATGCTTGGGAGCCGAGCCGCCCGCGCCCGTCTCAAAGAGCCCGCCGCCGTTCATGAGCGGGACGATCGAGAGCATCTTGGCGCTCGTGCCCAGTTCGAGGATCGGGAAGAGGTCGGTCAGGTAGTCGCGCAGCACATTCCCAGTGACCGAGATCGTGTCGAGACCGGACTTCATGCGGGCGAGCGAGAACGCACATGCCGCAGCGGGGGCCATGATGTGGAACTCAAGCCCCTTCGTGTCGTGTTCGGCGAGATACTTCCCGACCTTTGTGATGAGTTGGGCATCATGGGCGCGGTGACCGTCGAGCCAGAACACCGCTGGCGCTCCCGTGGCGCGCGCGCGGGTGACAGCGAGTTTCACCCAGTCCCTGATGGGCGCGTCCTTGGTCTGACAGGCGCGCCAGATATCGCCCGCCTCCACGGCGTGCTCGATAAGCGTCGTGCCAGCGGCGTCGACCACTCGGACGAGTCCGGCCGCGGCCATCTCGAAGGTCTTGTCGTGCGAACCATACTCCTCGGCGGCCTGCGCCATCAGCCCGACATTCGGGACCGAACCCATGGTGCGCGGGTCGAAGGCACCATGTGTCTTGCAGAAGTCGATGACCGCTTGGTAGACGCCCGCGTACGAGCGATCGGGGATGCACGCCGTCGTGTCAGCGGTCTTTCCGGCCGCATTCCACATCTTGCCGCCTTCGCGGATCATCGCCGGCATCGACGCATCGACGATGACATCACTGGGCACATGAAGGTTGG
>SYGQ01000079.1 GCA_005799475.1 Planctomycetia bacterium | reverse complement strand
TTCGTCACCAAGGGATAGCTCGCTGATCCAGGCGTCGACACTCAACGGCTCGTCCGACGCCGCGGAGCGGGTGTAGACGAACTGCGAGTCGAGGAGGCCGCGCGGGGCGAACTCGTCGAATCGGTCCGTCGCCGCAGGCCCGCCGAGGGTGGACAGGAGTTCATGGATCGCGGGACTCTCAATGGCTGTGTGCGAGATGTCGCCGGCCATGTCGAGCACTCCGCCGGGACCGTATGAGCCATCGAGGCAAACTCGCCCTTCGACGCCGGGTGCGGAGCGCAGCACGCCCGACAGCGCTTCGCAGGTCACCGTGTCCTCGAGCAGTCTGAGTGATCCCGAGTCGAACTGAACCGAAACGGGGCCGCGGGGCATGGTCACCGCGAGTGTCTTCGGACGGACGGCCAGCCGTGTTCTGACGGCGCTCTCGTCCGACGCGGCGGCCATCACGAGGTCCGCGTCAAAGTATCCCGAAGGGCTGTAGCGCTCCCAAAGTTCACGCGCGGCGGCGCGTTCCGCGTAGGGGACCAAGTGCAGCGCATACTCCGAGAGGTCGACATGTCGCAGTCTGACTTCGAGATCGCGCGCGCCATCGACGAGCGACGCGAATCCACTGGCCTCGATGAGGCCGTTCCCTCGCAAGCCCGCGAACGAAGCGACTGTGACTCGCTCGTCAGTCACGACGACGCTCGCGTGGCAGTCGTCGAGCCCGAAGCCGGTGGGCCACAGGAGTCCCGCCCGATGAAGCGGATCATCCTCCGCGAGGTGCGGGTGCACGGATCCATCGTGCAAGGTCACCTCGCATTCGACACTCAAGTCACCGTCGCGCGCGGCCGTGATCCGACCCTCCAGCGAGACCGTGCCGCGAATGTCGAGGAGCGAAAGCAACTTGCCACCCTCGGAGTACTCGCCGCCGGGCCAACTCGGCGGTACGGCCCCGGGCGCGGGCGGAACGGCCATCACCATCACCGGATTGACCTGATCGTTCTCAAGGGCGAACTGAAGGTTGGGCTCGAGTCGGGGATCGTCGAGACTCTGGTCGATGCCCAGCGATCCCTTGAAGTGCCCGCGCGCGCCGCCGAGCGTGGTGAACGAAATGCCGTCGCCGAAGTCGACCCGGTCCTCAAGGAGCCGGATCTCGCCATCCTGAACCCGCACCGGGTAGGGAAAGATGGTCGGGAGAAGGTCGCATCCCATGATCCGAATCGAGCCGGTCATGATGACGGGCGCGTCCTTCGTTTCGGCTCGCTTCGCACGGAGCGTGAACGACGCCTTGCCGCCGGGCTCGAACGCGCCGAACCGCGTCATCTGGACGAGCTTGCCGATGCGTGCCGCGTGCGAGGCGATGTCGGCGGCGGGGACGGCGTCGCTCGCGAGCAGATGCTCGAGTTCGAGTTCGAGGCGCGGCAGTTCAAGTGCCGCGGCCCGAAGTTCCTCCGGTCCCGCGATGAGTCCAGCGTCGCGCAGGCGGAGGTAGCCATCGGTCCAGAACAGTGAGTCGAGGAACTCCCGCGTGCCCGGGGAGAAGCACTCGATGAGGGTGGCGTCCACGGGCGCGGCGGCAGCGGAAATGGTGAGATCGACGCCGAGGCCGTCGGTCACATCGGTGACCTCGCCGTGGATGAGCACGGATTCGCCTCCGCGAGCCGTCCCGCGGAGGTCAGCGATCTCGATTTTCTCGTCGGCAAATCGGACCGTGGCCGAGACATTCTCGAGCGGATACGGGAAGCCGTCGAACGCGCCGATGCCGTCGGTGACGACGAGCGTCCCGGAGGTCGTGATCGGCTTCGCCAGGACCGAACCATCTGGGCCGATCGTCGGCGCCGCGCGTGATGCGGCGTAGGCGAGGTCGAACTCCATTTCCTTCACATTGAATGTGCGGAGGAAGTTCGCCGCCATCAGCGGAAGTTCGATCGCGGCCGTGTCCTTGCTCTTCCCCAAGACAAAGGCCGGGACGCCCAGCCGGAGCTCGAAGGGAACGGCATCAGCGATGGCTCGGGCCCACTCGTCTCGGTCGCGCCAGCGGCGATCGAGTGTCTGAAATGCCGAGAGATCCGCCGTGAACGAGGCATGCACGGGCAAGCTGGCCACACGGCCATCAGCGGATGTGCTCTCGACGGTGAAGTCGAGTTCGTTGAAGTCGACGCGCGGTCCATTGACTTCGATGGAGCCCTTCGCGATCTCGAAGCGCGGAAACCCGCGACCCGGAGCGATCGCGCCCTGCTCATACCGCACCCAGGGTCCAAGCAGGTGATTTGGCAGAGTGGCGCGAACCCCTTCAAACTCGCAGACGCCGTGGAGCGTGCCCGCGATGTCGCGCGAGAGCGTCGCCCTTGTGATGCGTCCGGTCGCATCGGAGTTCTCGGCGAACGGTCGAAGCGTGCGCGGGAGGGCGAGCGCGAGCCGGCGGCTGACCTCGAGGCCGTCGGCCGAGAAGGAGAAGGCGAGCGTGCCTTGGTCGATCCAGCCGTCGACTCGAAACCCGTCATGGAGCTCACGCAGGAGGAACCGGCTGCGCGAAGGCGTTGCCTCCTCGGGCTCCAGACGGAACTCGCCGGAGTACGCGCCGGTTGGCTCAGCCCCCGCGGCGCCAAGTCGCTCGAACGACAGCGTGAGCGCCTCGATCGACGCACGGTCGATGATCGTCGACGACTCACCGCCCTTGGATCGGTCGCGGCCGGCCGACGGAGTCAGCGTCTGGAAGTTGTAGATCGATCCGCGCGACGGGTCTTCGACGAGCGTGAGGGCGACCGCCGAGATGGAGAGTTCGCGCACATGAAGGGGGCCAGCGACGAGCGACCACGGATCGAACTTGAGGGTCACCCGCTCGACACAGGCCACCTGCGCGCCGGGCGCGTCCCAGTCCGGCGCGGTGAGGGTGACTCCGCGGATCTCGGCTTCGCCCCAACCTGTCCACGCGAATGTGTCGATGGTCACGCGGCCGCCAGCCGTGCGGCCGATGGTGCCCGCAAGGAGCGACTTCGCGAGGCGGCCTTCCCACACGCCTATCGCGAGCGCCACCACCACGAGAAGTTGAAGTGTGCAGAGTGCGAGGACGCGCATGCGCCAAGGCGATCTTCGGCGTCCTGGCAAGGACGCGCGCGCAGCGTTGGGCAGGGGCGACTCTCTCCCTGAACTTGCCATGAGGCGATGGTAATACTCAGGCAAT
>SYGQ01000078.1 GCA_005799475.1 Planctomycetia bacterium | reverse complement strand
GGTTGGACGCTCGTGATGAGCGGCCTGCGACCGGGCGATCTCATTGTGGTTGGCGACTCACGATCGCTCGCCGAGGGTCAATCCGTACGGGTCAAGGAACTTACCGCACTGGGAACCGGAGGCCACGATGGTCACAACTGAGCCAATCATTCGCTGCCATTCGCTCGAAAAACACTACGAACGAGGCGGCGAACCCGTGCGCGTGCTCGAGTCAATCGACATCGACATCGCGCGCGGCGAATTCGTCGCGCTCATGGGTCCGTCGGGCTCAGGGAAGACAACGCTGCTCAATCTCTTCGCGGGAATCGATACCCCGAGCGGGGGCTCGCTCGTCGTCGACGGCCACGACATCGCCACGCTTTCGCGCGCGGCGCTCGCGCACTGGCGATCGCGCAGCGTGGGCTACATCTTCCAGCTCTACCACCTCGTCCCCGTGCTGACCGCGTACGAGAATGTCGAGTTGCCGCTCTTCCTCCACGGACTCTCAGGCGCACAGCGGCATGCGCGTGTCGCCGAAGCCCTCGAGGCCGTGCAGATCGCGGATCGTTACTCGCACTACCCGCGGCAGCTCTCGGGCGGCCAGGAGCAGCGGGTCGCGATCGCACGGGCCATCGTCGGCAATCCCTCGTTGCTCCTTGCCGACGAGCCAACGGGTGATCTCGACCGCGCCGCGGCGACGGGGGTGATGGACCTCCTCGCGCGACTCCACCGCGAACGCGGCCAGACCATTGTGATGGTCACGCACGACCCGCACACAGCCGAACGCGCGCAGCGAATCATTCACCTTGAAAAGGGACGCCTCGTCGAACCTCTCGGAGCCGCACGATGAACGCGCTGACCGGCATGCGTGGTGTGTTCGCCCTCGCCTGGCGCGGCCTTCGACGAAGGCCCACGCGCACGGCGCTCGTGGTCGCTGGCGTGGCCGTTGCCATCTTCCTCGTCTGCTCTGTCGATGCGATGCGCACAGGCGTTGAACGCGCCACGCACCGCGCCGCAAGCGAGACCGCACTCGTCGTCTATCGCCAGAACCGCTACTGCCCGTTCACGAGCCAGTTGCCCCAGTCGTACGAGCGCGCGATCCGTGACATCCCTGGCGTCAGGACCGTGACGCCGGTCAAGATCGTCGTGTCGAACTGCCGCGCGTCGCTTGATGTCGTCACCTTCCGGGGTGTCCCTGCCGAGTCGTTCGCCGCCGATCACGCCACGCAAGCCTCGCCCGAGGCGCTCGCGGCGTGGCTCGCGCGCTCTGATGCGGCACTCCTCGGCCCGGAACTCGCGGCGCGTCGACGACTCCGACCCGGCGACCGCTTCACGGCGGCCGGTGTGGACGCCTTTGTCGCAGGCATCATTGAGAGTGATGCTCCACAGGACCAGTCGAGTGCGTTCGTGCATCTCGGATTCCTCCAAGAGCAATTGAAGCGGGGCGGCACCGGGACCATCGTGACCCAGTTCGATGTTCGAGTGGACGATCCGGCCAACCTCGACCGCGTCGCGGCCGCGATCGACGAGAAGTTCGCCGCTGACGCAGCGCCCACCACGACGCGCGCCGAGACCGCCCACGTGGCGCGAGCCGCGACCGATGTGATCGCGCTCGTTGGCTTCGCCCAACTCCTGAGCTTCGCGGCGCTCGCTGCGGTCTTTGCGCTCGTTGCCAATGCGATCGTGCTCTCGATGCGAAGTCGTGAGCGGGAAGTGAGCATCCTCCAAACGCTCGGCTTCACACAACTGCATCTTGGAACCCTTGTGGTCGTTGAGGCGGGAATCCTGGGCACTCTCGGCGGAGTCATCGGTGCCGCGTCGTCATATGCCATCGTCGGACTCACCCGAACGGCGATGACCATGGAAGGCATCTCGATCGCGGTTCCGCCCTCCCTAGGGATTTCGCTCGCGGGCATCGGTATGGCGATCGCGCTCAGCCTCGCGGCGGGATCAGTTCCCGCGATCATGGCGGCTCGGCAATCCATCGTGGCGGGGTTCCGCTCATGAGCGACTCGAGCTTCACGCCGATTCCGCTCTTCTACGCGGCGCGCAACATCGGTCGGAGCCCGCTCCGCCTCGTGCTCACGGCCAGTGGAGCTGCGCTGGTGGTGTTCCTCGTGGTTGGCGCGATGGCTTCCGTGCGCGCGCTCGATGCCGGCGTGCGCGCGAGCGGCACTCTCGGCAATGTCATGATCGTCGGCGCTGGCAGCGAGGAGTCGGTGGAGCGAAGCGAAATCCCAGCCAGCGCACCTGGAGTCCTCGCCGCAAGCATCAAGGGGATCAGGACCACCGCCGGTGCTGTGTACATCTCTCCAGAACTCCACACGCCGCTTCCGCTGTACCGCGAGGGGGACCCGGCGCCCGAAGGCAGCGCGAGGTCCCTCGCGCTTGTGCGTGGCGTCGAGCCTGCGGCGTTCCTCGTGCATCCGCAGGCGCGGCTTGCCGCGGGACGCATTCCCGAAGTTGGCGCCGACGAAGTCGCGGTGGGTCGGTCGCTCGCGGCGACACTCCGAATCGCCGATGGCGATGTGGAACGCAACGGTGATCGACCACGCGTCCTCATTGACGAACACCCACACACCGTGACGGGCATCATCGACGCGCCCGGGGTCGCCATTGACGGCGAAGCGTGGATGCCGATCACGGACCTTCTCGTGCTCACGAAACGGCAGACGATCTCCGCCGCGATCGTCTCGCTCGATGGCGCGGAGCTTGGGGATGTCGAGGCCTTCGCCGCGCGCCGCTCCGACCTCGAGGTGGCGGCGATCGACGAACGCGCCTACTACGAACAGCTCGCGCAGTTCTTCCGGCCCGTCAGACTCTTGATCGCCCTGAGCGCCTTCGTCGTCTCTGTGGGCGCCATGTTCGGCGGTCTCAACGCACTTGATGCCTCGTTCGCCTCGCGCTCGCGGGAGATCGCGATGTTGCAGGTCTTGGGCTTTTCCCGCACGGCCGTGATCGGCAGCCTCATGCAGGAGTCAGTGCTCGCTGTCGCCACCGGTGCGCTTCCCGCCGTCCTCCTCGCGAGACTCGTGCTCGATGGCGTGGGCGTGCGATTCTCGATGGGCATCTTCTCGCTCTCCGTCGATGCCACCTGCGTCGCCAGCGGCCTCGGTGCCGGGCTGATGCTAGGCCTCGTCGGATGCCTCCCCCCCGCCATTCGTTGTCTTCGTTCTTCAATCCCCGTCGCCCTCAAGGCCGATCTTGTTTGAGAACCCCATGATGCACACTCGACACCTCCAACCGTTCCCGTTCTTCCTCGCGCTCTTTGCGGCGCTCGCACTGCAATCCTGCGATGACACGAAGACCTCGACCACGCAGCCGAACGCCCACACGCTGCCCGCCGGGCTTCTCAGCGCGACCGAGCCCACTGGCGCGCTGAAGGTGCTCGACATGCGCAAATCCGCGCCTGCGGCAGGTTCTCGCGTTGCCGTGATTGGACGCATCGGCGGATCACGAGCCCCGTTCATCTCCAGCAAGGCCATCTTCACGATTGTTGACCCGACCCTCAAGTCATGTGTGGAGATGGGCGACGATGATCACTGCCCGCGCCCCTGGGATTACTGCTGCGAAGGGAAGTCGGTCATCTCCGCCGCGATGGCGTCGATTGAAGTCGTCGGCACCGATGGCAAGCCGCTTCCTTTCGCACTCGACGCCTCGGGTGATCTCAAGCCGCTCATGCTCGTCGCGGTTGAGGGGACTCTTGCGAGTTCTGAGGGCAACGCCTTCGTCGTCCGCGCGGATCACATCTACAAGTTCCCGAACGACCCACTGGCTCCGCACATCAAGTGATCGTTCACTTCGCCTCGATGTCGACGACAGCGACCGCGCCGTCCTTCTGCGACACCGTCAGTCCCATCTCAACTTTGCCTTGCTTGATGCCGAAGAGGACCCCCATCGATCGGCGATCCTGAATCTCTGCCCATCGGACCCCGTCGGGGCTCACCATGAGTGCGCCGTCCTTGATCAGGACATGCACCGCGCGCGAGAACACAAGTTCTGCGCGGTCGACCTTGAGATCGACAACGGGCGACGACGCTCCAATCATCACGGGCAGTGACTGCCCTGCATCGACATCGATCACGACAGGGCGACCTGCCTTGAGGTCTTCCTCAACGAGCTTCCACTCTGCCTCGTCGGCACGCGCCTTCGCCAGCGAGACATGGCGAAACTCAGTGGTGGCAATCTCCGGCGTGAAGGTGCAGCCAGCGGTGATGGACGCGGCAACGAGAACCATGGGGAGCAAGCGCATGGACCGAGTCTAGACAGAATCCGGTCCTATGATCGCCGCATGCCCACGCGTGTGAGCATCCACAAGTTTGGGGGCAAGGCGCTGGCGGACTCGCACGCCATCCTGCGCGTGATCGATCTCGTGCTCGGCTTCCGAGGACCGCGCGCGATTGTGGTCTCAGCGCTCGAGGGAGTGACCGATGCGCTGCTTTCGTGCGCGCGGCTTGCCGCCGAGGGCGACCTCGCCACTGCGCTCGCTCAGGACGCCGCGCTGCGCGACCGACATCTTCGAGTTCTCGATGAAGTCGCGCCCGACGATGCCGACGCGCGCGGGCGTGTGGAGAACTTTCACAATGGTCTGGTGGCTGCGCTGCAACGGGTCGCCCGAGTTCGCCGACTGCATCCGCGTGAGTCGGATGCGATCGCCGCCTGCGGCGAGTGCGTCTCAGCGAGGATTGTCGCGGCGGCGGTCTCCCGATTCGGCGTTGACGCCCCCGTGATGGATGCTGCCGAGTTCATGCTGACCGACGGTCGCCACGGCGACGCCGCGCCAGATCTTGCCGCGAGCGAGGCCCTCGCTCGACCGACCTTCGCCGCCGCATTCATGCGCGGCGAGGTGTGCGTCGTGCCCGGGTTCGTTGGTTCCGCACCGGACGGTTCGATCGTCACGCTCGGTCGCGGCGGCTCTGACCTCACGGCGACGACGCTCGGGCGGCTCCTCGACGCGCATGAAGTCACGCTCTGGAAGGATGTCCCAGGATTCTTGACCGCCGATCCGCGCATCGAGCCCGCGGCGCGCGTCATCGCGCGGCTCGACCCGCGCGAGGCGTCCGAACTTGCCTACTACGGTGCGAAGGTGCTCCATCCGCGCGCGCTCTCACCACTCTCGACACGCACCACACTGCGAATCCGCCCGTTCTCGCAGCCGAGCGCCGACGGCACGACGATTTCTCACGGACGGTTGAAGGCGCCATCGCCGGTGTGCGCGATCTCCGCGATCGTGCCGCAGGCGCTCCTGAGCGTCGAGGGCAACGGCATGCTGGGTGTCCCAGGGATTGCGGCGCGCACCTTCGCGGCGCTTGCGCACGCGCAGATCTCTGTGTCACTGATCTCCCAGGCCTCCTCCGAGCACTCCATCTGCTTCACAGTGCCTGAACACTCTGCCGCGGCCGCGCAGGAGGAACTCCGCGCGGCGTTCACCGCAGAACTCGCGCGGGGCGAGATCGATTCCATCGGCGTGCAGCTTGGGGTCGCGACTGTCGCCGTCGTCGGCTCCGGGATGGCGCGGGTACCCGGAACCGCCGCACGGGTCCTCGATGCCGTCGCGAAGGCGAAGGCCAATGTCATCGCGATCGCACAGGGTTCGTCGGAGCGGAACATCTCGTTCGTGGTGCGGGCGGAGGAGGTAGCTGGGGCGGTCAGGTCGATCCACTCGTCGTTCCAGCTCTCGAAGGTTGGCGGCGGACGCGCCCCACGCGCCGATGGCGTCGACATCATCCTTCTGGGTTGCGGACAAATCGCCCGCACACTCATCGAACAGATCGGGGCGGTGCGTCCGACGCATCGCCGTCGACTCCGAATCGTCGGCATCGTGGACACCTCGGGATGGATCTTCCGGCCGCGCGGACTTTCCGAGCGACAACTCGCCGGTGTCTTCGCTCGAAAGCGGCGTGGCGGTTCGCTGGCGACTCTCGAAGGGGCTCGCGCGGGGACACCCCTTGATGCCATCCGCTCCATGGCGATGCACGCGCTTTCGCATCCAGTGCTCGTGGATCTTTCAATCGGCGACACACGAGACGCACTCCGCGCCGCCGTTGAACATGGGATCGACCTCGTCCTCGCGAACAAGATCCCGCTCGCGTCGGACGCGGCATCGGCACGCGCGCTCCTCATCGACGCGCGTGCAAACGGTCGCGTTGTCCTCCATGAAGCAACCGTCGGCGCCGGCCTGCCGGTCATCGACACGATCACGAAGTTGGTCGCGTCAGGCGACCATGTGCGCTCCATCGTTGCGTGTCCTTCGGGCACGCTCGGCTTCCTCTTCAGCGAACTCGGTCGCGGACGGGCATTTTCCGAATCGCTGCGGCGTGCCATGCGGCTGGGCTACACCGAACCGGATCCCCGCGAGGATTTGTCGGGTATGGATGTCGCACGCAAGGCCATCATCCTCGGTCGCATGATCGGCTACGAGGGCGAAGTGGGCGACCTCGAGATCGAGTCGCTCGTCCCCGCCGCGATGCGCTCGCTGACTCGCAAAGACTTTCTCGACAGTGCCTGCGATCTCGATGACGCGTGGGCGGAGAGGTCGACGGCGGCGCGTGAGCGCGGCGAAGTGCTGCGGTACTGCGCGCAAATCACGCGCGGGTCGGTCCGCGTGGGACTCATGAGCGTGCCACGGGAGAGCTCGCTCGCCTCGCTCGCGGGCACCGACAATCTCTTTGCGTTCACGACCGCGCGCTACCGCACGAACGCGCTCGTGGTGTCGGGCCCCGGCGCGGGGCCCGCGGTCACTGCGGCGGGCGTGCTCTCTGACATCCAGCGCGTGGCCGAACCATGACCGCAGCGATCCCGCGCGCGATCTCCCGCGCACCTGGAAGCGTGGGCAATCTCGGGCCCGGGCTCGATGTGCTCGGATGCGCGGTCACCGGTGCCCACGACGAGGTGTGCCTTGAGTGGAGCGATGCGCCAGGGGTGACGGTCCTCGACGCAGGGCATCCAGATCTCCCGAGCGCGCCCGAGCGAAACACGGCCGCGATCGCTGCGTCAGAGGCGCTCGCCCGCGCAAGAGCGCAGGGCGCCCGATGCCTTGCTGAGGGCCTCGCGTTGCGCGTTACGAAGGGACTTCCACTCTCGGG
>SYGQ01000077.1 GCA_005799475.1 Planctomycetia bacterium | reverse complement strand
TTTGGGTTCGCTACATACGCGCCAAGTGAATCGATCGTGTTGGTCCAGGTGATGCCGCCGGTGGCGCTGAGCATGCTCACACTGATGCGGTCACCCCCAAGACGGTCGTCGTTGTAGGCGACTGCAAATCGGTTGCCGCTGCACACCCACGCGCTGTAGTCGACTGTCGAAGAAAAGCTGCGGTCGGCGACAAGCGTCCCATTCGCGCCCCACATGGGAGCGCCGGTCCCATCGAAACGATTCGCGCGGACATCGTAGCCGCCGGTGGCGTTGTCGAACCACGCGAGGAAGGATCCGCCATCGCTGGCGACGCCAACCTTGGGCTGCACCTGATCATTGGTTCCCCCGGCGAGCGTGAGCGGCCCGCTGGCGGACCATCCCATGAGAAGTGTGGCGATCGAGCAACTGGCGAGCGCAAGGACCGCCCCTCTTGTGGACCCTGATGGCATGAACCCATGATGACACGTTCCCGCCCAAAATCAAGAAGGGAAACCGCTCTACGCGTCAGCGTCGGGCGACTGGTTGAAGAGTGTCGGCAATTCGCGTGCGGTCACGGAACCCGCGAAGGCTCCATACTCGTCGTTGGGGTGGGCATCCATCCAACGGACAAAGGCTCCGACCTCTCCCGAGTCGGCCGTTTCGCGCCAATTGTCCCCGAATCGGGTCTTCACCCCAAGCCAGATGTGGGCGAAGGCATTTCTGTGTGCGAGGGTTTCGCACGGGAGCAACAGCGGCTGGATGCGCTCACCGACTGTGGCCACGAGCGATCGCAATTGCGCAAGATCGGCGCCCGTCATTCGTGCATCGTAAGGGGCCGATGCGTGATCGTCGCAAGACGGCGACTACGCTTCGTGCCCGATGTTCGACACCGCAGCCATGATGGTCTTCGCCGCACTCGCACAAGTCGAGCCCGCCCCGCTGCCGATGCCGGGCGTGCCGACGGGTTTCAAGATCGAGGTCTACGCGCGCGAACCCCTCGTGGCTGATCCGGTGTCGTTCGCGTTCGACGCACGCGGGCGGATTTTCGTCGCCGAGTCCGAGCGGCAAGAACGCGGCGTCGAGGACAACCGCTCGAGCAAGTTCTGGTTGATGGACGATCTCTCGGCGCAATCGGTAGAGGATCGCTTGGCCTACTACGAGAAGTGGGTCAACGAGCGCAAGGACGGCATGGACTACTACCGCGCCTACGCGGACCGTGTGCGGCGGCTCGAAGACGCCAACGGCGACGGCATCGCCGACCGCGTCACGAACTTCTCGCGCGACTTCCGCGATCCGCTCGACGGCACCGGTGCCGGTGTGCTCGTCGACGGCACGGACATCCTCTATGCATGCATTCCGAGCCTCTGGCGCCTTCGCGATGACGACGACGACGGTGTCGCCGACGAGACGAAGGCCATGCTGACGGGCTTCGGCGTGCGCACGGCGCTTCGCGGCCACGACATGCACGGACTCGTCGTTGGCCCCGATGGGCGGATCTACTGGTCCATCGGTGATCGCGGCTACCGCGTGAAGACGAAGGAGGATCGACTGCTGCACGATCCGAAGTCGGGTGCCGTCTTCCGCTGCCAACCCGACGGATCGGAGCTAGAGGTCTTCGCCACGGGATTGCGCAACCCGCAAGAACTCGCCTTCAACGAGTTTGGGGATCTCTTCACGGGCGACAACAACTCCGATGGCGGCGACAAGGCACGGTTCGTCTTCGTGATGGAGGGCGGCGAGACGGGCTGGGACATGAACTACCAGACACTCGAGAAGGGCAACCAGCGCGGACCTTGGAACCAAGAGGGCATCTGGCACGTGCGCACGCGACCTGAGCGCGACTATCCCGCGTGGACTCTGCCGCCCCTGGCGCATGTCGGCAGCGGACCATCGGGGCTTGCGTACGCGCCCGGCACGGGTCTCTCGAACGAATGGGATGGCCGCTTCTTCATGAGCGACTTTCTTGGCAGTGAGACACACAGCAATGTGCTCGCGATCCTCGCGACGCGCGAGGGTGCTGGGTACTCGGTCAGCGAGGTCAAGCCATTCGTCACGGACGTCCTCACGACCGATGTTGGCTTCGGCCCCGATTCACGCCTGTATGTCAGCGCGTGGGGTGGTGGCTGGTACTCGACCGGCAAGGGAACGATCTACGCCGTGTGGGATCCAACGGCCGTTGCCGAGCCCGTGGCCGCGCAGACCCGCGCACTCTTAGCGCGTGGCTTCGCGGATGTGCCCATCGCCGATCTCATCACGCTGCTCGAGCATCGCGACGCGCGCGTTCGACAGGGTGCGCAGTTCGCGCTCGCGTCGATGGGTTCGCTCTCGACGCTGCAACTTCTCGCGCTCGCTCAGGCCGGCGCGCCCGATGACACCAACGAGCGCCTACGGACCCTCGGCCAAATCCACGCACTGTGGGCGCTCGGAATGCAGGCCAGCGGGGTGCGCTGCACGAAAGTGACGCAGCCGGACCCGCTCGCACCGATCATCTCCATGCTTGACGACGAGAATGCCGAGATCCGCGCGCAGTGCGCGCGCGTGATGGGCGACGCCCGTTGCGTGGCAGCAGCCCACAAGCTCATCGAGCATCTCCTTGATGAAGATCTGCGTGTGCGCGGCGCGTGCGCGATCGCCTGCGGAAAACTCGGCGGCGTTGACCGGGCGCGCATGGCCGAGGCGATCCCTGCGATGACGGCCGCGCTGTGGGAGAACGACAACAAGGACCCGTTCCTTCGCCACGCGCTGGTGATGGGTCTCGCCGGGTGTGCCGATGCGGGCCGCCTCGCGGCACTCTCAAGCGACGAGTTTCCGAGCGTTCGTCTGGGCGTCTTGCTGGCGATGCGGCGACAGAGCGATTCGGCGATCCAACGATTCTTGTTTGATCCGGATACTCGCCTTGCCGCCGAAGCGGCCCGTGCGATCTGGGACGGTCCGATTCCCGATGCATTCTCGGCGCTCGCTTCGTCGGCGGGAAGACTGGTGCCGCAGTCCACGATGGTCGCACCCATGGCGCGCCAGTCGATCGAGTTCAAACGCGAACTCTGGAAGAACGAGACGCCGATCGTCTCTGAATCGCTCGACCGTTCCACGGTGTTCGATCGACCACCCACTGAGACTTCACGCTCGGCCGACGCGACCGGGTATTCCGAACACGGCAACACCTACCTGCAGCGGCTCACAGGAACGCTCGTGGCACCCGCGGACGGGCTGTACACCTTCTATCTCTGTAGCGACGATGACTCGGTGCTTTTCGCCGAACGCATGGGGATCCCAGGAAGCCGGAAGGCGATCGCCCGAGTCCGCGGTTACGCCGATGTGGGCAACTGGGAGGGCGAACCGTCGCAGGTCTCCGAGCCGATCGAACTGAAAATGGGCGAGCGCATCAGCCTCGAGGCCCGGCACGCGCAGGGTGGCGGCGGCAATCACCTGGCGATCGGCTGGAAGCTGCCCGACGGATCGGTCGAGCGACCCATTGGTGCCGTCGAGGTGGATCCGAGTCTCCTCGCCTTCGCCAAGCGGGCCATCGCGGCGAATCTCATGACCTCGCCCGACGGTGCCAAGATGCTGGCGGCGATCGCTTCATCGACAGCGGTGCCGAGCAGCATTCGCGCGGAAGCGCTTGACGCGCTCGGTGAGTGGTCGTCACCGCCGGCACGAGATCGAGTCCATGGGCGCGTTGGCATGGTGACACCGCCGGCCCGTGATGCGGCCTCATCCACGCGCGTGATGTCTTGGGCGCTCCCGGCCATCGCGACTGGCGACGATGCTGCGCTTCGTTCGCGGGCCTTGGAGATCGCCACGCGCGTCGGTGTGGCGCTGGATCAGAAGGCGAATCTTGAGGCTGTTCTCGACACCTCGCGTGCCGCGCCTGAACGCGTGGCATCGCTCCACCAGTTGGCGCTTGCAAACGATGATGGACTCGGCAAGGCCATCGATGCCGCGGTCGTGGCAAGCGACCCCGACTTGCGCATCAGCGCGCGCGCCTACCTCGCCACACTGAATCCCGCGCGCGCTCTCAAGGAGGCGACCTCGGCACTCTCGACCGGAACGCGCGCGGAGCGGCAGGCCGCGGTCTCACTCCTCTCGACAATCGCGTCGACGCCCGATACGACCATCAGCGGCGCGGCACGCTCTCAACTCGATTCGCTCCTTTCGCAGATGGAGAGCGCCACCGTCGACGCGGGCCTTCGGCTCGAACTCGTGGAAGCCGGCCTCATGCATGGAGATGCTCGCGCCGCCAAGGCCGCGGCGCTCATGAGTCCTGCGGCAGGAACTGGACTCACCGACGCGCTCTCGCCGAGCGTGCTCGAGGGCGGCGCGATCGAACGCGGGCATGATGTGGCGCTCTACAACTCCGCGGTCGCCTGTCTTCGCTGCCACGCCATCGCGGGTGTCGGCGGCCACGCGGGGCCAGCGCTTGATGGTGTTGGCTCGCGGCTCACGGCGCGGCAGATCCTCGAGTCAATCGTTGAACCGCAGGTCACAGTCGCCTCGGGATTCGCAACGCCGTCGGCGATGCCCGCTATGGGACCGCTCCTCTCGCCACGCGAACTCAGGGACCTTGTCGCGTATCTCGCTTCGCTGAAGACGGCCGTCGACTGATCTCGGCGCGGGCAGCGAACGCAGTGTGGGCACGCCGGGCGACTTGAAACGCGGCGTACATGATGATGAGCGCGATGACATACGCCTTCGCGACAGTCTCGTAGTTCCCCATGAGCGCTGCGGCGGCAACGCTACCGAGTGCCAAGACTGTTCCGCCGATCGCGATCCCGAGCGTTGTCCGATGCAGCCCGTGGAACTGCAGGTAGAGCGGAGCCCCACCGAGCACGATGTTGACGATGTTGCCGATGGTGAGCACGACGAGCGTCGGATAGGCGTCGGTGTATTCGTCACCGAAGACCCTAAGAAGTCTCTCTCCCCACAGCACGATAATCGCGAGGAATGCTCCGCCGATCGCCATCATGAGGAGCGCGCGCTGTCGCAACAGCACAGTCTGTCCGGGGAAGTCTCCCGCGGCGATCAGGCGAGCGAGCCGTGGGCCGTAGGTGCGGATCGTGGCGGTCTGCAAGATGATCGCGAGTCCGGAGATCTGCATGCACGCCGAGAGGTGCGCGACACCGATGCGGTCGCCGCGCAGGACTTCGAGCATGAGGATCGCCGACTGGGCAAACACGCTCATGAGAAGGCTCAGCCCGAGGAACTCCATCCCCTCGACGAGCCATGCGCGCGGCTCAAGCGAAATGCCCGCCCGCCGCAGCTCGCGCGGCGCGACGATGGCCGTGTACACGATCATGATGACGAGTGCCGCGAGCCAGGTGTACCCGTACACATTCACCGCGTCGTTGACCGTGAATGGGGTGACGAGGTGTGGTGCGTACGCCATCGCGCCCAGCGTCAATCCCGGAAGCACGATCCGGTAGATCAGCGTGGATCCAACCGCACTCTTGAAAGTGGTCGCCACTTCGAGCACGAAGAGGAAGACCGCAATTGCCGGAACGAATGCGATCATGCGGCCGAGGACCTCGACCCCCTCCGCGTGCGGCTTGAAGTGGCGGTAGAGGTGGAAGCCGCCGAACGCGACCGCCACGCCGAGCGCGACGGCCACCGACACACCAAACAGCACGAATCCCTTGGCCTTGTGGGCGCGATCAGAGTGCAGGTACTCGGGAAGGAGACGCAGCGCGTACTTCTCAAGACCGAGCGTCGCGCAGGTGCATGTGATGGACACGAGTGCGACGGCTGAACTGAATTCGCCGTACTGTGCGGGCGGGAGGATCCGCGCCACGAGTGCACTGAGCGCAAGGGTGAGCCCGTAGGCAATCGCCGCCGCTGTGATAACGAACGCGCCCTCTGCGGCCGCCCTGTGGTGATGGCCGGCGTGATGACCCAACCACATCATGTCCGGCAGGGAGACTACTCCGGGGCGACGCGCGCCCTAGGAGCCGAAGGCCGCGAGGATCATGGTGAGATCGGGGCCGCCCACGATCCCGTCATCGTTGGCATCGGCAATCGGATCGGCCGTGCCCCACGCGGCGAGGACGATCGTCAAGTCGGTGCCGTTCACAATCCCATCGTTGTTGAGGTCGGCCGGATTGGGCGGAGTGCCCGGCTCGACGAATGTCATCGTCGGTCCGTTGCCCTCGTTCGAAGACGCGTCAAGCGCGGTCACGGAGTAACTGACCGTGGAGCCTGGCGCCTGTGACGGCAGCACACCGCGCCAGAGGCCGTTGCCCGTGAGCGTCATCGGCACTGACTGCGTGAGCGTCCCCCCGGTCCCGTACCGCAGCGAGACCGACTTCGCATGAAAGCCCATGTGGCTCGTGTAGGCATCGCGGAGTTCAACCCGCACCGGGTGGGGCGCGCCCACGGTGGACCCTGGGTTGACCTGCTCAGTGCGCACGATGACCGGCGGAAGCGTGTCCTGAGGCCCGTTGTTCATGTAGATGCGGTTCTGGAAACCGCCGCTCTCGCCCTGACCGGTCACGATGTCGTATCGCTTGTCGCCGTTGAAGTCCGCGACCTTCACATCCAGCGACGAGTCACTCGCCGAAGTGATGATGTTCAACACCTGCGCGAAGGTGCCTGTGCCATT
>SYGQ01000076.1 GCA_005799475.1 Planctomycetia bacterium | reverse complement strand
GGCTCGCTCAAGGACCACGCGCGTGGCAAGGATGGGCGCTTCCCATGGCGACACAAGGTCGATGAACGCGCGCGTCGGATCGACCCGCGCACGGCCATCAAGCTGCAGGAGAAGGTCTCCTTCGGCGGCGATCGTGACGCGAAGGATGCGCGCGCCGTTGCGGCCATTGACGCGGAACCCCGGAAGAAGCGCGACCGCGAAGGCGCCTGAGAGCGCGGTCGCAAGGCGAATGCGGAGGTGGGTTCCGTTCACGGAGAGACGGGTGGCTCGAAGGGCCGACGAACTCAACACTTTCGCACGCCGCTCGGGGGCGCCGCGCTTTCGCGCCACGCAGTCCGTAAAGGTGCCGCCGGTATCGACGCCGACTTCCCAGAGCGGTCCTTCTCGTGAGGCACTATGCGCGCGAGTGCGCGGGGGCATCTTGGGACTGTAGTTGAGCCCGAGGGGTACGCTTGGCTCCATGGGATTGGTGACCGACATCGCCTACCTCTTGGCGGGACTTGTCACGATGCCCTATTGGCTCATCGCGCTTGCCGTGCGCGGGAAACTCCGCACCGATTGGCCGGCACGACTCGGCTTGCGGGGAGTTCCAGCGGACCGACGGGCGGGTGACGGACCGCGAATCCTGATCCATGCTGTCTCGGTGGGGGAGGTCAATGCGATTCGACTTCTCGCCGATCAACTCGCGGCCGCACCGCTCAGGGCTCAGGTCACGATCTCGAGCACCACGGACACGGGCCTTGCGCGCGCGCGCTCGATCCTGGGAGCAAGGCATCAGGTCGTGCGGTTCCCCATCGACTTCTCATGGGCGATGCGACGGTTGCTCTCGGCCACGGAACCCGACCTCGTCCTCCTAGCCGAACTTGAACTGTGGCCGAACTTCATGCGGCTGTGCTCGCGACGCGGGGTCCCGGTCGCCGTCGTGAACGGCCGGCTTAGCGAACGGAGTTTCGCACGCAGTCGCCGCGCGCGATGGGTCCTTCGTGAGTCGTTCGGGATGCTCGCTCGGGTAAGTGCGCAGGATCAGGCCTACGCGGACCGATTTGTTGCGATGGGGACGCCACGAGCGCGCGTCCATGTCGGCGGCACGATGAAGTGGGACACCGCATCGGCCGAAGAGCGCGTCGCCGGAGCGAGTGAGTTGGCGCGCGAGATGGGGATCGATCCGACGAAGGGACTCGTCGTCGGCGGGTCAACCGCCCCAGGTGAAGAGGCACTCCTGGCGCAGGCGTGCCCGGCCGGGGTCCAACTCCTGTGCGCACCACGAAAACCTGAGTGGTTTGACTCGGCCGCGGAGGCGATGGGTCCTTGTGTTCGTCGCTCGCGCGCGACGGCTTCGCCCGGCACCGCGAGCACGCGGTTTCTTCTCGACACCATTGGCGAACTGCGCAAGGCGTACGCATTGGCCGATCTTGTCGTGATCGGTCGCAGCTTCGGAAATCTCCACGGTTCCGACATGATGGAACCTGCGGCGCTTGGGAAAGCGGTCGTGGTGGGCCCGCGCGTGGGTGACTTCGCCGCGACCGCGGCAACGCTTCTCGAGGCGGGCGCCATGGTGCAGACGACGCCGGAAGCACTCAAAGAGACTGTCCAGGCCCTCATGAACGACCCGGCGCGGCGCAGGACACTGGGCGAACGCGCACGCGAAGTCGTGCGGCGAGAGCAGGGGGCCACCGCGCGAAATGTCGCGATGGCGGGCGAACTCCTCCAACGGCGGGGACGCCAGTGAGGGGGGTCGAGGAGCGCGTCATCGAAGCCGTCATGCGCCAGGGTGCGACCGTGGACAGTACCGTTCCACTGGGACCTGGTGATGACATGGCGATGCTGGCCGTGGGGCGCGAGCAGGTTCTCGTCGCGGCCGACCAGGTCGTCGAGGGGATCCACTTTGTCGCAGGGACTCCTCTCGCACTCGTGGCGCACAAGGCCATCGCACGCAATGCGAGCGATGTGGCGGCGATGGCTGGTATTCCCGTCGCCACGCTCGCGTGCGCGTCGCTGCCGAGCGAGATGACTCCCGACGAGGCAGAGGCACTCGTTGTCGCGCTCGTGAAGGAGGCGGGGGGCGCGGGTTGCCCGCTCGTTGGCGGCGACACCTGCGTGCACCGGCGTGAAGGTGCGCCGCTCTCGCTTGCGGTCACGATTCTCGCGCGGGCTCGCAAGGATGGCATCGTTGTCCGGCGCGACGGCGCGGTCGCGGGCGACCGCATCATCGTCAGCGGTCCGCTCGGCGGTTCCTTCGGCAAGGACGGCATGGGCCGACACCTTCGATTCACGCCGAGACTTTCGGAGGCGCATGCACTCGTGGACACACTCGGGGCAAGAGTGCACGCGATGATCGATGTCAGCGACGGACTCGGTATCGATGTCGCGCGCGTCATGCACGCATCGTCGGGCGCTCGCGGCGCGCCCCTCGTGGCGCACCTTGATGCCCATCGGATCCCGATCGCGGACGGGTCATCATTGGAAGGGGCCTTGCGCGATGGCGAAGATCACGAACTCGTCGCCGTGATCGACGCCAGCGCGCCCGTGCCACCGACATGGATCGAGATTGGATCGGTCGTTGCGCCGGTGGACCCTCGGGGCGTGGCTGTCTTTCTCATCACGGACGGCGAGGCTTCCGAGATCTCCAAGTGCGGGTGGACGCATGGCAACGGTTGAACTCGCCGACGAAGCCGCGACGCTCGCCCTCGGGATGCGCCTCGCGAACGAATTGCGCTCCGGCGATCTCGTCGCACTTGAGGGTGAGCTCGGGGCGGGAAAGACGACGCTTGTTCGAGGACTTGCCGCAGGACTCGGCATCGACGCGTCGCTCGTCTCAAGTCCGACATTCGTGACACGACAGGATTACGCAGGGCCGCGCGTTTCGCTCGTCCACATCGATGCCTGGCGCATCGAATCGGCCGAGACCGTCGAGTCACTCGGACTTGACGAACTAGCGATGCCGGGGGCGAACTGCGTCGTCGTCGTCGAGTGGATCAGCCGCATCGCGAAGTGGATTGCCGCGCCAACACTCAGTGTGCGCCTCGAACTGACCCACGACGGCGCGCAGCGCCGCGCGTCCATCGGGTCCGCTCCG
>SYGQ01000075.1 GCA_005799475.1 Planctomycetia bacterium | reverse complement strand
TTGGTGACGGTCGGGGCGCCGAAGGCCTTCTCGAGGATGACCACGCGACCCGATGGGCCCAGCGTGACCTTCACGGCCTTGGCGAGCTTCTGCACGCCGCGGAGAATCCGCTCCCGTGCTTCGTTTTCGTAGCTGATCTGCTTGGCTGTCATTGTGTACTCCGTTGGTAAAGGTGAATGAATGTTGTGTTTGGACGAAGGGGCGCGTCAGTCGATCACGCCGAGAACATCTTCCTCGGTCATGATGAGGTAGGTCTCGCCGTCGATCTTGATCTCGGTGCCTGAGTAGGTCGTGAAGAGGATGGTGTCACCCTTCTTGACGGTGAACGGCATGTACTTGCCGGACTCCTTGTTCAGGATGCCCGAACCCAGCGCGACGATCTTGCCTTGCTTGGGCTTGTCCTTGGCGGACTCCGGGATGAAGATGCCTGAGTCGGTCTTGGTCTGAGCCTCGTCGCGCTTGACGAGGAGCTTGTCTCCGAGTGGTCGAACTTTCATGACGGCGCTGCCTTTCTTGGATGCAATGGGAAGGAACGGTGGAACGACTAGTTCGCGGGCCAGTAGCCCGCGTAGTGACGATTGATGACTCGGCGGAGCGACTCCAGCATCGACTCCATCGGGAATGGGCGCTCGAGCACCGAGAAGGCGCCCTCGCGAAGTGCGTCGGCCAAGCCGCGAACCGACTCGCGCGACGACGCCTGCGGCGGTCGAACGAGGATCATCGGCGGGACGGGACTGAGACAGCGAAGAAGATGCAGAACCCCCGCGCCGAGTGCGGTCTCTTGCGCCATGCGCGAGTCATCGGCCGGTGTCGTCATGTCAACGACCGCCACATGCACTCGGTCGCGGAGCATGGCGCGGTGCGACTCCGCAGCGGTGCGAGTCCGGATGCAGTGGATCCCCATGGGCTGCAGGAGCGTCGGCAACTGGTCGGCGAAGGTGTCGTCGCGCCAACCGCCATATGCCAGGAGTAGATTGAGCCGCCCGGATCCCCCGCCGTCTTGACTGCCCCCCACACCGGTGAAGCCGGAATCGTGGGGAAATCGTGCGTGCGGAGCCATGGGGGCGGCTCTAGAGCAAACCGCGTGCCACTCTGCTTAGAACCATTATTCGCGGCCCATGACTACCTTGCGCGAATGCTTGACCTCTCGGTGGCGAAACTGCTCTCGGATCCATCCTCGCACTTGGGCAAGGCGGTCCGGGTGAAGGGTTGGGTTCGGACGAGGCGCGACTCGAAGGCTGGGCTCTCGTTTGTCCAACTCTCGGACGGGTCCTGTTTCGATGCCCTGCAGATCGTTGCTGAGAGTTCGCTTGCCAACTACGCCGCTGAGATCCAAAGACTTTGCGCCGGCTGCGCCATCATTGTCGAGGGCGAGGTCGTCCCCAGCCATGGCAAGGGCCAGAGCGTCGAGGTGAAGGCGAGCCGGGTTGAAGTGATCGGCTGGGTCGCGGATCCGGACACCTATCCGATCCAGCCCAAGCCACACTCGTTTGAGTACCTGCGCGAGGTGGCTCACCTTCGCCCGCGCACGAACACATTCGGTGCCATTGGACGCGTGCGGCATTGCCTCGCGATGGCGGTCCACCGCTTCTTTCATGAACGCGGATTCTGCTGGATCCATACGCCGATCGTCACGGGAAACGACTGCGAGGGCGCCGGGCAGATGTTCCGCGTGTCGACGCTCGACTTCCTGAACATCCCGCGAACGAGCGAAGGCAAGGTCGACTTCTCGCAGGACTTCTTCGGCCGCGAGACGCACTTAACTGTGTCGGGCCAGTTGAATGTTGAGACTTGGTGCGCCGCGCTGAGCAAGGTCTACACCTTTGGCCCGACCTTCCGAGCGGAGAACTCCAACACCAGTCGGCACCTTGCTGAGTTCTGGATGATTGAACCGGAGATCGCGTTTGCGTCGCTGGTGGAAGATGCGCAACTCGCAGAGGACCTGCTCAAGTTCATGTTCACGGCGCTCCTCGCCGAGCGCGGTGACGACATGAAGTTCTTCGCCGATCGCATCGACAAGGGATGCATCGCGCGCGTCGAAAGTCTCGTGGCATCGCCGTTCGAACGAATGGACTATTCCGATGGTGTCCGCCACCTTGAGGCGGCGATCGCGAAGGGGCACAAGTTTGACTACCCCGTGAAGTGGGGCACCGACTTGCAGAGCGAGCATGAGCGCTACCTGACAGAGACGCTCGTGGGTCGGCCGGTGATCCTGATGAACTACCCCAAGGAGATCAAAGCGTTCTACATGCGTCAGAACGACGATGGAAAAACGGTTGCGGCGATGGACATTCTCGCGCCGGGCATCGGCGAGATCGTCGGCGGCAGTCAGCGCGAGGAGCGCCTCGACCTGCTCGACCGCCGCATCGAAGAAATGGGGCTCGACAAGGCCGCGTACTGGTGGTACCGCGACCTGCGTCGGTATGGAACCGTGCCTCACGCGGGCTTCGGTCTGGGCTTTGAGCGCACGATCATCTATGCAACCGGCATGGCGAATGTGCGCGATGTGATCCCGTTCGCTCGGACACCGAAGTCCTGCGAATTCTGACGGCTCTAAGGCCCCACACCGCGGGGGTGTCGATCCGCCACTGTCATCCCCTTGCGGTCCACGCGTCTGGGTGTGGGGCACCCGACGGCGCTCGCGAAGTGATCTTCGAGTACGCGACCATTGCCAAGGCGACCAACGGCGCCACGATGGCCATGACGACGAGGAGTTCGACAACAGTGCATGCACATGAGCAGCGATGGATCCTCACTGATCCTGATATCGGCGGATCATGGCTGGAATCGTGCCCGGAAGCAGCTTGTCGCGGAAGTGGATCCAGTCGCGCCGCCACGGACCGGTCGCCGCGTTGTCGGCCGGTTGTGGGTAGTTGTGACCGTACCCCGCGCCGGGGGGACCTTGAATGAGCGACACGAGTCGCGGGTTCTGAAGCGAATACGACTCCGTCGAGCCATCCACATGGCTGTAGGTGATGTTGCTCGGATCCCAAAACGCGGGCCAATCAACCCAGCCGCTCCACCCGCCGCTGTTTCCCCACATCGCCGGATTGAGCGCATGCGGAGGAGCGGGACTTCCCGGCGGCGGCCGCGGGTCAATGAGCCATCCCTCATTATTGAAGTTGAACCCGTCGCTGTCATCTTCGACGAGCGACATCAGCGTGTGCGATGGATCCTTGATCATCTTGAGGTGCGTGGTGACGAGTTCGCGCGGCGTGACCCCCTGCGCGCAGAACCAAGTCTGCCAGACCTGGAGATATCCGGGTGCGTCGGTAGGGACCGTCACGCCGACGAACGCATTCAGCGAGTAACTGCGAATGCGATTCGTGGGATCAATCGGCGAACGGTAGACCTTGAACGACCCGATGTAGGGAAAGAGCCTGCCACCCGAGAGGGCCTTCGCAAGCGGGTTCGTGCTGTTGAGCCCGTTCTCCACCTCGCTGCCGCCGACAACACCGGCGCCGTACGACGCGGTCCATGGGTGATATGTGGTGCTACTCGCGCTCCCGTTGTTGAGGATGAAACTCACGGTGCCGCATGGGTTCGTAAAGGTTGCCGTCGTCGAGCCGCCGCCGTATGAAGTGCGCGGACTCGCAAGCGCGCCGCCATTGTCGAGCGCGTAACTCGCCTGCGCCAACGAGATCTGCCGCTGATTGGAGAGGCACGCGGCCACGCTCGCCATCGTGCGCGCCTTCTCGAGCCCGGTGAGGACGAGAGCGGCAAGGATCGCGATGATGGCCACGACAACTAGAAGCTCGACGACGGTGAAGGCGCACCGCCCCGCGGTTACGGGCAGATTGTGCCTCCTAGGAGGCACAATCTGCCCGTAACCGTGCGGTGCGCGGCGAGCCATCACTGGTCTTGGTAGCGCGGGATCACCGGCGGCAGTACGCCGGGAAAGAGCCGATCGCGAAAGTGGATCCAATCGCGTCGCCAAGGACCCATCGCGGCGTTGTCGGCCGGAGCCGGGTAGCGATGCCCCATCCCTGCGCCGGGGGGACCTTGGATCTCACTGACGAGCTTCGGTTTCTGGAGCGAGTAGGTCTCAGTCGAGCCATCGGCATAGCTGTAGGTGATGTTGCTCGGATCCCAGAACGCGGGCCAGTCGATCCATCCGTCCCAGCCGCCGGTCGACCCCCACGCTCCTGGATTCGGCGTGCCAGGCGGCGCCGGCGTCCCCGCGGGCGGGCGAATGTCGATCACCCATCCTTGGTTGTTGTAGTTGAATCCGTCGCTGTCGTCTTCGATGATCGACATGAGCGTCTGTGACGGAAACTTGTGGTGCTTTGAGTGCGTCGCGGTCCACTCGCGCGGAGTCACCCCTTGGCTGCAGCACCAGTCATCCCACTTGCCCGACCACTCAAACGAGTCTTCGGGGACGAGCGCGCCGACGAAACTTTGCAGGGAGTAACTGCGAATGCGCGAAGTGGGGTCCAGCGGCGAGCGGTAGAGCTTGTACGACCCCATGTAGGGAAAGAGCCTGCCCTTGGAGAGCGCCTTGGCGTTGGTGTTCGTGCTGTTGACGCCGTACTCTTGCTCGGCACCTCCGATGACGCCCGCTCCGTACGACGCGACCCATGAGTGGTAGGAGTCCTGGTTGGTGTTCCCCTTGTTGATGAGAATGGGAAACACCCCGCAAGGGAGAGTGATCGTCCAACTCAAATCGCCGATCAGGGTCATCCCTGAGGTTCGGTTACTTGCGTAGGCACCGTTGTTGTCGAGCGCATAACTCACTTGCGCAAGCGCGATCTGACGCTGGTTCGAGAGGCATCCGGCGACGCGCGACATCGTCTGCGCTTTCTCAAGACCCACAATGAGAAGGCCCACGAGGATGGTGATGATGGCGACGACAACGAGCAGTTCGACCACCGTGAATGCCCGAGCGCGCGGCGGCGCTTCGCGGAATGTGAATCGGTTTCGACCGCGCATCGGTATGAGCCTAGCAGTGATCCATACGCGACAATCGCACCACCGGTGGCTCGACGAGACAGATTGCGGGCACCTGCGCGATCGGGGGTATCCTCAAACCATGCGCTCACGACCGAACCCGTCCGCCCGCTTTAGTGCTTTGCTCCTGACACTCATGGTCGTTGCGGCCTCTGCGAGGGCGCAGACCCCGCCCACGGATCCGCCGGTGCCTGCCGGAGGTGCGGCTCAGGGAACGAAGGCACCAGACGCGAAGACCCCCGCCAAGGGGAAGGACAAGGCGAAAGACAAGGCGAAGGAGAAGAAGGACGCCGACACGGCGAAGAAAGCTGCTGAAGGAAGCGGTGACGCCGATGCGCCAGGGAACACGGTGCCCCCAGAGATGGAGAAGATCGCGAAGTTGGCCGCGAGCGCGAAGTTCAAGGAGTATGTGGCACTGGCGGCGGAGCGGCAGAAACTCTTTGTCCGCCGATCCAAGTTGCGGATGGAGATGCGCGGCGTCGAACCGACTCAATCGCAGCGCGACGAGGTCGAGTCACTCAACGGCGCCATCGGCAAGGTCGGCGACAAGATGGATTCCTTCGTTGGTGGCAAGACCTGGACCACGGATGAGTACGCCGCGATGGACTGGATTGTTTCGGAAGCCATGCGTCTCTACCCCATTGAATAGGCCGCGATGATGCCGAGCAACCTCACCCAACGCGAGAAGCAGATTCGGATCATCGTTGGTGCCCTCGTCGAGGGCCCCGGCTGGCTCATCCTTGTCTTGCGCTTCGTGAACATCCTCTCTGGAGATGCGCCGTGGTTTGTCGGCGGGATCCTCGTCGCCGCCGGGCTGTTCTTGGTGCTTGAGGGGGCGCTGGGATGGTCCGCGGCCAGGGCCATGGGGATCGGCAGACGCGAGTGACTCGCACGCACTGCTGGTAGGCCGATGAGTTGTCACGACTGTCCCGACTCAGACAGACTTTCGCGCGGGGTCCTTTCTGATCCGGACTTGATCAGCGCCATTGCATGCGCGGCCCTCTTGGGCGCCGGACTGATCGCACCGCGCGTCGGTGGGAGCGCGACCATAGGCTTCGCCTTCTTGATCGGCGCATGCCTCGCCGGGGGCTGGCATGTCACGGCGCGCTCGCTCGAACAGCTGCTTCGGTGGCGCCTCGATGTCGATCTCCTCATGCTGCTGGCCGCCATCGGCGCTGGGATCATCGGTCGCCTTGAGGAGTCGGCGATCCTCCTGTTTCTCTTTTCGCTCGGGCATGGACTCGAAGGCTTGGCGACCTCGCGGGCACGCAACGCGATCCATGCACTCGGCACTCTGACGCCGCGATCCGCGCGAGTCGTTCGCGATGGCGAAGAGCGTGACCTCCCGATCGAGAAGATCGCGGTCGGCGACTTGGTGCGCGTGAAGCCGGGGGAGCGAATCCCGATCGACGGCACTGTGCGCGACGGCAGTTCGTCCGTCGACCAGAGTCCGATCACCGGCGAGAGCCTGCCCGTGCGGCGGGAACCGGGGCATCCCGTGTTCGCTGGCACTGTGAACGGTGAAGGGGCTCTCGGCGTCGAGACGACCCGACTCTCGTCGGACTCGACGATGGCGCGCATGATTCGGCTCGTCGAGGAGAGCCAGGCCAACAAGGGCCGTGCCCAACAGGTGGCAGAGCGGTTCACGCGCGTCTACACGCCGATCGTGATCGCCGGCGTGCCGATGGTCATCGTGCTCTTGATGCACTTTGCGGCGATGCCCTTCGATGACGCGTTCTTGCGCGCGATGGCGGTGCTCGTCGGGGCGTCACCGTGCGCCTTGGTGATCTCGACACCGAGTGCCGTCCTCGCCGGCGTGGCGCAGGCCGCGCGCAACGGTGTGCTCATCAAGGGCGGCGTGTACCTCGAGGCGCTCGGGACTGTGAAGGCGATCGCGTTCGACAAGACGGGGACGCTCACGGAGGGCAAACCGGATGTCGTGGCGCTCGCACTCGCCGATCGTGTCCGCGAGCGCGAAGCGATCGAGACCGCGTGCGCGCTCGACCGAGACTCGTCGCATCCCGTGGCGCGCGCGATCGTGCGATTCGCGGAGTCGAAGGGGTTCGGCGAAATGCGCGCAACCGAAGTCCAGGCCATTCCCGGGCTTGGTGTCGCTGGGATCGTCGGGGCGCAGCGTGCCATGATTGCGGGACGGCGTGCCTTTGGTGTCGACCGCGTCCCCGCGATCGACGCGCCACTGGCCGCCGAGATCGACCGCATGGAGGCGGGTGCACGCACGGTCTCAGTGGTGGCACTTGGCGATCGCGTCCTCGGTGCGTTTGGTATCGCCGACCCGGTCCGACCATCAGCACGCGGGGTCGTCGAGCAACTTCGGGCTCATGGCATCGGTCACACGGCCATGCTCACCGGCGACAACGGGCGCGTGGCCCGCGTGATGGCGGACACGGTTGGCGTCGACTCATTCGCCGCGTCACTCCTTCCCGAGCAGAAGATCGACGAGGTGAAGAGCCTCTTGGCGAAGTGGAAGAGTGTGGCGATGGTCGGCGACGGCGTCAACGATGCGCCGGCACTCGCGACAGCCACCGTCGGCATTGCGATGGGCGCGTCCGGGACCGATGTGGCACTCGAAGCGGCCGATGTGGCGCTCATGGCCGATGACCTCACTCGCCTTCCGTTCGCGGTGGGGCTCAGCCGAGCCGCTCGCCGGATCATCGCGCAGAATGTGGCGATTTCGCTCGGCGTTGTGGTGCTGCTGATTCCCTTGGCGGCGCTCGGAGTTGCTCCACTGGGCATGGCCGTTGTCCTGCATGAGGGCAGCACGGTGATCGTGGCGTTCAACGCACTCAGGCTCCTGCGGTACAAGGGGCCGCGATGATCGCACATGCACTCTTCGTGTCTCTCATGGTCGCGTTGGCCCAAGCGCAGTCGCCGAGTCCACTCGCGCTTGCGCGCACGGCGATCACACCCGATCAGGTGCGCAAGGACATCGCCGAACTCGCGAGCGACGAGATGGGGGGCCGGTTCTTTCGCAGTCCCTTTGCGGAAAAGGCGGCGCAATGGATCGTCGCACGCATGGCAAGTGAGGGTGTCACGATGGAACGGAAGACCATCGACACGAACGCCGAGACGGGACCCAATCTCGTCGGCGTCCTTGATCCGAGGCCGGAGACGCGCACGGATGGCTGCGTCCTCGTCACGGCGCACTACGACCATCTCCGACCAAAGCGTTCGGGCGACGACAAGATCCACAACGGCGCGGACGACAACGCATCCGGTGTCGCTGGCATGATCGCCGTCGCGCATGCACTGCAGTCGTGCGCGGCCGCTGGAGTTGGCCCCCGCTGTCGCGTCCTCTTCGTCGCGTTCAACGGCGAAGAAGCCGGGATGGTCGGGTCACGGGCATTCGTGAAGGATCCGCCCGTTCCACTTGGCGAGATCCGCGCCGTCTTCAACATGGACATGATCAGCCGTGGCAAGCCGAGAGAGATCTTCATTGACGGAGGCCCCAAGGGCGCGACCGTGATCGCGACACTTCGCCGCGCGAACGAGGCGATCGGATTGAAACTGCGGGTGGATGAGCACCCGGACTGGCTGGACCGCAGCGACCAAGGGCCGTTCCTCAAGAAGGGTGTGCCGGCGGTGCTGTTCTCCGTCGAAGATCACGAGGACTATCACAAAGTGAGTGACGAGGTCGCCAAGATCGATGCGTCACTCGCGGCGGAGGTGGCGCAACTCGTGGCCCTTGCCGCGATCGACGCCGCCGCTGAACCCTTCGCGGCGCGCAAGGACCCCGAACCAGCCCCGCCTGCAACGATTCCTGCGCCGCCCAAGGCGCCCTGACTACTCGGGAGGTCTGGGCACAATCCGCCCGTGCGGGTCCTTGAGGGATTCCGGGTTAGTCGGGTCGGCAAGTTCTTCGCGGGCGAGTTCGTCGCGCATCGTCGAGTCGGTGATGTGTTCGAGCACCATCGCGGTGTCGTGCACATGGTCCGGCGCGAGCGCGAGCCGTCGCGCCAAGTAGAGCTCCCAGAGTCGATGGGAGCGCACAAGTTCCGCGCCGGCGTTCCGGCCCTCGGTTGTCAAAGCGATTCGCCCAGCGTCAATGCTCACAAGTCGCTCGCGCGCGAGACGGTTGATCGCGCGACCGATCGACCTCGGACGCGCCTGTGCCCCACGCACAAGAAGCGTGGCAAGTCTCTTGGTGTCGATCGTCTTGCCGTCTTCTTCGACGCGCCACAGAAGGCCGAGCGCGTCCTCGCGGACCACGCGACGCGCGAGGCTCGCTCGATCCGCGAGCCTCCGCAGCGCGCCCCGCTGCGGCGAGAAGAGCGCGGTGACCACGAAGATCCCGCCGAGTGCCGCGGCGATCGATCCCGCAGTCGACGCATCGCGTCCGCTTGGCAACAGCATCGGCGCGGCGGCTGACGCGAGCCAGTGTCCGGCCAGAGCGCCGACGATGCCCAGAACGACAGCACCCACCACCATCCCCGCGAGGCGGTCCGACATGAGACGCGCTGACGCCGCAGGGATCACGATCATCGCGACGACGAGGATGCTGCCCACGGCCTCAAACGCTGCAACGCAGGTCGCAGCGGCCATGGCCAGCACGAGGAGCTCGATCACGCGCGGCCGCAGGTTGAGAGCTCGCGCCAGCGGGGCGTCGAACGCGGTAATCGTGAACTCTTTCCAAAGAAGTGCAGCGACGGCGAGGTTGATGGCCGCGACGCACGCAAGGACGACTGCCGCTCGCGGAACCGCCGCACCACCGACATCAATCGTGTCCAACGGAGCCAGTTCGAGCGATCCGAAGAGAACGCAGGATGGATCGAGGTCAACGCGGTCGGCCGCCTGAACAATGGCGACGAGGCCGAGCGCGAAGAGTGTCGTGAAGGCGATCCCCATGGCCGCACCCGCATCAACCCGCCCCAGCGCGGCGATCCCCCGTGCGCCGATCGCCACAAGAAGCCCTGCGCCGACAGCCCCGAGGAACATCCACAGCGGGTCGCGTGTCCCCGACATGAGGAACGCGCCGGCAATCCCCGGGAGCGCCGCGTGAGAGAGCGCGTCGGCCAGCATGGCCTCGCGGCGAACGACGAGGAATACCCCGGGCACGGCGCACGCGATGGCCGCCAAGGCACCGATCACGATGATCCATCCGTCGACACCCCACGACCATGCATTCACGGCATCGCCCCCCGAACGCGCGCGATGACACCGTTTCGCGGCGCACACACCGCCGCGATGCCAAAGAGCGCCGCCGCCGCAAGCACGATGCACGCTCCCGCCGGAAGGTCCGGTGCGCTGGCGCTCACGAGTGTGCCGATCACGCCGCTCAACGCGCCAACGATCGCGGCGACACTCAGCATTGGCACGAACCGATCCACCACAAGACGCGCCGCGGCTGCGGGAATGATGAGCAGCGCAACGATGAGCACAAGACCGACCGACCGAAGTCCTGCCACGACAACACAGGTGGCGACGAGAAGGACGACCGCGTCGAGGACCTTCGTTCGGCGGCCCAATGTCTGTGCAAACCCTTCATCGAAGCAGAGCAAACTGAGTTCCTTGGACAGCATCCCCACGACGGCCATGCACACGAGGGCGACTCCCGCCGCGATCACGGCATCGTCGGTCACCATCGACGCAGCGTGCCCGGTCACGAGCGTCGCGAGTCCGGCCGCGTGGCCCGATGGCGACGACTGGATGAGGGTCAAGAGCGCGGTGCCCAGACCGAAAAACGAACCAAGGACGATCGCCATCGCGGCGTCATCGGAGACACGCGCGAGTCGGCGGATCAGTGCGAGACTCGCGAGCCCAGCGAGTCCACCGAGCGCCGCGCCAAGCATCAGGACGACGGGTTCTCGTCCGGATCCTCCGAGCCACACCGACGCGATGTACGCCAGCGCGATGCCCGGAAGCGTCGCGTGCCCGAGCGCATCCCCTAGGAGCGCGCGCTTTCTGAGTGTCAGCAGCGACCCAGCGATCCCTGCGGCGGCTCCCGTCATGGCGGCAGCTGCAGCGACCACCTGCGTGTTGTGGTCGAGTCCAAACATGCGCTACCCCCCTTGCGCACCTTGAAGTCGCTGCGCCGCTTCGTCGAGGAGGGCAAGGCGACCGCCGTAGGTCTCGCGCAGGCGGTCGTGCGTGAGAACTTCCTGCGCTGGCCCCGCCGCGATCACTCGCGTGTTCAAGAGCACCACCCAGTCGAAGTACTCGCGTGCGCTCTCCAGGTCGTGGTGCACGACGACCGCAGTGCGTCCCTCGTCGCGCAGCCGTCGAAGGACAGTGAGGATGGCTTGTTCGGTCGCGGCATCCACCGAGGCGAACGGTTCGTCCATCAAGTAGAGGGACGCGTCCTGCGCGAGGGCGCGCGCGAGGAACACGCGCTGCTGCTGGCCGCCTGAGAGTTGCCCGATCTGTCGGTGACTGAAGGCGCTCATCCCCAGCGTCTCGAGCGCCGCGTGCGCGGCGTCGCGCTCGCGTCGCCCGGGCCGCCGAAGCCATCCGAGTCGGCCGTAGGTCCCCATCAGGACGACATCGAGCACGGTCACAGGAAAGTCCCAGTCGACGCTCTCTCGCTGCGGCACATAGCCCACGCGCGTGGGGTCGTCGGAGAGTGGCTTGCCAAAGACTGACACCTGCCCGCTGGCGGCCGTCACGAGTCCGAGACATGCCTTCAGGAGCGTGCTCTTGCCGGCGCCGTTTGGCCCGATGATGCCAATGATGGCACCCGCGGGAATGTCGAGATCGACATCCCACAGCACTCGCTTGCGCTGGTACGCCACAGTGAGCGCGTGGATGGAGAGCGGACTGGTCGGAGAATGGCCCTTCACGGCGCTGGCACGAGCCCCTTCGCGTCGCCGCCGAGCGCCTTGACGATGGTCGCGGCGTTGGTCTGGATCATGCCCGTGTACGACCCAGCGAAGGAATCCGCTTCGCCCATTGCATCGGAGTAGAGCGAGCCGCCGATGGTCACAGGATGCCCGCGCGCCGCGGCGCCTTCGACAAGTGCGCGGACGCTCTTGTCACCGACAGATGTCTCCACAAACACCGCTGGCACCTTTCGCGTGACGAGCATGTCGACGAGTCGTCGGATGTCCTCGAGGCCCGACTCACTCTCGGTCGACACTCCTTGGATCCCCGCCACAGTGACGCTGTAGCGACGACCGAAGTAGCTGAATGCGTCGTGCGCGGTGACAAGGACGCGGCGCGTGGGGGGCACGCTCGCAAGCGCGCCCGCGATCAGCGCATCGGACGCGAGCCACTTTTTCTCCAGCGCGGCGGCGTTCCGCTCGTACTCGGTTGCATGCGAAGGGTCGCGCGCGCCGAGTTCCTTCGCCACGAATCGCGCCGCCTCCGCCCAGAGTCCAGGGTCCATCCAAATGTGAGGGTCTGGGTGCCCGTGCGAGCCCTCGGGGGTGAGGAGTTTGCTCGGGGGCACTCCGGCGCCCGCCTCGATGACAAGCGTCCCCTTCAGGCGGAGCTTCGGAAACAATTCCTGCATTCGCCCTTCGAGCATGAGGCCGTTGGCCACGATCGCGTCCGCCCCAGAGAGCGTGCGCACATCGGCGACGGTCGCCTTGTAGAGATGTGGATCGACGCCCGGACCCATGAGCGTTGTGACCTCAGCGTGCTCGCCGACAATCCCCCGCACCATGTCGCCGAGCATGCCCGTGGTACAGACGACCTTGAGTGGTGGCGTCGGCGTCGGGGTGGTCTGAAGCATCCCAAGGACAAAGACGATTGCCGCGAATGTAGCCATAGCTACAATTGATGGTAGGACATGTGCCCTCCGATGGCAACCCCCCGACGGACCCCTGTCAGCCCCGCCCGCGGCGTCTTCGTCAAGACGAGGACCGATCACGCCCATGAGACATTCGAGGACTATGTGGAAGCGATCGACGCCATGCTGAGCGCCCACGGATCGTGTCGCGTCCGAGACCTCGCGGCGCACATGCGTGTCTCGCATGTGACGGTCGTTCGCATCGTGCAGCGCCTCACCCTCGCGGGCCTTGCTCGCAAGCAGCGTCACGGACCGATCTCGCTCAGCGCCTCTGGCGAGCGGCTCGCCCGCGCCTCGCGTGCGCGTCACGCCACGGTCGTTTCCTTCCTCATGTCACTCGGCGTGAGGCCTGCCGAGGCGGCCCGGGACTCTGAGGGCATCGAGCATCACTGCGGTGCGAGCACGCTTGCCGCCATGCGACGGTTCCTGGCTCTCAACGGACGAAGCGCGCGCGCAAGAGATCAAGACGCACGGCGGCCTGCTCGACCCGCGCGTGTGCCAGCGTCCCGTCGACGAGCGCCTTCGTGAGGGCATCGATCGCCTCGCGCTGGCGATCCGCCTTGTGGCAGACGAGCACGCAGTCGACACCCGCGGCAACCGAGCGCACCGCCCCCTCTCCGATCCCCATGCGATCGGCGATCGCGGCCATTTCAAGATCGTCGCTGAAGACGACGCCGTCATAACCCAGTTCGCGACGGAGGATGCCGTCGATGAGCTTGTGACTCATCGTCGCAGGAGTTCCCGAATCGAGCGCATCAAAGACGACATGGGCGGTCATGACCGAGGCCACACCGGCCGCCACCGACGCCGCGAACGGAGGCAACTCAACCTCGCGCAGACGGGCCATGGAGTGCGCGAGCCTCGGCAGCTTGAAGTGGCTGTCGAGATCCGTGTCGCCATGGCCGGGGAAGTGCTTCGCGCACGCCGCGACGCCCTGCCCCTGCATCGCGCGAATGAATGCTCCAGCGCACGCGCCCACGCGTGACGCATCGCGCGCGAAGCTGCGGTCGCCGATGACGGGATTGGCTGGATTGCTGTCGACATCGACCACGGGCGCGAAATCGAGG
>SYGQ01000074.1 GCA_005799475.1 Planctomycetia bacterium | reverse complement strand
CTGCTCTCAGCGGTGCCGGCGATCTGGATCGCGCCGATGGAGTTGCCGGTCTCAGAGAGAATCAGGCTCTCGGCGAAGAAGCATCCCATGTAGAAGCAGGCCGCTGGCTTCTCGCGCACCATTCGCCCAGAGACATACGCGACGAAACCGAACTGCTCGTCGGTGATGTATCGGATGAGGTCAGGGTTGTAAGAGTCGGAGCGACCCGCGGAGAGGTACGACGCCTGCACGGCTTCGCGCGCCGCTTCCATGACGAGCGAGCGGCTCGTGGGCACCTCGATGGTCGCGTCGTACTCGGCCGCCGTGCGAGCGACATGCCCGAGCACGGTGATGCCCGCCACGGTCGAAATGTTGTCCATGTCCTGAATGCCAGGAATGAAGAGCACCGAACGACCCATCTCCGTCGCACGACCCACCGCGTTGTCGACCGCGTCGAGCGCAGCGATCTTGCGGATCTTCAGGGGATACCCCTTGCGCGCAAGCACGATGAAGACGATGACGCAGGCGCTGACGATCAGGATCGCGACGAAGAGCGGCAGTTTGTGGCCGAGGAAAAAGTTGGCATCGGCGGTGACGGCACCGGTCTCCATCGGGGTGCCGATGGACCCATTCACGCCGAGCGGCATGACGCGGAATCGATAGGTGCCGTCAGCGACAAGCTTGGTCGCCGTGAATGCGCGCGCCGATGCTGGCACTTCCGTGGCACTCCCCCACTCTTCGCCGACAACTTCACCCTTGCGCTCGATGAGCCATCCCGTCAGTTGTGCCTGGGGTGTCGCGACGGACCACTCGACGAGGATCGCGCCGCCTGCGTCCCAAGGGACATCGCTCGCACGGGCGGCATCCGCTTGCGGTGCCGGGTCGGCGGCGCCCGCTGGCGAAAGTGCGATCACAAGTGCCGACGCGAAAGCCCCAGCGCATCGACTCCACCACGCTCTCAACATGCTTGGGGCCACGCCGCTACGGTAGCGGGAGTCGCGAAGTTGTGCAGGGACGCGGGGCTACTCGCCGACGAGTTCGACATTGGCGCGCGGTACGGTGACTCGCTCGCCGCCATCGAGCACGACCTCGAGAACTCGCGCCTTCGACCCCGATCCGAGAACGGCGGGCTTCTCCGGCAGCGCACCCACGGCGCCGAGCGATCCGAAGTGAGGATCGCGAATGATGCGGACGCGGGTGCCGATCTCGAGAATGCCTGCGGTCGCACCGCCGGTGAACACTTCGCTTGTGCCCGCCTGGTCGAGCGCGATGACGATCTCGGGGCGCATGACACCCGCGCGAATCTGCGTCGCGCCGTTGACGCTGGCCATGCGCCCGGTGTTCGCCCCGAGGAGCGCGAAGGTCCGCGCGGCCATCGCAATGTCGCCAAAGCCCTCGGTGACGATGAGCGTGATGCCAAGCCGCTCACTGCCAGTGACGGCCACGCCGAGGTCGTAGCCGAGGACATCGCGCAGGTCCGCGTCGTCGATGCCGCCGGCGATGAGTGCTGCCGCGCCGACTTCGCGCGCGCGGTGGATGGCTCCCGCCGTCATGCGCGCGCCGCCGACGACGACGGCTCCCTTCATTGATGGAAGGATGTGCGATTCGTCGAAGGCTTCCGTGTGCGCCTTCGTCGCCATGGCGATCGGGCCGCAGACCTCGCCGCCGACGCCGAAGATCCCCTGCACGAATGCGGCGGGGGTCTCCACGACGACGCCTTCGCTCGCGATCACTTCAACGACGGTGCCACTCACGAACGCACGCACCTGCACCGCGAGCTTGGGGCCGCGCACGATCACCATGCCGGTCGAGTCGGAGATGCTCTCGATGATCCCCTTGGCGGTCGACTTCCCTTCGGTCTTCATCATGCCGAAGATGCCTTTCGTGCGCGCGAGCGGCTCGCCGACCTCAACGGTGTCACCGACCTTCTTGAGCATGAGCGATGGGAGTTCGTTCGGGTTCGCCTGCATCATCGCGGCGAGCTTGATCGGGAAGATGTCGCCCTCGAGGAAAGTCTCTGCGACAACGGTCTCGGCGGTGACACGGTCGCCCTTGGCCACGCGCACCGTGCCAGACAGTGGCAGCAAGCGGCGCGCCTGAAATGTCGTGCGCGGCGTGACCTTGAGTCCTGGGGTGTAGGCCTTCGCCATCAGTACACCTCCAGCGCAGCAAGCCAGCGCGAGACCGCAGCACGGCGCTCGGCGTGCGTCTCGGGCAACCTAAGAGGCCGCCCGCGTGCGTCGAGAATGATGCCGACCGTGCCGCCAGTGACTTCTCGCGTGAGAGGTTTTCCGGGGCCCGCGCCCATGTCGAGTCCCTTCTCTGGCCGCACTTCGAGCGTCGCCTCAATGCCCGGCGCAAGGCGCACGAGCTTCATGTCGCCGCCCATGAGCGTGCCAGTTTGCGCTGCGCCTGTGCCCGCGCGCGATGTGAGCGTGTACGAGAGCGCGGGCTTTCCCTGGCGCACTTCTCCCTTGGGCGCGGCGCACCAACCGAGGACGATGAGACAGTCTTTCTCGAAGACTTCCATGGCCGCGCGCGCATTGACCGATGCCAGCACGCCCAGATGCGGCATCATGAAGATCGAGTCCTTGGCGATCTCCGTGAACCCCTCGGGTTCGAAGGCGTCGATCATCATGAGCGCGGTCTGCTCCATGCGCGGGGCGTGCGAGAGAACGCCGCCCGAAGCGACCATGAGGTCCATCGCCATGGGATTCACGATCGACTTGCCGACCTCGTCCTGGCTGAACGCGTCACCGACGGTGCGCTGCTGTTGAACGCCCTTGAGCGTCGTCGCGAAGGCCTTGTGTTGAATGAACGCCAGCCGCAGCGCCTCGCGCGAGACCGCCTGCTCGAAGACGAGCGCATCAAGCGTCTGCGGGATCGTCGTCGGCCGAATCATCTTGTTCTTGACTCGATTGCGCAGTTCGCGCTCGTCCATGTCGAGATGGACCCATCGCAGCACGCTTGCCATGCCGGCTTCGGCGCACACATTCGAGATGGAGTAGCTCATCCCGAGGTTGGCGCTGACAGTGCGATTGAAGGTGCCGCCGAACACACTGAACATGTCAGTCGTCGCGCCGCCGATGTCGACACCGACGACATTGATTCCGCGTCCCTTGGCGATGGTCTGCAAGATGTCGCCGACGGCGCCGGGAGTGGGCATGATCGGCGCGTTCGCCCACGCGATGAGCTTGTCGTAGCCGGGCGCGTGTGCCATCACATGCTCAAGGAAGACATCGTGGATGCGCTCGCGCGCGGGGCCGAGGTTCTCCTGCTCAAGTGTCGGGCGCAGATTCTCGACGATCGACAGTGCAAATCCCTCGCCGCCGAAGCAGCGTTCGATGGACGGCCTCGCGTCCTTGTTGCCCGCAAAGATCAGCGGCAGTTTGTATTCACCGCCGAACCTCGGGCGCGGTCGCGCGGGCGCGATGAGTTCGGCGATCTCCGTCACCTTCTTCGTGTCGCCGCCATCAGTGCCGCCGGAGACGAGCACCATGTCCGGGCGCAACTCGCGGATGCGCTGGATCTGCTCGTGCGGCTTGCGTCGGTCATTGCTCGCGATCGCGTCCATCACGATCGCACCGGCGCCGAGCGCGGCGCGTTTGGCGCTCTCGGCGGTCATCTCGCGGATGACACCCGCAACCATCATCTGAAGTCCGCCGCCGGCGCTCGAAGTACTGATGTAGAGGTCGCACCCGGCTTCGTCGCTCCTCGAAGTGCGACGGATGATCGTGCCATCGTCGGCGATGAGTTGGTACCCCGAAAGTTCCTGAAGTTCAGTCACCGAGTTTGTGACGCCGAGTGTCACATCGGCGAACGGCGCCTCAACGGTCGTGGGCGCTTCACCGCGAAAGGTCTGGCGGAAGACCCCGTCCTTCTCCTCGATGAGGATCGCCTTTGTCGTGGTGCTGCCGCAGTCGGTGGCGACGATGCGCATGGGGGCGAAAGAGTAGGGTCTCGCGGTGGCTTTGTCCTAGGATGACCTCGATGAGTGACCCTGCGCACCTGGGCGCGATCGCAAGGGCATTTCGACACAGCCTTGACGGGATCGCTGCGGCGCTGCGCGAGCGAGCGTTTGTGCAGGAACTTGTGGTCATCGTGCCGCTCGTTGTCGTGGCGTGGGTGCTCCCGTTCACGCTCGTCGAGCGCGCACTCTTGACAGCGTCGCTTCTGGGCATTCTGCTCGTTGAAATCTTGAACTCAGCCATCGAGGCCGTGGTCGACCTCGCCTCGCCGCAGCGGCACGCGCTGGCGAAGCGAGCCAAGGACCTCGGCAGCGCCGCGGTCCTGGTGGCGATCGGAATCGCCGCGATCACTTGGGGGTGCGTGCTCATTGCGCACTACGGACCGGGTGCGACAAGCGCACACTGAACTTCTGACGGGAACCGGGTTCTCTCGCTGTCACCTCGCGGGGTGGGTCAACGCGCCCGTGTTCCGCACGCGGATTGTCCGCTCGATCAAGGAGGATTCCGCGCCCGGCGCGTCGTACCCGAGAGGCAGTGCGATCATCGCGGCCGCAGCTTCCACGGCGCGTGCGAACTTGTCACCTCGTGCCGCGCTCTGAGCCGGTCGATCCAGCGGCACACGGGGACAGTGCGTCGGCGAACACGAACCACCACGCGGACACAAGCGATGCGCATGACAGGCTCATTGTCCTCCTCCTTCCCAGATTGGAATTCTCACCCAACGCAGAACGCTGGCGCCCTCAAGGCGCACGAATCCCCCGCCAAGCGGCCGACGATTCTCCACAGCGAATTGGAGGACGCACTGACGAACCCCCGTCGCGACTCCATCGCGGTCGCGCAACTCACCCCACTCCGGTTCGGTGACCGCTGGAACACCCGCTGAATCGAACCCAGCGCCGACCATCAGCACGCCGCCAATGCGCGGCGGCATCGGATCGCCCCACGCACTGAGCGGGACAAGGAGGTGCTTGCCGCCGTCCTCCCACTAAGGAACTCCCGCATCAATCTGAACCCCCTGCCGACCGCGGCCGCACACCGAGAGTGTCAGGGACTCGCCGGCCGAGAGGCGGAGCCATACTGTGTGTGAAAAGGCGCGACCGGTTTGCGGCCGCACTCCAATCTTGATCTGAGATCGCCCGCAGGGAATCTCGAGAATCGAGTCCACCTCAAGGCATCCGCAACTCTTCACCACGTCCAACACGCCGACTGGTCGCGCACCCAGATTCTCCACTTCGAACGACACGCGTATCGGCGGCTGGATCGCGTCGGGAATTGCATCCACTTCTCCGAGGTCAACCTTCCGCTCAGAGATGAGCCGCACTTCCTTCTTGGCCGCCGTGTGCGGCGGTACGGCGCCGTCGTCCGTGCACGCCCCGACGACTGCAACAAGGAGGATGCTAAGTTTGGGTCCGCAGAGGGACGCGAGGTCTGCCAACGCACGCCGCAGCAGAGAGGCAAGACTCATTCGACTCGCGTTGCTCGCTTGAGCAGTTCCTCGATCGGTGGCAGCAGCGCACTGGTGAAGGGTTCAGCAGCGAGGAAGGACTGGTTGGCGGCACGAAAGGCTCTCGCGCCGCCACGGATCACGATCCCCATCTGGGAGTTGAAGAAGAGCTGCCCCGGATCGAGACGGTGAAACGCTGCCCATGCCTCATCGAATTCGCCGCCGCTCAATGCTCTTCGTTCGACCAACTTGAACTCCTTGTTGGCCTCGCCAATCTCATAGCCAGCCTCCGGCTGGTGAACCCGTGTCTTGCTATTCAGCGTGACGGCGGCGGGGACGAATTGGCCGCCCAACATCGCTGTCGACTGCACCTCAAGGATCCCAGATACCGCTTCCCTTCCGTCCCGGTCGAGCGTTGTCATTCTCACGCGCCGAACTGTGCCGTCGTTCGGTATCGATCCGGACAATTCTGTTGACCAAGAGGGGCCAGCAAGGACCCAGCCAGTCTCGGTGCGACGAACATCGGTCGCTGCCACAAGCGATGCCCACCAGTTGCAGCGCTCGCTCTCACACTCCAAGAACCGCCCCGATTGATCAAGAAGTCCGAGTCCTCGGAAGCGCCAGTCGATATCCCCCTCACGGCTCGCTGCCATCGTGTGATCGGCGAGCCGCGTCACCGCACCGCGAGGACCGAACGCGGTCCCGAGCGCCCTGCGCTCCGCAACTGGTGCTCCCACTGCCCATCCACAAATGATCGTCCGTCCGTCGGGATGCTGCAGCAGCGTGCCGGCGAGCGGCTCAACCGGGATCTCGCGTGCTGCCCCGCCCGAGCTTTCTGGCGTCCAAGTCATGCGTGTCGTCACGATGAATTCAAGACCAAGGCCATCGACGGGTGGAGTGTGCGCTTTCGCGACCTGATCCAGAAAAGCGCGCAGCGCCTCGGCTTCGGACGGCGCCTGCGCCGCCGCGAGACACGCCGCGCATGTCAGTGCGGTCACGGTGGACCGCATCGCCAGTGCGCTATTCGCCATTGCGGCACCAAAGGCGCGCACAGTTCATCCCGGTCTGAACCACTCCGGTGCAGGACATCCGCTTGCAGGTCCCTGCCATGACCGCTCCACAGTCCCCGGTGATCGGATGCCCCGAGCTCTCGTCGGCACAGAACGCGTACTTGTTCTGAACTTGCATGCGTGCGGCCTGATAGGGCGGTGCCGCAGCGCCCAGTGCGGCCCACTGTACCCCCAACCCCGACGCCGCGATCGTTCTCGGGAAGAAACGGCGAGTGCATCTCACCGATTCTTCCCGAGAATGCGGCGTCCACCGCGAACTACGCGCGCCCGCGTTCGCGCTCGGCTTCGAGCACCTCGATGCGGCGACAGAGGTACTCAACGCTGCCGCCGCGCTCAAGGAATGTGGCGAGCGTCGACCACATCGAAGCGTCGAGCACCACTGTCACGAACGGCTGGAGGAAGTGCATCGCGGCGGCGCCAACACCTGCGAGCGGACGACTCGACTCAAGGAAGATGAGCGCAGGAGTCGCCATCCTTCGCCGCACGACTTCGACGGCGACCCGCTCGACGAGTTTGGCCTCTTCTTCTGTCGGCGTCGCTGGGCCCGGCGGATCGACATGAAATGCGCGCGTGAATCCCTCGCGCATCCGATCCCACCAGGATGAAGGCCGCGCGCTCACGCCCACGCCTCCGCGCGCGTCTTTGCTCTGAGTCTCGCGCGCAGGCGCTCGCACTCACTCGGCGAGAGCGCGTCGGTGTCGAAGTGAACACCACGTGCCATCGCTCGACGCGTCGGCGCCGAGGCGAGCACGACGCGCGTCGAGCGCCACGTGACGCAGCCCACGCTCGCCCAGTCGATCGTGCGCCTTGAGAACGGAT
>SYGQ01000073.1 GCA_005799475.1 Planctomycetia bacterium | reverse complement strand
TACGGCGGCACCGGCCTCGGCCTCGCCATTTCCCAGCGACTGGCGAAGTTGCTCGACGGGGTGATCTCCGTTCAGTCGGTACCCACCGAGGGTTCGACCTTCGCATTCGAGTTCGCTCCAATGCTCGGGGCGGAGTCGGTCGCGCCTGCCGCCGCCCACGCGACCGCCACTCCTGTCACGCGGCTCGACGGTCGTCGCGTGCTCATTGTGGACGACAGTTCCGATGCGCAGCGGCTCATCGCCACACTCCTGAAGCGCGCTGGCGCGGACACCGAAGGTGCTGACAACGGCAAGCACGCGCTCGACGCAGTGAGCCGAAGCACGCAGCGACCCTTTGACACGATTCTCCTCGACATGCAGATGCCGGAACTCGACGGCTATTCCGCAGCGCGCCAACTCCGTTCGATGGGCTACCGCGGACGCATCATTGCGCTCACCGGGAATGCCCTGCAGGATGATCGCGGCCGTTGCCTCGATGCCGGTTGCGACGATCACGCGATCAAACCCGTCGCACGCGATCTGCTGCTCTCGCTGTGCGCCTCTCGGGTCGACGCTGCGAGTTGACTCGTTACACTCGCGCTCCCCCAAGGTGGGGTGGCAGAGTGGTCGAACGCGCCTGACTTGAAATCCGGTATGCCCAAAAGGCATCGTGGGTTCGAATCCCACCCCCACCGCTCCCCGACGATCCCACACGCCCCACAACACCCATGCGCCAACTCTTGTCACTCGTTGCCCTCGCTGTCGCCACCCCCATTGCCGACGCGGAAGTGCCACCGGCATCGATGCTGCGGTATCCCGACATCTCCAACGACCGAATCGTGTTCAGTTACTCGAATGGCCTGTGGACCGTCGCACGCAACGGCGGGCTTGCACAGCCCGTGGCCGATCCGCCCGGCGCCGAGACATTCCCTCGATTCAGCCCCGACGGGAACTCGATTGCTTTCCTCGGGAACTACGAGGGAGACCGCGACATCTATGTGACACAGGTCGACGGCGGCGTCCCACACCGCGTCACGCACAACCCTGCGACGGAGCTTCCTGCCGACTGGCTCGTCGATGGCCGGATCATCTTCACGGCCAGCGGCATGGCGACCTACCCGCGCGCTCCGCAGATTTTCGCTGTGCCCAGTACTGGCGGACTTCCTCTGGAGTTCCCCACGCCATACGGCGCGAATCCCTCGCTGAGCGCGGACGGCAAGTATCTCGCCTACACCCCGCACTCCACCGACATGCGCACCTGGAAGCGCTACCGCGGCGGCATGGCGACCGACATCTGGGTCTACGACCTTGCGGCTGGTTCAGCGAAGCGCGTCACGCAGTGGGAGGGCACCGACACCATTCCAATGTGGCATGGCACGACCCTCTACTACCTGTGCGATGCGGGCCCTGAACATCGGATGAACATCTGGTCGTGCGACTCGCAAGGCGGAGGTCGGCGACAGATCACGCACTTCGAAGAGTTCGACATCAAGTGGCCATCCGTAGGGCCTGACGACTCGACTCCGGGCGAGATCATCTTCCAGAATGGACACGATCTCTGGGTGCTCGACCTCGCCACCAATGCGGCGACGAAGGTGGAGGTCCAGGTGCCGGGCGCGCGCGCGAATGTCCGCCCGAACCTGGTCGATGCGGGCAACTTCATCGAGTCGTGGGACATCTCGCCCACGGCCAAGCGAGCCATCGTGGAGGCGCGCGGCGACATCTGGACGCTGCCCGCCGAGAACGGCGTCCCGCGAAACCTGACTCGCACCAGTGGTATCGCCGAACGGTCTCCCTCGTGGAGTCCCGACGGCAAGTCGATCGCGTGGTTCGATGACTCCGTCGGCGACGGGTACGAACTCTTCGTCATGGACGCCGACGGCACCTCCGAGAAGCGGAGGCTCACAACCGGTGACGGCCACTTCAAGCTGGAACTCGTGTGGAGCCCAGACTCAAAGATGATCGCTGTGGGCGACAAGGCGGGGCGACTGTGCCTCGTCGATGCCGCCACGGGCGAGTCCAAACTCATCGCCCACGAAGTGTGGGGAGAGAACCCGCCATCGCCGCACTTCAGCCACGATTCCTCCTGGATCGCGTACGAACTCTCGGACGAGACGGGACGCTCGTCGCAAGTCTTCGTCTACGACATCGAGAGTGGGACCTCCCGTGCGCTGACGAGCCCCGCCTTTGCGAGCGGATCGCCGACCTTCGACCAGACCGGCGAGTGGCTCTATTTCGTGAGCAGTCAGGAGTTCTCTCCCAAGTATGGGTCGATGGATTCGACATGGATCTACGACGATTCCGAGGTCCTCATGGCGATGCCGCTGCGGGCGGATGTGAAGGCCGCGTGGCAGACTCTTGAAGTCGACGAGGAGACTGGCCCCCCCGCAAAACCGAAGAAGGAAGCAACGAAGAGTGAGAAGAAGGAATCGAAGGAAGGCGACGACGCCAAGCCCGACGAGAAACCCGCCGACAAGAAGCCGGCCGAGGACAAGCCAGCCGAGGACACGCCAGCCGAGGACACGCCCGCCGAAGCGAGCGGTGCCGACGACAAACAGGCGGCCGCGAAGCCTGCCGACGCCCCCGCTGCCGACGCCGGTGGGGCAGTCGCCAAGCGCAAGGGCTTCGAGATTGCCTTCGACGGTATCGAGAGCCGCACCGTGCGCGTGCCGAGCGTCCGTGCCGGATCGATGGGTGGACTCTCGGTCAATGACAAGGGACTCCTCATCTTCGCCCGCCGCGGCGAGGGCGGCGGACTCAAGATCATCGATGCGCGCGAGAAGAAGCCGGCGGAGAAGGCTCTGACCAACGGCACCCGCTACTCCATGACTCCCGACGGCAAGAAACTGCTCGTCGTCGAAGGCTCTGGCGCGCGCATCGTGGATGCGGCCGCTGGCGGGGCATCAAAGAATGTCGTCAGGTCACCGATGACGGTTGATGTCGACCCCCGCCAAGAGTGGCGCCAGATGGTTGGCGATGCCTGGGTGCTCTTCCGCGACTACTTCTACGACCCCAACATGCACAAGGTCGACTGGGCGGCGGTGCGCGCTCGCTACCTCGCGCTCGTCGACCACGCCAACAGCCGCGAAGACATCTCGTTCATCATTTCAGAGATGATCTCCGAGCTCAATGTCGGCCACGCGTACTACAGCGGCGGCGACAGCGAAGGACGCAACCGCGAGTCCGCGCGCGTCGGGCTCTTGGGCGTCGACTTCACGATCGGCGAGGGAACGACCCCCGAGGGCCAGAATGCGCGCGCCTATCAGTTCGCCCGCATCTATCAAGGCGCACCGTGGGACTCCGACGCGCGCAATCCGCTCTCGTCGCCATCGGTCAATGTCAAAGAGGGCGAGTTCCTCCTCCAGGTGAATGGCGCCCCGCTGGATCTTGCTGAGGACCCGTGGGCCGCCTTCCAGGGGCTCGCTGGACGAACGGTCTCGCTCCTCGTCAGCGCGAAACCTTTCAAGGATGCCACAGCGCGCACGGTGGTCGTCACCCCGATGGACAGTGACTCGAGCCTGCGCTACCGCTCCTGGATTGAGTGCAACCGCAAGTTCATCGACGAGCAGTCGAAGGGTCGCATCGGCTATGTCTATGTTCCCGACACTGGTGTTTCCGGGCAGAACGACCTCATGCGCCAGTTCGTCGGTCAGCGTGGCAAGGACGCGCTCATCGTCGACGATCGATGGAACGGTGGCGGACAGATTCCAACTCGCTTCATCGAGTTGCTCGATCGACCGCTGACGAATTGGTGGGCTCGGCGCGATTCGCGCAGCCAGCCATGGCCACCCGACTCCCACTTCGGGCCCAAGGCGATGCTCATCAATGGCCTCGCAGGGTCCGGCGGCGACATGTTCCCGTGGCTCTTCCGCCAGTCAAAGCTCGGGCCGCTCGTGGGCACACGAACATGGGGCGGACTCGTCGGGATCTCGGACAATCCGTCGCTCATCGACGGCGCCAGCGTGCGCGTGCCGATGTTCGCCTTCTACGAGAACGACGGCACCTGGGGAGTTGAAGGCCACGGCGTCGACCCCGATGTCGTAGTGATCGACGATCCTGGCGTGATGAAGGGCGGACTCTCTCGAGGCGGCGTCGATCCGCAGATCGATGTCGCGATCGACCTGATGGAGAGCGCGCTCGAGAAGAGTCCATTTCGGCCGGTGCCGACACCCCCGTATCCCGACCGCCGCGGGATGGGCATGCCGACACTCGACCACTAGACCCCGGTCGCGCGGACGCAGTCCGTCCACCGCGGACTCATTGCCGTGGGCAATGTGAGCCGCTGCACCGCAATCCGTCCGTCGAACTCTAGTCCGTCGCAAACGGCGACGCCGGAAGTCCGGCGGCGTTGACGAGGTTCGCACGCACCGGATTGCAACTCCACGCATAGCGCACGGCGCGCGGCGCCTTCACGCTCGGATGCGACACGATGACTCGCTCGCCGTCGATGCGCGCATCGGCCCAGTGAAACGCGCCATCATCGCCAGCGATCGCGAAGCCGCCGAGAGTGCCGCCACCGCGTGCCGCAAGTCCCTTCGCGTGTGTGAATGCGATCACCATGGACGCCCCCTCAACGGTGGCGCCCTGAAAGAGCGGTCCAGACCACTCGCGTGGCCGCTCGTACACCGTCGCCAGGGCCCATGCCGCAAGACGCTCGCCGACGGCTCTCTTGTTGCGCGGATGGATATCGCTGGCATCGCCGACATCCGTCGTGACGACAAGCCCGCAGTGCGCGACGCGCTGCGCGGTATCGAACTGCGCTTGCCTCAGGCGTGACCACACGCCCTCGACGGGATCGTCGCTCGCGGATTGAAAGGCCGCCAACTGCACGATGCCGAATGGGAACTCGCCCGACTGCCAGCGGTCTCGCCACGACCGGATGAGCATGGGCAAGAGCATTTCGTACTCCTTCGGGCGGTCCGCGTTGGACTCCCCCTGGTACCAGATCGCCCCTCGGATTCCGTAGGGTGCCATCGGCGCCATCATGCCGTTCCACATCGACCCGAACGACGCCCATTGCGCCTGCGGGTGTGCCTCTCCAGAGGGCGGAAGCGGCCCGAAGCGGCCACCAAGATCGCTCCCTCGCTTCCACTGCCACTCGCCCGCGAGCGCACATGGGGCACGATCCGCAGCATTCACGCCGTGATCGTCGTCGAGTCGCATGATCATCTTTCTTGAATCGATGGAGAGGCCCCCGGCACCACCGGTGTCGATGATGACGAGCGCGATCTCATTCTCACCGGCCCTGAGCACCCCCTCGGGTACGCGATAGACGCGCGGCGCCTGATGCAACTGGGTTGTGCGTCCGACCTCGACGCCGTTGACGAAGAGCGCATCGCTGTCATCGATGGGCCCGAGCACGACTCGGGCGGCCTTGCCCGCCCACGATGCGGGAAGCGAGACCGATCGTCGCCACCACGATGCCCCGTCGAATCCTGCAAGAGGCTGCGTCGCCGGCGTCGAGCCAAGGACCGCCGGCAGCGATCCCGAGGCCCAACCGTGCGCGGCGTCGCAGGGCTCGTTCAACCATCCACCGACGAAACCCGCCTCGTTCGCCTTGAGCGCTTTCCAATACGACTCGACGGCGGCGTGGTACTGCTCGATCGCAAGGTCGTAGTCCCGCTGCTTCTGCGCGGGCGATCGCGCCTCGAACGCTGCACCGCGCGCGCGCTGCGTCGCGACCGCGCTAGCGAATGGCCCCTGCGCCGCGGCATCCTCAGGAACCCATGCTTCTGCGGGGGAACCACCCCAATTGATCGACAAGAGTCCGACGGGCACACCGAGTTCGGTGCCAATCGAACGAGCGAAAAAACTTCCGACCGCGGTGAATGACCCTGTCGACGACGGCGACGCAACTTCCCACGCACCACCCACGAGTGGAACCGCGTGCGCGGCCAGTTCATGGGGCACGGTGAAACAGCGGACGGTCGCAGGAAGCGTCCCCGCGAGCGACTCGCCTTCGAGGCTCGCAGAAACGGGCCACTCCATGTTGGACTGGCCTCCACACAGCCAGACTTCACCCACAAGCACATCGACCCGTTCAGCCCTGTCGACACCCGCACTCACACGCAGCGTCGATGGCGACGACGACGCTTCCATCGCAGGTAAACGAACGACGAACCGGCCGTCAGGCGCGGCAGCGCCATGACCCGCGCCGCGCACTTCGCCCTGTGCACCGACAAGGACGACGCTCACCTCGCTGTTGGGTCGCGCCCATCCCCACACAGGAACTGCGCGACCACGCTGCAGCACCATGTGATCGCCGATCACTGATGGGAGCACCAACTCAGCCGACGCGCCGGTGGCGCACGAGGCGATGATCGTCATCGCACCAGCCATCTTCATGGAGTGCTTGTACCACGCGGCGACTCGACACTGAGATCCTGCCGCGCGTTGACCGTCGAGCCCTCAATCGCCCCGAGACCGAGGAGTCCGAGCGCGAGATTGCCCGCGTCGGCGTTGCGAATTGGTGGCGGTTCTGCCGCGGCGGGGTTCTGATCCCGTGGCGGCCGCGCGCGCGTCGTCGCATTGATCTCGTACATGTCGCGCGGCGTCTCATCGGTCCCGCGCCACACAATGAACGGGATCGTGAAGTTGATCGGCGCCGTGACCGTCGTGTGCGTCGAAGGTGGATCGCCACCGCCGTGATCGCTCGTCAACACGACGGCGACTTTTCCCCTCAGCGCGGAATCGGATTCGATGGCGAGGAGCAGCGCCTCGAGGATGCGGTCGATCGACCTCGCGGCCTTTGTGTACTGACTCCCCTCGCGGAGGTCCCACGAGTGGCCGTGGCCGGCAGCATCCGTCGCGGCGAAGTGAACAAGGGCCAGCGAGCGACGGTGATCTCGAACGCTTGAGCGCAGGAATCGCAGCGCCTCAACCGCGACAGCGCTGTCGCTTCCACACACGCGGAAGACGCCAATCTTGTCGCGTCCATCATCCTCGCCAATGCGATCAGGCGCGCCGGCCGCCTCGCCGAAACTCTGCTTCAAGAGCGCGAACTTGGTCTTCCCTGCAATCACGGCCGTCGCGACGCCGTTGTCACTGGCCACATCGAACGCGCTTGGCACATACGAGCCATGCATTTCCTCGATCGTGCCTCCCGCCCCCGGCTTGGGAGGATCCGTATTGCCGAGCCACCCATGACCCGATGGCCCGGCGAAGAGTCGACCCGTCACCATTCCCACATGATTGGGCAGCGTCGTCGTGTTCGATGGATCGCACCGTGCGTCGAGGGTGTGCGCGCCTCTGAGCAGCCGCGCGAACGCGGGCAATCCCGCAAGTCTGTTCGACTCGAGAAGTTCGGGTCGAAGGCCATCGACGCTCACGACGAGCACATGGTCGATCGGTTTGAACGAAAGCGCAGTCAGCGCGGCCACTGCAGCGAGCACGAGCATCGCGAGAGCCTAATGCACTCCCGTGCGCCGGCTGCTATGATTCCGACCCCTCCTCCGCTGAGGTGGAGGCGACTGTTGCGGGTGTAGCTCAGTGGTAGAGCGTCACGTTGCCAACGTGAATGTCGAGGGTTCAAGTCCCTTCACCCGCTCTCGTGAAGTCGAAGCCGAAGGCAACGCCTTCGGCTTCGCTGCGTAGTGGACCCTTCAACGGAGCGCATCAATGACCGCCACGACGACATCCTGCCCGTTTGCGAGTCGCACAACCTCCGCCACGCCCATCACCAACCGCGACTGGTGGCCCTCGCAACTCGACCTCTCGCCCCTTCGGCACAACTCGCCGAAATCGGACCCGCTGGGCCGCTCGTTCTCCTATGCGAGCGCGTTCAAGTCACTCGACCTCAACGCAGTTCGCGCCGATCTCCACGCCCTCATGACGGACTCGCAGCCGTGGTGGCCAGCCGACTACGGGCACTACGGACCACTCTTTGTCCGCATGGCGTGGCACAGCGCAGGCACC
>SYGQ01000072.1 GCA_005799475.1 Planctomycetia bacterium | reverse complement strand
TTCTCTCTTCCATCTGGGAACAACATGATTCGCAACGACGGTATGTTCGAATCACGGCAAGACCTTGCACAAGGAGTTATGCGGAGTGAGCTCGCCAGACTGTCAAGCGTTCAAACGGAGCCGGGAGGATGCCGGCGCGCCCAGCCCATGCTCGTGTCGCCGCACAGCCTCAAGGCCGTCTCCTTCAGCGCCCATGCGCGGCCGGTGCGCCGGCACACATCCTTGAGCTGCGACAGCAGCGACCGGCGCTCGGGCCGCATCGAGCCCGATCCGACGCGGCGACAGCTCGCTGCGCCCCTGAAGGCCACGGTCCACCGCACGCGCCATGATCCCGTCCACCTCGTCCCACGTTAGGTGGAACCGTCGTGCCACCGCGCTGAAGCTCGCTTCCTTGAGCCATTCGATCACCACGCGCCCTAGCAGCGCCGTGAAGCGGGATCGCGGCTCCGACCACGGCGTCGAGACCTGCACCACACCGTGCTCGGGGCGTTTCACCCGCGGCACGTCCGTCACCAGCAGCGTCTGCAGGTGGCTCGTGTCCAAGTGGCGCCAGCGCCGAAGACGCGAGTGGTAGCCCGGGCAGGGCTTGCCGCACGCGGGGCAGCAGCCCTCGGTGCGGTGCTCCACCACCACCTCCACCTCACCCGCAGGCGCGTCAAGGTGCACAGCAGACTCGTGCCAGGGATCGGCAATTCCAAGGATCTGCGCGTCGAGGTCTCGGTTGCTCATCCCCGCACGGTAGATCCACCCGCAAGCCCCAAGACCCCGCCCTCAGGACCCATCGACCCACATGAAAGCCGGAGGACCCGCTTTGTTCGGCACGATCGTCGATCAGCATGGCTGGACACCGCTGCGAGGCCGAGCGCGCTGAATGGTCGGGATCGAACGCGAAGTGCCATGCGGGGACATCGCTGCGTCAAAGTTGCGTCAGATAGCGGAGCCGAAAGTGAGAGCGCGCTCCCGCCGTCTTTCTTAGAGCGGTATCGATGGAAACCGCTGAAACCCCCTGTGAATCCGCTGTCGCGTTATCTTGCGGCAACCTCAGCTTGAACCTTGTCCTTCACCTCACTTCTCATTCTTGCGGAGCCTGTGTGCTGACACTCCAACTTCTCGCACTTTCTCTCGCAGCCCCAAGCATCACTGATGATCCGGAGCAGGCCGCGCCAGCGACACCTCCAGTTGTCGCAACGGAAGCGACGAACAGCGGCCCGACTCCCGACGAGATTCGGGCGATGATCAGCGAGTTCCATGCCTCGCTTGACAAGAAGTTTGAAGCCATCAAGCACCCAACAGAAGCAGAGCTGGACCAGATGCAGGCGGAAGTTGCTGCGGCCGCGGATGTCTTCTTCGCCGAGCACAACCTCATCCTCGAGAAGCTCGGCGACGAGCAACTCAAAGCACTTGAGCCCGTCATTTTCCAGTCTGCAAGGGCGTCCGCCACCATGATTGGTTTGCTCAGTGAGCGCACGAAGGCACCGACCGCTGATGGCTTCAAGGCTGCGGCAAAGGTCGCGATGTTTTCGTCGGTGCAGAAGAGTGATTCGTCGCCATCTTCGAACGCAATGGCACTCACGCTGCTGAGCCACCCGGGCTTCATCGCCGGCTTCGAGAGCAAAGAAGGCGGGGCGGTCTTGAGGCTGCTTGCCGACGCGACCACGGAGCAACTCGCGCCGCACGCCGCGACCATCGCCACGCTCGCCGCGCAGTTCAATCAAGACGCATCGATGGACCTCTTGCGCCTTTCGGACTCGTACTTGAAGGTTGCCGCGGTGGCACTACCCAAGGATCAGTTCGCGGCCATCCGCGCGGCGCTCCTTGCGTCTCTCAATGCGCAGCTCGCCAAGAGTGAGGGCCGCCGGAAAGCAGTGCTTTCGCGCATGCTGACGGAGCTCAACGGAGCGGCAGCGCGCGGCGAACTGGTGGGCTACCCAACGCCCACGCTCACCTGCGATTGGGTGAAGCGCGCCGACGGCACGACGCCATGGAAGTCGTTGGCTGACCTCAAGGGCAAGGTCATCGTGCTCGATTTCTGGGCGACTTGGTGTGGTCCGTGCGTGGGAAGCTTCCCGAAGGTTGCAGCGTTGCGCGCCGCGTACTCGCCCGACCAAGTGGAGATCGTTGGCATCACCAGCATTCAGGGTGCAATCATGCATCAGAAGCGTGAACGCGTCGAGTGCAAGGGCGATGTTGCGAAGGAACAGGCCGAGATGCTCGAGTTCATGAAGGACATGGGTGTGACTTGGACCATTGCGATGACGGCGGAAGATGTGTTCAACCCAGAATTCGGAGTTCGCGATGTTCCGTTCGTTGTGATCATTGATCAGAGCGGCACGGTGAGTAAGGCGGGGTTGCGCCCAAATGATGACGCCGCGATTCGCGCGGCTGTGGATGAGTTGCTCGCGAAGGATCAGAAGGGCACCGCGACGCCGACGGCGAACAAGGGCTGAGACTGCCCGCAGCACGCAGAGAGAATCATGCGCCCGATGCAAGTCGATCCCGCGAACCCGGGGCCGAGGGACGCCGGCTGACGCAGCGGAGCAAGTAGCGCGAGCTCCGCACGAGCAAGGCAAGAGAAGGAACGCGAGCAGATGAAGAGGCGTTGGCCATCACGCTCCGCCGGCCAGGCGCTTACCCGTCGGGCGTCGTATGGCCTGCGCGAGGGTCACCCCAGCGATGCACCGCCGCGACATACGCTCGCACGGCTGCCGTCTCGGCGTCGCTGAACTTGCTCTCCTTGGCCATGCGCGGAAGGATGTCGTCCCACGCATTCATCGTGTGCGCGAGCACTCGCTCGGGCGCATGGCATGCCGCGCACTCAGTGATGTAGAGGAATCGACCGTGCGCAATCTCCGCGCGGTCTTCATCACACAACACCGTTGCCGAACTGGAGCTGCTCAGCCCACCGATGACAACCTCGGCGGGCGGTGCGAGTTCATCAGTCGTCATGCAGCCTGCATTCGCAAGCAACACAGTGCGCATGCAGACTGAAACGAATGCTCGTGAGCACATCACCGCTCGGCCGCCACAGTTCAAAAGTCCAAGCCGAAGATCATGCGCACCTGATAGTCAACCTCGCCGTCGTTGCTTGTCAGTTGTGCCATCGGCGTAATCGTGAGGTACCAGTCCGTCGTGCGAAAGGAGGCGTTCGGCCCCGCGTACAGATTGGCGGAATTCCAATTGCTCCACGAATCGCCCTCGATCTCCCATAGGAGTTCTGCGCCCAGAGACCAGCTCGGACTGAACTGGTAGCTCGCGCCGGCAGTCTGCTGGAGCTCGCCGACGACCTCGTTGTAGTCCGAACCCTCCCATTTCCCCTCAACGACACCGTTGTAGATGAACTCCCACGGGCCGACATTCTTCTGCAGCAGGATCTTGCCCTCGAGTTTGAAGATCTGCGGCCCGTAAGTCACTTCGCCGTAGAGCGCCGAGCCCAAGATGTCAGTGGTCGGGTCAGTGAGGTTATAGATGAGCTCGAATGCCGTGGATTGCCAAGTCGTGTCGGTATCACCTTGAGAGTGTTGGGTGCGCCAGTTGGAAAAATAGAAGCCGCCTTGCAGCTTGTCGGTGATGCCAAACTCGATTTCTTCGCGGAAGTTGAACTGATTGAACGAGGAGTTCGACTTCTTGTCAGTCTTCCAAGTGACCCACTGTTCGAACTCGACCTCTCCAGCCGCGAGCGTGGTGGCGTCGTAGCTGTAGGTGAACCGACGCTCCCCGGCCTGCGCGGAAACCGTACACAGCAGGAAGGCGAGAAGGGAGCCGGAAAGGACTCTGCGGATGCAAATCGGACTAGGTGTCATTTGGGGGTGTCTCGGCATGTTGGAAGTGGCTATGAACAATAGTTGAGACTGAGTCTCAACCTCAATTGAGGTCGGGAGGATACCGACCCGCTGTCGGCCTGTCAATCAAGGGTTCAGAGATCGACCTCGCAACACCTCGCTCGCGTCAGAAGGCGGCTCAGGTCTTCCCTTGGGTACACCCACCCCAGAGCGCGAAGTCATTGTTTGCGCGCGCCCAAGAGTTGAAGCACCGGGCGCAGAACTCCCCCTTGGTGACTTATCTCAGGGTCTGGAGGCCAAAACTGCTGCTCGGCCACTAGGCGCCGCAGTCGTGCGGTCTCCCTCTCTAGATCCTTCAACCCGCGCACGGCGTCACGGTCCATTTCACCGTAGTCGTCACGCCAGCGTGACAGGGTCACCTCGGAAACCCCAAGCGATCTCGCCACCCCGGCAATCGGCGTGCCCTTCGTGAGGGCATCGTCAGCCTGCCTCAGCTTCGCGACGACCTCCTCGGGACGGCGACGCTTCCTGTTCGAACGCTTCATCGGAGACTGCACTCGGCCCGTTTGGCCGCGAAAGTCACTCATGGAGGGTGGACCTGTTCAGGACACCCCCGTCACGCGACACGCCCCTCAGGCAGTCTCACAAATGATGCTCTCCGCCGCCGCAATCGCCATTGTTACGGCGGCACATCCAGTCGCCTGCACGGTGATCGATTGTGCGGCGGATCCAGTCGCCGCGACAACTGCTTTCGCACCAGGCCGCAGTCCGTGTTCGGCGACAAAGGAGAGAAACGCTGGCCTCTGGTCCGCAATACGCGCCACGCGAACCCTCGAGCCCGGCGCGAAGGTCGCAAGCGCCGCGCCGCGCCCAACATGAGTTTTCCCGTCAGCGTCGGGGATCGGATCACCATGCGGATCGACGCACGGATGATGGAGGTGGATGGCGAGTGCCTCGAGCACGGCACTCGAAACAGCATGCTCCAATCGCTCGGCTTCCGCATGCACGATTGACCAGTCGAGTTTCAGGGTTTGGACGAGAAATGTCTCGATCAACCGATGACGACGCTGCACATCGATCGCCGCGCGATCGCCCTTCGCGGTCAGTCGCACGCCGCCGAACCGTTCATACTTGACCAGCTTCGCCGCAGCCATTCGCTTCACCATTGTTGAGGCCGTCCCGACGGTGACACCCGTCATGGTGGCGATGGATTTCATGCCCGCTTCGCCCGTAGGCGACTCGCGCGACAGCGAGTAGATCGCCTTCAGATAGTTCTCGATCGCCTCGCTTGCCATCTCGCTGCTCCTCACGGACAGGCTGTGCACAGGGCAGTTGACTCTAGTACCCACGGCTTGTAAGTTTGAACCGTCAAACTTTGTGGAGTCGACCGCCATGTCACTGCGTACCGTCCGTTCAAACTCATCCTACTGCATCCGCGCGAGTGCCTTCGTGCAGTGTGTTCTGCTCGCGTCCACCACCGGCGCATGGGGTTACGCGCAAGCTGAGCCAAAGGACGACAAATCGCAGTACACGCTGTTCAATCCAACTCCTCGCGAGTTGATGCGACCGATGAGTACAGACCGACCGGACACCACCGAGAGTCCCTACACAGTCGATGCGGGGCACTTTCAGCTCGAAATGTCCTTCGCGGACTACTGGTCCGACAATGGCAGCGGCGGCGTGCCAACTTCGAGCGGATTCTCAGCCGCGCCAATGCTGCTCAAGTTGGGCCTCCTCAACCAAGTGGACCTCCAATTCGGGTTCGATCCCTACATCCGCGAGACATTGGGTGAGGGTCTCGGCATGAGTTCCACGACAGTCGAGGGCTTTGGGGACATCCTTGCGCGCCTCAAAGTGAATCTGTGGGGCAACGACGGTGGCGACACGGCCTTCGCCCTAATGCCATTCATCGAGTTCCCCAACCCGAATGGCGACCAGGGAACAGTCAGTGTCGGCGGCGGCCTCATCTCCGTCCTCGCTGTCGAGTTACCCCACGAGTTCCATTCGGCGTTCATGGTGGAGTTCGACGTCAATAGCAACGACATCAATAGCAATGCAATCGTTGTCCCGTACCTCGACACCCTTGTGCTGACGGCGACGGTGGGCCGAACGATCCTCGGCGACTTGGCTGGGTACATCGAGTACGCCGGCTTCATTGATCTTGACGGAACCGGTGCGTACCAAGGATATTTTGACACCGGCTTGACCTACGGACTTTCGCCTGACATTCAACTCGACTGCGGTGTACGGATCGGACTCACGGAAGCCGCCGTTGATCTTGGCATCTTTTCGGGGATCTCGGTGCGATTCTGATGCGTGGCGCCGCTTGCAGACACCGCCCGGCCTTCAGGAGCAGCATGGGCGAATCCCACAATGCGCAATCGCTGCGCGCACTTGAGACCCAGTGAGCGGCCCCTCGTTGCATCCGTCGAGATGCCGGGCATGAGATATCGCCGTTGGAACCCTCCTCGTGGGGCAAGGCGCGCCGTGTAGGCCGCGCGTCCGCCAAGTCGTTCAGTGGAGCACTTGCGGGTCGAGGGTGTTGGCGTGGGAGTCGCGTGGTCCGCTCGCATCGTTCTTGGGAAGAAACGCTGCGTCGGGCGAACGGTGCCTTCCAGCGATGCGCTATCGCGCAAGCGATGCGCGCAAGTTGGCAATGAGCGGCGCGGGCTCTCTCGTGACCTGCGCCCAGGTCGCGCGCAGCACCGTCCATCCGTCGGCGGCAAGGGCATTCTGCCGCGCGCGATCACTCTCGAACGCGCGTCGATCCGAGTGCGAGGCCCAGCCGTCGATCTCGAGGCACACGCGCTCGCGCGGCCACGCGAAGTCGAGCTCGGCAATCACGCGACCCGATGTGGCGCGATGTTTGTAGTTGGCGGTCCACCCGCGGATGCCAGAACTCTTCAGGAGCGCGGCCATTCGCCGTTCGGCCTCGGAGTGGGTGCCGCCGGATGCGTGGTCGATCAGCCGTCGAATGATGCGAGCGCCCCTGCGGCCACGACCGAGCCGAGTCTTCGCCAATCCGCGCAGCATCCCGGCGTCAATCCAGCGGAGCTGCATCGCGTGATCGAGCAGGGACTGCGCCTCCGAGAAGGGCAGCACCGTGAACAGATCCATGAGGGTGTGGCCCAGCGTGCGAAGCGGAATCCCAGAGTGCCACAAGACAGAGTTCTTGTGGATGGGAGCGAGTCGCAGCACGCGTACACCGTCGACGCGTGGGGCATGGGGCGCAGGCACCACGGCGAGTCGCGGGAGACCGCGGACGCGCATGTTGGTGGGGCGCCAGACATCAAGAGCTGTCTGGCCCGACACCGCGCCGCCCGGAGGAAGTTGCAGCGCGATGGCCCATGCGTCCTGCAGCGCGGTACCGCGCGCGGCAGGCTGAGTCACGACCGTTCCGAAGTGCCATGTCCAGAGCCCGCGCGCGATGCGGCCTCGTTGGGTCTTGTGTGAAACTCCCTGCTGCCGCAGTTGTGCGCTCGTCACAACCCCTTGCTGACGCAGAGAGAGTTCGAGCAGTGCCGGCGGATCTCGCAGCGGACCCCCGCGGCGGGCCGCTGGACTTCCGTGGCCTGCGACGGTTCCCACGGCCGCCAACCTAGCGCGGCGAGGTCGCGCTTTCGCGGAGTGAGCCCAAACCTCAGGGCGAACTATGGAGAGAACCGTCAGTTGCAGGGCCAGTTTCCTCCATTGAACAAGGTGGGTCACGCCTTGCAATCGGCAGGGTGGCGGTGGGTGTGGCGGTACTCGTGGCAGTACTCGCGGCAACGAACCCGGTGGCGCCACACAGACGGTCTACCAGACTGACTCGTGCCTGTAGGGCTACTTCCACGGACGCTGCCGCGTGCAGATGCCCACCGCTCCGAGCATGTGCCAGAACCTGATCGGCGTGCGTCGCGCGCGAGGTCGATGTGCAGCTCACATTCCTCTCCGTGGGTGAGGATGGCTCCGTGACCCAGCGCGTGGACGCGAGAGGTGTCATGCGCCGGCACCATGGCGAGATGAATGGCCACCAGGACGCTGCGATCATCGACACGAGTTCGATGCTGGGGCGCGTAGCCCGACGCGGCTCTGATGAATGGCCACTTGTACGGTACAAGTGGCAGGTTGCTTGGAGCGGCCCGGATGGACGGACACGCGACGCGAACGACCACGCGCCGCGAGGCGCCAACTCCATCCACTCGCCGGAAACTAGTCCCGACTCTGAGGTCGTTCTTGGGAAGAAACGGTGCGCTGGACGCGCCGATTCTTCTCAGGAACGAGCGCGACGCGGTCGACCCGGCGAACGAGAGGCGGGTTTTTCGCTTGCTCCGTCTATATTCGCAGCGCCGATGCGCACCGAGTTCCTGCCATTCTGCCGACCGTCGATCAGCGAGGCCGACATCGCCTCCGTCGCGGAGGTGCTGCGCAGCGGGTGGATCACTTCTGGACCGCGGGTTCAGGACCTTGAGGCCGCCGTCGCATCGCGCTGCGGGGCTTCGGAAGCCGTCGCGGCAACTTCGGGCACCGCGCTGATGCACCTGACGCTGCTCGCCCTTGGCATCGGCCCCGGCGACGAGGTCATCACGCCATCAATGACCTGGGTCTCGACCCCCAACATGGTGGAACTCGTCGGTGCCACCAATGTGTTCGTCGATGTCGATCGTGACACGCTGCTCGTGAGCGCCGAGGCCATCGACGCGGCGATCACGCCGCGCACGCGCCTGGTGATCCCCGTCCACTACGCGGGCGCGCCAGTTGATCTCGATGCCATCTCCGCAGTCTGCGCGCGGCGCGGTGTCACGATGCTCGAGGACGCGGCGCACGCCATCGGCACGAGGTACAAGGGCCGCGAGATTGGCGCGGGCGGCAGCACGGCCACCATCTTCTCGCTGCATCCGATCAAGAACATCACTGCCGGCGAGGGCGGCATTCTGACAACTTCGAACGCCGAACTCGCCGCGAAGATTCGTCGACTGCGCTTCCACGGACTCGCCGTCGACGCGAACGAGCGGCGCCAGCAGGGACGATCTCCGCAAGCCGAAGTGCAGGAGCCCGGCTTCAAGCAGAACATGCCCGACATGAACGCGGTGCTCGCACTGCGCCAACTGCCGAGG
>SYGQ01000071.1 GCA_005799475.1 Planctomycetia bacterium | reverse complement strand
CCCGGGCAAGCGCTACTACGGCGGGTGTCAGTTCCATGACGAGGTCGAAGACCTCGCCCGCGCGCGTGCGAAGAAACTCTTCGGCTGCGCCTTCGCCAATGTGCAGCCGCATTGCGGCGCGAACGCGAACATCGCTTCGTTCATGGCGCTGATGAATCCCGGCGACACGGTGCTCAGTCTCCCGATCAAGTCGGGCGGACACCTGAGCCACGGCCTCAAGGTCAACTTCTCTGGGACCTTCTACAAAGTGGTCGACTACGGGCTCGACCCAACCACCGAACTTCTCGACTATGCGGCGATTGAGAAGATCGCCGTCGAGTGCAAGCCGAAGGTCATCATCTGCGGATACTCCGCGTACCCGCGCACGATCGACTTCGCGGCCTTCCGTGCCATCGCCGACAGGGTCGGCGCGCTCCTCATGGCCGACATCGCGCACATCGCAGGTCTGTGCGCCACGGGGGCCCATCCGTCGCCGGTCCCGCACGCGCATGTCGTGACGACGACAACGCACAAGACGCTGCGTGGGCCGCGCGGGGGCATGGTCCTGACCAACGACGAGGAACTCGCGACGAAGGTCGATCGCAAGGTGTTTCCCGGCAGCCAGGGTGGACCGCTCATGCATGTCATCGCGGCCAAGGCGGTCGCGTTCGGTGAGGCGCTTCAGCCATCGTTCAGGGCGTACTCGCAGCAGGTGGTCGCCAACGCGAAGGCGCTCGCGGCCGAGTTGCAGGCGCGCGGGTATCGACTGTGTTCAGGCGGGACGGACAACCATCTCATGCTGGTCGACCTCCGCCAACGAGATGCCGAACTGACCGGCGCCGACGCGGAGAAGTGGCTCGAACGGTCGGGCATCGTGTGCAACAAGAACGGGATCCCCAATGACCCACGGCCGCCGATGGTGACGAGCGGACTGCGATTGGGGACACCCGCGCTCACGACGCGCGGCCTTCGCGAAGGCGAGATGAAACGAGTCGCCGCGTGGCTCGATGAGGTGATGGGCGCGAAGGGTTCTGACTCGGTCGGCGCCAAAGTCCGCGCAGAAATCCGCGAGTTCTGCCGCGACTTCCCGCTCCCGCACTGACTCCGTCGCGGCGTCAGGCGCGGCTGGCGTATGAGCCGTCGGTGGTATTGACGCGGATCACTTCGCCGTTGGCGATAAACGGAGGCACGCGAGTCTTGAGACCGGTTTCGAGCGTGGCTTCCTTCAGCTGATTCGTCGCGGTGGCACCCTTGATGCCCGGCGCCGTGTCGGTCACGGCGAGTTCGACCACATTGGGGAGTTCGACCGTGACGGGCTTGCCGTCGCACCACATCACGATGAGTTCGCTGTTGGGCTTGCAGTAGAGCGCCATGTCGCCGACGACGCCTTCGTCAAACTCATGCTGGTCGTATGTGGAAGTGTCCATGAACACGAACTTCTCACCGTCGGCGTAGAGGTACTCCATCGGGCGACGGTCGAGCTCGATTTGTTCGACGGTCTCGCCCGAGCGAAGGCGCTTCTCGATGATCGTGCCTTTCTCAATGTCGCGGATCTTGATTTGTACGAAGGCCCGAAGATTGCCCGGGGTGACATGGGTGTACTGCGTGACAACCCACATGCGTCCGTCGAGTCTGATGGCCATCCCAGGTCGAATGTCGTTGGAGTTCATGGTGTTTGGTTCCGAGCCCCGCGATCATAGCGAGGCCGCTCACGGCACCCATCCCACGAAAAAAACCCCCGAGCACAAGGCTCGGGGGCGGAGGGAGGGAAAAGGGCATGGTTGGACAACCAAGAAACGGGGAACGGATTCCGTTCCCCGTCTTCGATTGCCGCAGACTTGCATCTGCACCCCGAACATAGCCCCGCTGATCCCGTTGTAAACCCGAAAGTCAACTTATTCCACAAGATAGTTCCCCTTTATCAGCCCCTTCGGGAGTTAGGCTCGGGTGATGGCGATCCAGAACGGTGCTTTCTTCCCACTCCTGGCGGCAATCAGCGTGGGTTTCCAGTCCAACCAACCCGTGGTGACGCCCGCAGATCGCCCCGTCGGAGTTCCCGCGAGCCCTGCGGCGAGACCCGCACCGGCGGAGCCAGCACCGACGAAGCCGACGAGTACGCCAGTCGCGCGCGGACGAACGGCGGAAGATCGTGCGACGCGTGCCGCTGGCGTGGCTGCGCCTCCGCTTTCGGCCGAGCCGAAGGTTGTCGACTTCGGGTTTCTGCTCCCAAACACCCCTGGGATCGGAACCGTGACGCTCACGAACACGACTGGAGCGCCAGTCACCATCGATTCCGTCGTGGCATCGTGCAAGTGCACCACAATCAACAAGCTCGATGGCGTCGTCATCGAGCCTGGGAAGTCACAGTCCCTCGAGGTCAAGCTCGACGGCGCGCCGTCGATGGGCACGAGGCGATCGAGCGTGAAGGTCATCGTTGCGGGCTCCGGTCGGCCGCTCGACATCCCCGTGCGCGCGGAGGTATCGCTTCCCGTGCGGACGGTGCCGCCATATGTCAACGCCGTCGGTGGCAAGAATCTCTCGGGACGGTTCGTGGTGGAGTCCATCGACAAGTCGCCCTTCCGTGTGCTGTCGACCTTGGGTGGCACGATGATCGAGGAGGGCGCGGGCACCACCGACTCGGCGCGACCTTCGCATGTGATGGCCTACGACATCACCGCGATGGCCGACGCGCTGCCGACGCACCTCTATGTCGAGACCGACTCGGCACGAGCGCCGCTTGTCGAAGTGAGGGTCCGGAGCGAGCGCATCGACCGCTCACAGTCCATCGACTTCCTTGACACTCGCGCGGTCCTGGGACGCGTGACGCCGGGCGCGTCGTGCGAGGCCGTCCTCGTGACGCGCACTGCTCGGCAGAAGGTGGAACGCGTGACCTGCGAATCTCCGGGTGCGAATGTGGAGCTTCTCGTTGTGGATGCGACCGAGGAGGGGGGGCAGCGCGTCAGGCTCAAGGTCACGATGCCAGCTGATGCCGTCGGAATCGTCCGCGTGCCGTTCACGGTCTGGTCCGGTGAGTCCGCACAGGCCGCCGAGGTCGTCGCGTCGGTGCGCAAGCCAGCCGAGTAGGCCGAAGCGCTATCGCGTCGGCTCAGAGTTGCTGAACGCGGTCGGCAATGTCCTTCAGGGCGAGCGCATCGATGAGCGGCTGCAGTTTGCCCGCGAGGATTTCGAGGAGATTGAAACTCTCCTCGATGCGGTGGTCGACCGCGATGTTTTCCTTCGCCCGGTAGGTTCGGATCTTCTCGGCGCGGCTGCCCGATCCGATCATCTGACTGCGCGTTTCGGCGCGTCGCGCGGCGGCTTCCGACCTGCGGTGTTCGTACACACGCGCGCGCAGGAGCCGCCACGCCTTGTCGCGATTCTGCAGTTGACTGCGCGTCTCCTGCATGCGAACTTCGATGCCCGTCGGAAGATGGATCAACTGCACCGCGGTGGCGACCTTGTTCACATTCTGACCACCGGGCCCCTGCGCGGTCGTCATGATCTCCTTCACTTCGGCGGGATCAACGGCGTCTTCGACTTCTTCAGGCTCGGCGAGGACGGCCACGGTCGCCGTCGAAGTGTGGACTCGCCCTTGTGCCTCGGTGGCGGGTACGCGCTTGACCTGGTGCGTGCCGCCTTCGTAGCCGAGCGCACTCCAGACGCCCGGGCCGGTCACTTCGTAGACGCCGTGGGTGATACCGCCGGCGTCGCCGGGTTTGAGTTCGAGTTCTTCCCACTTCCAGCGCCGTGACTGGCAGTAGCGCTGGTACGCCTGCAAGAGATCGCCCGCAAACAGTGAGGCCTCGTCGCCGCCGACTCCGGCGCGCACTTCGAGAATCACCGCGCCGACCATCTTGTCGTCGGCTGTGACGAGATCGTTGACGAGCGTCGTGATGAGCGTGACCCGCTCCTTGGTCAGCGCTGCGATTTCCTCGCGTGCGAGGGAGGCAAAGCCCGAGTCGGCGGACTGCGCGAGTTCCTGCGCGGCTTCAAGTTCGCGGCCGGCGGTGTTCCACCTTCGCCAGCGTGTGACGAGATCCTCGATCGCACTCCGCCGAACGGCAATGCTGCGCGTCTTCCGGTGGTCGGCAAGGACCAACGGGTCGAGCATCTGCGCGTCGAGCGACGCAAACTCGTTTTCGAGTTCGCGCAACTTGCGCACGAGGTTGTCCGGAGGAGTGGTCACTCGGCGTGGGGGAGTGGGGCGTTCAAAAGAACACGCCGCGCATCAGAGCACGGCGTGGACACGCTTCGGGTTGAACGAAGCTACTTCTTGGCGGGGCCGCCAGCGTCCTTGCCCTTGCCGAAGTATCCGCCGGCGAACTTGCGCTGGAAGCGCTCGACGCGTCCGGCGGTGTCGACGAAACTCTTCTGGCCGGTGTAGAAAGGGTGCGATCCCGACCAGACTTCGACATGCATTTCTGGGACGGTCGCGCCGACGGTCATCACCACATCGCCGCGGAAGAAGACCTTGCACTCGGGGAAGAACTTGGGGTGGGTATCACTCTTCATGGCGGGGGGGAGACTGTACATCGCCGCCTGCCGCCATGCAACCGTTGGAGCGGCAGGGGCCGTCGCGCCGGGACTCGCGGGTTGCGCGCAGGAAGCACGCTCCAGCGCCCGCGAAGAGCATCGCGAATGCCGCATTGAGGATGAAGACGCGAAAGAGGCCGATGTCGAGCGGTGGGCGCATGATGATGAACGCGATGACGGGGACGCAGGCCACCGCGATGGCCGTCACAAACAGCGTGCGCACAAGCCCGGAGGCCTCGAATCTGGACACGATCGCGCCGATGAGGCAACCCAGGAGCACCAAGAAGTAGAGGAGGTTCATCGGATTGTCTTCGCTTCCGATGATGCCGACGGCGCCGTTGACCCACGCCAACAAGAGCGCAGTGAAGATCGACATGCCGATGCCGATGCGATAGGACGCGTTCGCAGATCGTCGCCGGAGGATCACGAGCATCGAGCCGCTGCCGCCAAGAGAGAGTCCCGCGGCGACGAAGTCGAATGGACTCCACTTCACTTCGTCGCTGAACTGCATGGCGATGGCGGGCACCGCGAGGATGATTGCTGTGCCCATCAGGACGACCCCGATGTCACGCGCGAGCGGTGAGCGGGGGAGTGACGGCGAATGCGTTGTCACGCAGCGATCCTAGGGATGCGCGGTCGGTGCGAGTCCACGCGCCACAACCCGGCAGTCGGGCGCGGGTTGACGAACAAGCGGATTGCCGTACGCTTCGGCGCTCACAAATCCCTCATAGCTCAATTGGTAGAGCGGGCGGCTGTTAACCGCCAGGTTGCTGGTTCGAGTCCAGCTGGGGGAGTTACCCAAGCGGGTTGACCGAGAACGGTCAACCCGCTTGTTCATTGATGGGGGACGCGGAAACATCGATCCTGAAGCCCGAGGGTTCATCTTGGGGGCATCTTCCTGCTCTCTGCCGCTCTCGCGGGTTCTCGCATCAAGCTTGCTCGCAGAGATCCGTGGGGCCGTGAGAGTCTCTCATAACGTGTCGACCTGTTCAGCGCACCCGTGTCACTCGGCAACGACGACGCGCCGCTTGCCGAGCCCGATCGCACACGAGCGGGGGTACAACATGGCGGGTCGCGCGCCACGACCGCTCGAACCAACCCTCGTGAACTCACCGGCCGCTTCCGTTCTCGTTCAGCCCACCCACACGCTCGGGCAACTTGTCACCTACATGCTGCGCTTGGGCGCGACCGGTTTCGGCGGGCCAGTGGCGCTGGTTGGCTACATGCATCGCGACCTCGTCGAGCAGCGCCGATGGATCAGTGAGTCGGACTACAAGGAAGGGCTCACGCTCGCCCAGCTCGCCCCCGGTCCGCTGGCGACGCAGCTGGCCATCTATCTAGGCTTCGTGCACTACGGCGTGCGCGGCGCGACGCTGGCGGGGTTCGCCTTCGTCCTGCCGTCGTTTCTGATGGTGCTCGCCATCGGGTGGGCGTATGTCCGTTACGGCGGACTGCCGTGGATGCAGTCGGCCTTCTACGGCGTGGGCGCCGCGGTCATCGGCATCATCGCGCACAGCGCCTCCAAGTTGACGCGCAAGGCGATCGGCAGGGACCGACTGCTGTGGTCAATCTTCCTCGTCAGCGCCGCCGTCACGATCATCACGGAGTCGGAAATCGTGTGGCTCTTCTTTGGGGCAGGGGCGATCGTGTGGCTGGTTCGCACGCCCCCGAAGTGGCTGCGAGGACCGGCTTCGAGCGCGCCGTTGAGCATGGCGCCCATTCCAATTCTCATCGCCGCCGCGCCAGCGGCCATGAGCTGGCCGCTGCTGGCGCAGATCGCCGGCTACTTCACTCTTGCGGGCGCACTGGTCTTTGGCAGTGGACTGGCCATCGTGCCATTTCTCTACGGCGGCGTGGTGCAGGAGTACCACTGGCTGAACGAACAGCAGTTCATCGACGCTGTCGCGGTGGCGATGATCACGCCTGGACCGGTGGTCATCACGGTCGGCTTCATCGGCTATCTCGTCGCGGGCGTACCGGGTGCATGTGTCGCCGCGCTGGCGACTTTCCTGCCGTGCTACTTGCTCACGATCATCCCCGCGCCGTACTTCAGGAAGCACGGGAAACGACCGAGCATTGTCGCGGTGGTCGATGGCGTGACGGCCGCGGCCATCGGCGCGATTGCGGGAGCCGTCGTCGTGCTCGGGCAGCGATCGATCACCGACACGACCACAGGGGTTGTCGCGCTTGCCAGCCTGCTGATACTGTGGCGCTTCAGAGTGCCTGAACCACTGATCGTGCTCGGGGCAGCGATCATTGGGTGGAGTGTGCGTCCGATGCTCCTTGCATGAACGGAGATCGTCATGAAGTGGATCACTCGTCATCGTCCAAAGATCGATCGCATCGCGTGCCCTTGGCTCATCAAGCGCTTCGTGGACAAGGACGCTGAGTTCATCTTCGTGCCGCCTGAGAGCGTGATGGAGACTGCCAGGCAGACGGGCGCAATCCCCTACGACATCGAGGGGGTCGAACTCACCCACGACGGGCCGCTGTGCTCGTTCGACGCCATCCTGAAGAAGTACCAAGTGCGCGATCCAGGGCTCACCGAGATGGCCACGATCATTCGCGGGGCCGACACGGACCGACACGATCTCGCGCCGCAGTGTCTTGGCGTGTACGCGATCCTGATTGGACTGTCGCGCACCTTCAGCGACGACCATGAACAACTGGCGCATGGCATGGTCGTCTGCGAGGCGCTCTACGCGTGGTGCAAGCATGCGCGACAAGAGAAACACGACTGGAATCCGCAGCGGTGCAGCGAGGCTGTTCCGTCGTGAGCCAGCCCCAAACATCATTGCAGCCAGTGCATCACTCACTTTCTGAGTTCATCCGCATGCACGCCCCGGTCGATCGCGGGCACGGGCTCTTCGAGCATGAGAGCGATCGCATCCTCGAGGTCAACCTGAGTGGCGAGGTCTGGACCAAGGTGGGTTCGATGGTCGCCCACACCGGGCAGATCAAGTTCAGGCGCGAGGGCGCGTTCGAACATGGGGTCGTAAAATGTTTCAAGCGGTTGTTCACCGGCGAGGGCACGCGGCTGACGAAGGCGCAGGGGAAGGGGAAGCTCTACCTCGCCGACGATTCCAAGAAGATTGTCATTCTGAGACTCCACAACGAGGCGATGTTCGTGAATGGAAACGATGTCCTCGCCTTCGAGCCGAGTCTCAAGTGGGACATCACGATGGTGAGGAGCCTCGCGAGCGTGGCCGCCGGCGGCCTCTTCAATGTGCGCTTCGAGGGGCCTGGGATGGTCGCGATCACAACCCACTACGACCCGCTCGCGCTCGAAGTGAAGCCCGGGCAGTCAGTTTTCACCGATCCCAATGCCACCGTGGCATGGTCTGGCACGCTCCAGCCCACCATTCACACCGACATCAGCGCGAGAACCTTCTTCGGGCGCGGCAGCGGCGAGTCAGTGCAGTGGCGTTTCGACGGCGCGGGCTTTGTGCTCATTCAACCGACGGAGGAATCGAGAGCCACGGCTCGGCCTTCCGCGCGGTGACGCGCCGGCTGCCTCGGCGGGTCCGCGTGCGGTGAGGGCTCGTGCGATTCCCATGGGCGTCGATGTCCCTTCGTGACGACGCTGCTTCAGCGGATCGATATGGAAGGCCGGCGAGCCATGCAATCGGGCCTTGTGAGGCTCCTGACTG
>SYGQ01000070.1 GCA_005799475.1 Planctomycetia bacterium | reverse complement strand
GGCGCGGGCGAGGTCATCGCGTCGTGCGAGCTCGAGGCGTTCGTGTGGCCTTCGGGGGATCGTCCCGCGGGCGCTCCCGAAGCTGAGGTCAAGCCGCTCTTGGCGACTCGCATGAGGATCGCGGCGTGGGGACCGCACGGCTCCACACGGGAGAGGCCCGATGCCGTGGCGACACTCGCGGCGGAGGCGCCGAGCTTCGGTGCCGAGTCGATCAAGCCGCAGCTCTTCCGCTGGCAGGATGTCGAGGCCGCTCTTCGTCCAGAAGTCGTTGAGCGAGCATCGCCATGATCGCTGCCGCAGGTCTTCTTCTTGCGTGGGGAGTCAACGGCGCCCCCGCGCAAGCCGAGAGTTCCGAGGCGAGGCAAGGACCTCGTGAATCGCTCGTCGCGGCGAGTTCGGGGACGCACCTCTGGTTCGCCGTGCCCAAAGACGGAGGCTGCCGAATCCTTCATCATGCGGCATCGATGCCCGATGGCGCGGTTCGCGAAGCAGGGCGCCTTCCTGCTGTGCCGCAGGCGATGGCTGCCTCGGGCGACCAACTCTGGGTGGTCATGCCCACGGAGGGGTCACCTCGATCCCACCCGGTCTACTCCGTCACAACCCACCGAAATCCAGCGACTGGGCTCGCCTACGAGACGCCGACGGGTCGTTTCGATGTCTTGCCGAGCCTGCCTTCGGGGGTTGGATCGCCCAGCATCGTGGCCGACGGCGCGGTGCTGCTTGCATTGGCATCACCGTCGGCCATCGAGTGCCACCGACTCGGTGTCGACCGGTGGACGACGGTGCCGTTTCCGCAAGGCTGGCTCGGCCCGTCGGTGCTTGGAGTGTGGTGGCACGAGGGCGCGCGGTGCCTTGGCGTGTCAGCCCCTCGCGATGGCAACCTGTCCGCGCTCTGCCGCGTTGCGAGCAAGATCGAACTTGCGCCGTGGACCACACTCGGATTCGCCGGAGCAGGCGAGGGATTCGAATTCTGGGTGTCCGGCGCAAACTGCAATGCGTTTCTCCGCTCGCGTCCGGGGGGAGTTCACGAACTCTGCGTCGCGCAGGCGGCGGGCGTGCGGGTTGTCGCACGCCTCGCGGCGCCATCGCAGGCGTGGACGGTGCTTGGACTCGGCGACGGCTTCATGCTTGCGGTCGAGGCTCCACGCGGTGAAGTCTCGATGGCCGAGATCGATCCCATCACTGGCGTCGTCGCGGCGCCATCAGCGTCCGTAGCGATTGTCCCGCAGACCTTTGAGTGGGTGCACCTGCCGCTTTTGGGCGCGGCAACGATCGCGCTTCTCCTCATTGGGTTCGTCATGAAGCCGACACTTGAGTCTTCGAGGCGGCTTGCCCGCGGTTGGGAACCACTCTCGATGGTCCGGCGAACCGTGGCGCTGGCCATCGATCTCCTTCCCGGAGCGGGCGTCGCACTTGCCGTTACCGGCGAAGGGGCGACGGCTCTCATGGTGATGCCATCGTGGACCGCCCAGCTCTCCGAATGTGCGAGCGCGGCCGTCATGATGGCATTCACGGCCCTCTGGTGCGGTGCGTTCGAACTGGTGTGGCGCGCGTCCCCTGGGAAGTTCCTCGTCGGAGGACGGGTGATCGCCAGCGAGCCGCGCTCAGCAACTCATGAGGGCGACGCACGCGCGGGCACTGGACGGGTCCTTGCGCGCGCTGCGATCAAGGGCGTGGTGCTCATGGCGCCGGCATTGGGGATCCTTGCCTTCGTCCATCCGCTCCACATGGGTGTGTCGGAGACGATCTCGGGAACTGCCCTCGCGCGGCGAACGACTCCCATGTCGGGCTAAGCCGTCGTCGGCTTCATGCCTTTGTGGCAACGCGCGGGGCATGCCAACCTCCCGGCGGAAGGAGCCGCTCGTCGTCGCACTCTGGGCCCCAGGAAGCTGGCGCGTAGCGCATGAGGTTTCCACCGCCAATGGCGCCATCGACAATCCGCCAGCACTCGTCGATGGAGTCGGCGCGCGCGAACAGCGTCCCGTCGCCACGCAGGGCGTCGCCGATCAGGCGCTCGTAGGGAGTCATCTCGTCGGACTGTTGGTCGATCGCAAGCAGTTCGAGTTGCTCGCCATCCATTTCGGTGCCGTCGCGCTTCACTTCGGCGTTGAGGCCGATCTCGATGCGCGGGCTGATCTGGAAGCGGACGAAGTTGCGGTTCGGGGGGATGCGTTCGTGAAAGACGACTTGGGGTGGCCGATGAAACTCGACACGAACCTCTGTCGCGTTGGCGGGGAGGTGTTTCCCTGCACGGATGAAGATGGGAACACCTTCCCACCGCCAGTTGTCAATCGCGAGCCGCACCGACGCGAATGTTTCGGTCATCGAACCCGGGGCGACGCCGGCCTCGGAGAGATACCCCTCAAACTGGCCACGCGCAATGTCGGATGGTCCAAGCGACCGCACAGCGCGGAAGAGTCGCACCTGCTCATCTCGAGTGCGCTCAGTCTGCGACCAGTCGGGGGCTTCCATGCACAGGAAGGCCACGACTTGGAGGAGATGGTTCTGAATGACATCGCGAAGCGTGCCGGTGGCGTCGTAAAAAGCGCCGCGTCCTTCGACTCCGAAGGACTCGGCCATCGTGATTTGAATCTGCCGGATGTGCTGTCGGTTCCACACGGGCTCGAGGAACGCATTCGCGAACCTGAAGTAGAGGATGTTCTGCACGGCCTCCTTGCCGAGGTAGTGGTCCATGCGAAAGATGGAGCGCTCTTCAAACACGCCGTGGAGGAGGTCATTGAGGGCGTTCGCGCTCGCGCGATCGCGACCGAACGGTTTCTCGACGATGACGCGCGCCCCCGCGGCGCACCCTGAGCTGCCAAGGTGCGTGCAGACGCTGCCGAACAGTGCCGGCGGGATCGCGAGGTAGTGAAGCGGGTGCGCCGCAGGACCCAACGCCTCGCGAAGCCGCTGGAAAGTCGACGGGTCCCCGTAGTCGCCATCGATGTACTTCAATCGCGAACACAAGGTGGCGAATGCGGCTTCGTTCAGCCCGCGGCCGTACTTCTTGATGCCATCTTTGGCGCGCGCGACGAGTTGCTCGAGATTCATCCCGCTGCGCGCGACGCCGACGACCGGCACAGTCAGGCTGCCGCGGTGCACGAGCGACTGCAGCGCATCGAAAATCTTTTTGTGCGCGAGGTCGCCCGTGGCGCCGAAAAAGACGAGGGAATCGGCGGGAGTCTTCGCGCTCATGTTCAGGCTCCGTGCGACTTCTCGAGGTGGCCGCCGAATCCCATGCGCATGGCGGCAAGCACCTTGTTGGCAAACTCGGCTTCGCCTCGACTCTCGAAACGATCCATGAGTGCCGCGCTGATGACATGCACAGGCACCCCCTCTTCGATGGCGGCGAGCACGGTCCATCGCCCCTCGCCCGAGTCGGACACGCGGCCGCTGAATCCATCGAGGGTGCGATCTTGTGCGAAGGCCTGCGCGGTCAGGTCGAGCAGCCAACTTGCGACGACGCTGCCTCGTCGCCACACCTCAGTGACCTCGGCGATGTCGAACTGGTACTGGAACTCACTGCGATCACGCAGGGGGGTGGTTTCCGCATCGGTGGTCCTCGCTCGAAGGCCAACATCGGCGTGGCGGAGCACATTGAGTCCTTCGGCGTACGCGGCCATGAGGCCGTACTCGATCCCGTTGTGCACCATCTTCACGAAGTGACCTGCTCCGGCGGGTCCGCAGTGCAGGTATCCCTCCTCAGCGGTGCCCTTTGCGGTGCGTCCAGGTGTCGCGGGAGCGGATGCCTTGCCCGGCGCGAGCGCGCGGAAGATTGCGTCGAGTTGCTTCACGGGCTCGGGATCGCCGCCGATCATTTGTGAGTACCCGCGCTCGAGTCCCCACACACCGCCACTTGTGCCGCAATCGACATAGTAGAGCCCACGAGCGGCGAGCTCCTTCGCGCGTCGGATGTCATCCTTGTAGTACGAGTTGCCGCCGTCGATGATCGTGTCGTCGCGGGAGAGGAACGGTGCGAGTTCGGCGATCGAAGCATCTACGAATCCCGCGGGAATCATGAGCCAAACATGGCGGGGCCCATGGAGTCTCGCGACGAGATCGCTCACGCTGGTCGAGCCGGTCGCCCCTTCCTTGACAAGTCCAGCCACCGCCTCAGCGCTGCGGTCGTACACAACGACTTCGTGTCCGGCTCGCAAGATGCGCCGCGTCATGTTGGCCCCCATCCGTCCGAGTCCGATCATTCCAAGTTGCATGGTGTTGGGTTTCCTTTGAGTGAGGCGTGTCGTCGCCGAACCCGACGAGGCTACCTTCGTTCGCGGCGCGCGCACCCAATGGCGAGGCTGCTACCATTCGCCGCTCGCGGATTGCGCCCGACCATGAAACCCGTCACGACCTTCGGAGTGTCTCATGGCTCGTAAGGAGCGGCGCAAGATCGGCGAAATGCTGGTTGACGCGGGGGTCGTTCAAGCCGCTCAAGTGGAGCAGGCGGTGTCGACCGGCAAGGCTTCGAGGAAGCGAACGGGCGAAGTCCTCGTGGAGATGGGAGCCTGCACCGAAGAGGATGTGGCGAAAGCCCTCGGCGCGCAGTTCGGACTTGAGTTTGCCAACCTCGAGCGCCCGGAATGGGCAAATCGGGTCAACCGCAAGCTCCTTCCCGAGGATGTCACAAAGAAGTTCTTGATCCTCCCGCTCGACGAACGGAAGGGGAACATCGTCCGGATCCTGATCCACGATCCGATGGATCTCGAGGCGCTCACCGCGCTCCAGTTCCGGCTCAACTGCCAGTTCGAGAAATTCATCACGAGCCGGGGGCAGATTCGACGGTTCCTCGACGGTGGCAAGGAGGACGGGAGCCTCCTCAATCGCAAGTCCATTCTCACGGCGTCGATCACGCAGTCCAAGGACACGAGCCGCGACACCAGCCAGGACGCATCGCGCGATGCGAGCGTTGATACCGACCGTGCTGACCGCGCGGCGCAGGTAGGTGCGACGAAACTCGTCGACCGCATCATCATCGACGCGGTCCAGCAGCGGGCCAGCGATATCCACATCGAACCGATGAAGCAGTATGTGCTCCTGAGGTACCGCATCGACGGTTCGTGCGTGGAAATGGAGCGGGTCGACAAGCGGCTCCAGAGCGCGTTGTTGGCGCGTATCAAGCTGATGGCGGGGGTCAACATCGCCGAGCGTCGCATCCCGCAGGACGGTCGCATCAAGTTCAATGTCGATGGTTCAAACATCGACTTTCGCGTCAGCAGTTGCCCGGCGTATTGGGGCGAGTCGATCGTCATGCGCATCCTGCGGCCAGAGTCCGCGCGCATCGGCCTCCTGAATCTCGGCCTTCAGCAAGACACGCTCGACACTTTCAACCGGGTCATCAGGCGGCCCAACGGCATCTTCCTCGTGACCGGACCCACCGGGAGCGGCAAGACGACGACGCTGTACTCGGCGCTCAACGAACTCAATCGACCCGACCGGAAAATCATCACCGCGGAGGACCCGGTCGAGTTTTCATTCAAGGGGATCAATCAGGTGCAGGTGCGCGAGCACATCGGGCTCACCTTCCCGATGATCTTGAAGTCGATGCTCCGTCAGGCGCCCAACATCATCCTCGTGGGCGAAATCCGCGACCGGGAGGTGGCGGACATTGCCATTCAAGCTGCGCTCACTGGACACCTGGTGTTTTCGACGCTCCACACGAACGATGCGCCGAGCGCCATTACGCGACTCATCGACATGGGGGTGAAGCCGTTCCTCGTCGCGAGTTCGATTCAAGCGGTTCTCGCGCAGCGATTGGCGCGCATCCTCTGCCCGGACTGCAAGGCCCCCGACGATGCCCCGGAAGCCGACTGGCTGCGCATCACCGGAATCACGCCGGAAGAAGTGGCCAAGGGCACCATGATGAAGGCCGTCGGATGCCTCAAATGCGGAAATGTCGGCTACAAGGGACGCCGCGGCGTCTATGAGATGATGATCATGAACTCGGAGATCCGTGATCTGGCGTTCCAGCGCGCCACCGTCGGCAAGATCCGCGCCGCCGCGGTTCGCGCGGGCATGCGCACGCTCCTGCTCGACGGCAAGATCAAAGTGCTCAACGGCATGACCACCTGCCTCGAGGTCGCCAAGTTCGCCCAGTCCGACATGGCGGGGTAACTCGCCGCAATGAAGGAGCCAGCGCATGTCATCCACTGAAGACACTCCAGCCAAAGTCGAAGCGAGCTCCATGCAGATCGACCGGCTTCTTGACACGGTGGTTCGTCAGGGCGCATCGGATCTTCATATCACTGTCGGCCGCCCGCCGACGCTCCGCCTGCATGGGCGACTCCGCTCGCTCGCGACGAAGGTGCTCACTTCAGAAGACACGATGTCATTGATGAAGCAGATCGCGCCGGAGCGAAATCAGCAGGAGCTTCAGGAGAACGGGGGCTCGGACTTCGGCATCGCCTTCTCGACGCTGGCACGGTTTCGCTGCGCCATCTTCAAGCAGCGCGGCGCGGTGTCGATGGTGCTACGGCAGATCCCCAACAAGCTGCTGACTTTTGAGGAGATCGGTCTCCCCGAGATCTGCCTCGACCTCATCCGCCGACCACGAGGTCTCATGTTGGTGACGGGACCCACGGGGAGCGGCAAGTCCACCTCGCTCGCCACAATGATCGACCACATCAATCAGAGTTTCGAGCGCCACATCGTGACGGTCGAAGACCCGATCGAGTTCTATCACTTCCACAAGAAGTCAGTGGTCAACCAGCGCGAAGTGGGAGAGGATGTCCCATCCTTCACCGAGGCCCTCAAACGGGTGCTCCGAATGGACCCCGATGTCGTCCTCGTGGGTGAAATGCGAGACCTCGAAACGATTGAGGCGGCGATCCGTGCGGCTGAAACGGGCCACCTTGTGTTCGGCACCCTGCACACCACTGGCGCCGCCGGAACCATCAACCGAATCATCGACGCATTCCCAACCAATCAGCAAGAGCAGATCCGAGTGCAGCTCTCAACAAGTTTGATCGCCGTACTCAGCCAGGTGCTGCTCGTGCGGAAGGATCGGCCGGGACGACTGGCGGCATATGAGTTCCTCATGGTCACGCCGGCCATCTCGAATCTCATCCGCGAGAACAAGACATTCCGCATTGACTCGGCGATTCAGACCGGCAAGAAGTTTGGAATGCAACTCCTCGATGACCACCTCTGGCGGATGTACACGGAAGGCCGGATCGACGCCGAGGAAATGATCGATAAGGCAAAGGACGCGGGGGCGCTGCGGGACAAGGTTCACCGTGCCGGTGGAAAGATCGGCCGTCCGGAATGGGACGACGACGATGCGAAAATCGCCACATAGATTCCCGAATACCAGATGTCAGAATTGAAACTTGGTTTTTGAATCAAGAAACGGCGGTTGTGCCGTATAATCCGAGGTGAACACCATGCCAGAATCACTGGCCGCCATCGATCCGTCAGAACTCAAGGGCCGCAAGATCGGTCGAGTTCTTACCAAGATGGGGAAGGTCACGCGGGAGCAGGTTCACGCGGCGATCGAGGCGCGCGCCAACGACCCCGCAAAGATCAGGAAGAAGCTCGGGGAACTGCTGATCGATATGGGGCTCATCACGGCGTACGACCTCGCGGTCGCCCTCGCAGGGCAACGCGGGTTCGCCTATGTCAGCATCGTCGCGATGAAGATCCCGGCCGAGGTCTTCCGGGTCATTTCCTCTGAGACGGCGAATGTGATGAAGGTCGTCCCCATCGCTGTCGACCAGGAGTTGAAGTCGGCCACTGTGGCGATCGCGAGCGCCTCGAACTTCCAGGCCGTCGACAACCTCAAGATGAATGTGATGGCGGGGTACGCGGTGACTGTCGTCATCGCGCCTGCCGCAGAGATTGACGAGGTCATCAAGCGCGAGTATTCACGAAAGGTCGACACCGGAGAGCTCTACTCCGAAGTGAACCGATCCGAGGCGGTCAAGAATCTTCAGGGTCGCGGCGACTCGGTCGACATGGCCTCACTGCAGGATGCCGCGAGCGACAACGCGGTGATTCGGCTTGTGAACAACATGCTCATGCAGGCGATCGCCAATCGCGCCTCTGATATCCATCTCGAACCCTTCGAAGACGAGTTCAAGCTTCGCTACCGAATCGACGGCGTGCTCTACGAGATGAAGAATCCAGAGCAGAGCATCGCGATGGCGATCGTGAGTCGAGTCAAGATTTTGGCCAAACTCAACATCGCCGAGCGCCGCCTCCCGCAAGACGGCCGCATCAACTACGAAGGCGTTTCGGCCGAGCCGATCGACCTTCGTGTCGCTGTGTTGCCCACGATGTTCGGCGAGTCGGTGGTGCTTCGTGTGCTCGATCGCTCCGCGGTGCAATTGGAACTTGATCGCATCGGGCTTCGCGACGACGAGCTCAAAACGATGCGAATGATCATCAACAAGCCCAACGGCATCGTGCTCGTCACGGGGCCCACCGGCTCGGGCAAGACGACCACTCTGTACGCCGCGCTGCGTGAGCTCAACCAAGTGGACACCAAGATCCTGACCGCTGAGGATCCGGTCGAGTACGACATCGAAGGGATGGTCCAGTGCCAGGTCAACATGGATCAGGAGTTGACCTTCGCGAAACTGCTCCGATCCTTCCTGCGCCAAGATCCCGACATCATTCTCGTCGGCGAAATCCGTGACCTCGAGACGGCACAAATCGCCATCCAGGCGAGCCTCACGGGGCACCTTGTGTTTGCGACGCTCCACACCAACGACGCGCCGAGTTCCATCCTGCGACTTCTCGATCTCGGCGTCGAGAGCTTCCTCTTGACGGCGACGATCGAGGCGATCGTCGCGCAGCGGCTGGTCCGACGCATTTGTACCCAGTGCAAGGAAGAGTTCATCCCGAGCGAGGAGCACCTGATGGAGCTCAATCTTCGTCCGGCGGATGTGCAGGGTCGGCAGTTGTTCCGCGGCCGAGGCTGCGACGCGTGCACGAAGTCGGGCTACAAGTCGCGCATGGCGCTCTTCGAGATCATGATGATGGACGACGAAGTCCGCGAACTGGTGATGCAGCAAGCGTCCACGGCCGTGTTGCGCGCGGAGTCGCGTAAGCGCGGCATGCGCACGCTTCGCGAGTCGGGATTGCTCGCGCTCTATGAGGGTCAGACCACCATCGACGAGGTCGTCCGCGAGACGATCACGGAGGAGTGAAACCCATGGCGAACTTTGCCTACGAGGCAGCCAACGCGGCAGGGAAGACAGAAAAGGGGATGGTCGAGGCGGGTTCGAGCGAAGACGCCATTCGCCAGATTCGCGCGCGCGGACTCTTTCCGACCTCCGTTCGTGAGCAGCGCAAAGGCGCGGCCAAGAAGAAGAAGACTCCGAACCTCGACCGCAAGAAGAAGAAGGGATTCTCCATTTCGATCGGCGGGGTGAGCACGAAGGTGCTGACGACATTCACGCGGCAGATGTCCACGCTGCAAGACGCGGGCCTTCCGCTGCTCCGATCGCTGCAGATTTTGGAAGATCAGCAGAAGCCGGGCAAGCTCAAGAATGTGCTCGGCGAGGTCTGTGAGTCGGTGAGTTCAGGTTCGTCGCTTTCCGACGCCTTCGGGCAACACCCCAAGGTCTTCTCGACCCTCTATGTGAAGATGGTGGCCGCCGGCGAGATCGGCGGCGTGCTCGATGTCATCATGCAGCGGCTCGCCGACTTCATGGAGAAGGGGCAGCGGCTGAAGCGGCGCATCATCGGCGCCATGATCTATCCGGCCGTGGTCATCACGATTGCCGTCGCCATCGTGACCGGCATCATGTACTTCGTGATCCCGAAGTTCCAGGAGATCTTCAACGACTTCGAGGTGGAACTCCCTGGGCTGACGAAGTGGCTCATCGCCGCCAGCAAGTGGGTGGCCGGCCAGGAAGACGGTCAGCGCGTCCCCGGCGCGGTCTGGGTCATGTTTTCGCCCTTCCTCATCTTCTTCTTCTTCAAGGTGGTCAGGAAGACGGCGTTCGGGCGTGCGGCCACGGATGTGATTCGCACGAAACTCCCGGTCATCGGCATGTTGATCCGCAAGACGGCGATCGCGAGGTTCACGCGAACGCTCGGCACGCTCGTGGCCGCGGGTGTGCCGATCCTCGAAGCGATTCTCATTACGCGTGACACTTCGGGGAACTATGTCTTCGAGAAAGCTCTCACGAAGGTGCACGACTCGGTTCGCGAGGGTGAGTCGTTCGCCAAGCCGCTGCGCGAGGCGAAAGTGTGTGACGCCATCGTCGTGAACATGATCGATGTCGGTGAGGAGACGGGCGACCTCGATGCCATGCTCATGAAGATCGCCGACAACTATGACGAAGAAGTAGATGTGGCCGTCGCGAGCCTCCTCTCGCTGCTCGAGCCCTTCATGGTGGTCATCCTCGGCGGCATTGTCGGAACGATCGTGCTCGCACTCTTCCTCCCGCTCGTCGCCATGATCGAGTCGGTCTCCAAGGGTGGCGGCTAGTGCGTACCGGGCGGGGCATCCGCGCGTTCACGGTCGTCGAGTTGCTCGTCGTCGTGGCGGTCATTGTGCTCTTGGTCGGGATTCTGGTGACGGTGCTCTCGAGTTCGGCGAAGGCGGCACAGGCCGCGAGCACCCGCGCGCTCATGGGGTCCATCTCCAGTGCACTTGCCCGGTTCAAGACGGACCTCGGCTACTTCCCACCGGTCTTGGGAGCGGCTCCCTCGATGCCGTCGGCCGTCGGATCTTCCGGACACCTGCGCGACCTCTTGATCCCTCAGGTGATCGGCGGACCGACGCTCCCCCAACAGGTCACGCCGCAGAACTACTGCTCGATCACAACGCTTGTGGAGTACCTCATCGGCCCCGGCGGCCGCGACCAGGACGGATATGGTGCGGTCGGAACTCCAGTGGCCAACTCGCTTGGATCCAAGGAGATTCCTGCGGTTGGCATCCGAGCGCCGCTGAAGGACGGCGCATGGGGGTCGTACCTCACTCCACTCAATTCCACACAGCCACCGGGCACCTTCGCGCAACGAAATCTTCCGCAGGGCGTTGCGGCCAACACTTCGACTCTGGCCAATGTGTCTGGCCGCGCCCTGGGGCCCTACCTCGAGCTCAAGGATGCCTCGATGTTCGGCGCGGTGGTTGGTTTCGCTCCCAGTGGTGCACCGATTGTTGCTCGCCCGGGCGACAACAGTTTCATCGAGACGGCACCGCGCTGCATCGTCGATTACTGGGGGCAACCCATTCGCTACTACCGCAAGGGCTACATGAACGCGGATCCTCGCATGACGCGCGGGCGAGGCAGCACTGGGAGTCTCGGTCTCGGCTGGGATCTGAGCGACATCTTCGTGCTTCGACCGCAGCGGTTCGAGGCCGGGACCGGCATCGATGGACTCGCTGATGCCAACGGTGACACAACGACGTCAAAGGGACTCGTCGGCGCCGAGTTCGCGCTCTTCTCAATGGGACCCGACCGCGACGCGGACTTCACCGCACGCGTCGATGCGGGAGGATTCAACGAGGACAATGTCGTGGAGATCGGCCAATGATCATTCGCCGTGCATTCACCGTGCTCGAACTCGTCGTCGTGATCGGCATCATCCTGATCCTCATGGCACTCGCGCTTTCTGTCACGAGCGCCGTCCTTGCCTCGAACGACCGTCGAACGACTGAGACGACCTTCAAACTTCTTGAACAGGCCATGGAGTCATGGCAGGCACAGATGGGGCGCGAGATGTCGTACGGACGCCGGGCCGTTCCCGCCGGAGGCGGTGGACCTCCCGACTATACGGGCACCACCCCGAATGTGGCCTACGACATCTATGAGTTGAATGCGACGAGCGCGTACATCATCTGCATCCTGCTTGAGCAACTGGCCGCGCCGGGTTCGGAGTCAGCGGACATCCTCGCCAAGATCCCCGGGTCGGCCCTGCGCTTCGTCCCCATGAACGGCGCCACCGTTCTCGGGGAGCCGTTGCCGGCGACTTGGTTGCCCAACCGAATGCCGGCGAACGCGCTCGGGCTGATTCGCGAACTCGTGGACCCATGGGGTCGACGCATCTCGAGTTGCTTCCCGGGTCGCGCGGCCACGAAGGCCGAGCTTGCCAATCCAACGATCTACACGGATGCCAACGATGGCAGCGTGCGCACGATTGACGAGCAGACCATCGGCGTGTGCCGCAACCGTCGCCCATACTTTGTTTCCTGTGGACCCGACGGCGACTTCAACACCGCCGAAGACAACATCTACTCCTATGAGCCGCTGCCACGACCATGAGCGCAGCGACGCACAAGTGCCGCGCCTTCACGCTCGCCGAGTTGTTGGCGGTCATCGGCGTCATCGCCGTTCTGGCGATCACCGTCACCATGAGTGCGCAGCGGATCGCCAAGGACGCGAAGGTCGCGGGTGCGACCAATCATGTGCTCGCAGCACTTGGCCAGGCGCGGGCGATCGCGATTCGGGACCGTTCGACCGTGCTCGTGGCGTTCAAGGTTCGCCAGCCCGTGTACAAGGACGGATCGGGGGTCGTTCAGGTCGACAAGACGAAGCCTCAACAGGTGGAGATCGTGATCGCCAAGCCGACCGGTCGGATCGGATTCCCAGGTGCCGCGACCGCCGGAGCCTGGACACTTGTCCTTCCAGCCGCAGGAATCGATGACCTTCTCATCGAGGAGTTCGAGCCCGTCGAAGGCGTTCCGCCGCGGCTCCTTCCGTCGGGTGTGAAGGTCGCCGGGTCGGCCGCCGATGTCACGGACATCAACGACATCGGGCAGGACACCGTCTGGCTCGGACAGCCCGAACTCAAGAACACGGAGCGCGCGAGCATGGTCGTTGTTCGCTACGGGGCTGATGGCTCAACCATCACTCGGAATCCTTCCCTCACGGGCAACCTCACCGCGTCGGGGACTGACACCTCCGTTGTGGCCCCCTACATCGACTTCAATCGAAACGCGCGGATCGACATCGGCACGACGACAGGGAGCAGCAACGGCAAGTACTTCGCGTACGACGAAGGGAATGACGAACCTCTGGGCGACCACACGCTCTTCCTCGCCGTCTACGACGACGAGCGCATGCATGAAGAGGGGACTCCAGCCGACTGGCAGGGGTACGGGGCATGGGCCACGCTCAATGCCGCCCGCACCGACTTCGTCAACCAGTTCGCCGACCGCATCCACTTCAATCGATTTACTGGAGTGGCGGAGGTGATGCCCAAGTGATCGTCCGCCGCGCCTTCTCGCTCGTCGAGCTGCTGATGGCCGTCTTCATTCTCGGCATCGGGATCATCGGCATCTCCGCTCTGTTCCCTGTGGGCATTGCGCAGCAGCGACAGGCCGCCGACGACATCATGGGTCCCATCGTCGCCGACAACGCGATGGCGCTCCTGCGCCTCAAGTTGAAGCCCGAGTGGTTCGGTACCTACGAGGACTTCGGTCAAGTCGACTTCATCATGCCGCCATCGGGAACTTCCTCGTTGGTACTCGGGAGCACCATCCCAGGCGACTGGCGCTGGAAGCGCCCCGGGTTCCTGTTCCACGACCTGAACAGCTCCGCGATTGACGAACTCGGTGCGATCGATGTCTTTAGCGCGCTGTACTCAAGCAAGATGGACGGTGGTGGTCTCGGTGGCACCGTCAATGTGAGTAAGGTCGGCAATGAATCGCCAGACGGAGATGCGGGCGGCGGTTCCGGAGCGACCCTCTACGGGATTCCCTACAACCGCTCGCTCTTCGAGAGCGGTTTCCAGCCCTTCGATCACACCATCTCGAGCGTCGAGGGCGAACCGCTGGTGATCATTACGCAAGCCGAGCGCGGCTACCCGCAGCCAGGGACGGCGGGGCAGGGCTCCAAGAAGCCTGCGTACCACTGGGAGTGCATGTTCCGACGGTTTGAGGGCCGCATTCAGGTTGCGATCTTCGTCTATCGGATCGTCAGCGGCGGAGAACCGCGCCCCTACAGCGTGGCGCAGGCGGCGATGCCCGTGAACTCCGCGACACCACCGCTTCCTCTGGGCATCGTGTTGGTGGCCCCTTGGACACCCGGCGGTTTCGATGCGAGTGTGCCCACGGCCGCCGACAATCACATCGTTCCAGGGACGGCCGCTCTGACCGGCAATCCGGTGGACTTCGCCGTCGATCTGACTTGGCAGTATCCAGGCCAGTGGCTCGTCGATCAGTACAACACAGTTCATCGGGTCGTCGGTGGTCGACGGAACACTCGCGAAGGACCGGTGATGCTCTCGCGGCCGATCCCTGATCCATTGCCCGTGCCTTCACAACTCGGGTACGGAGCCGATGGCTCCTCGACCGGGCTCAATCCCGCGGTGCGCGCGATCTGGTTCATTCCCGGAGTTGACGCGGCAGGCAACTCGCTCGTTCCGGTTTTTGCCACGGTGCAGGAACTCTAACGATGCGCCCACGAGCATTCACCATGGTCGAACTGATGGTGGCAGTGAGCCTGCTCCTCGTCGTCATCGCGGCGACCAGCAAGATTTTTTCGACCGCGAGCAAGGTCGCTGGAATCGGCGAGTCCAACGCCAGCGTGCTCCAGGAGATCGGCGCGATCGAGCGACAGATCCGCACGGATATCGCCCGGCTCGATCGCGACGGGGTCCTCCTGATCCAGTGCGTGCAGATTGGCAACAACATCAACCAACTCTCGAATCCCACGGCACCACTCTTGGATCCGACGCGTCCGCCCGACGCAGTCATCCGCGCTGACCAACTCGTCTTCTTCGCCAAGGGCACACAGGATTCGGCGAGATTTTCTGGGGGCAATGACCTTGGTACAGGGAACGGGCTTTCGCGCAGCGCCGTCAGCCGGGTCATCTACGGCCACGGCATTCAGCTGCCGGATCTCGTGCCCGAAGGACCCTCGCAGACGCTGCGCCCGGATCCGGTGGGGTTCGACTTCGGACCGCTTACGCCGTGGAGCTACGACACGATTGCAGATGGACCGAGCCTCGACTATCAGTATTGGATCGGTGGCGGCGGCGGGCGCACCAACGGGACGCAGCCGGAGGCCCGCGAGTGGACGCTCGCACGGCAGGCGGTGCTCTTGGCCGACGACGGCGGTACGCGGACGCTTTTTCAGCAGACCACGCCCACCTACGGTCCCAATTCGGCGGTGAGTCTGTTCAATCAGGCCAACCTCCACCAAACCTTGATGGACGGCGCGCTCAGTCCCAGTCCAGATGTCGTGAACTCCCGCGTGGATGTCACAAGCATGAATCTCGATGACTTGCGGCGCGTGCTCGCGCCGGTTGGGAATGCGAATTGGCGCACCCGTGCGATCAACGGATTCTTCGGTTCGCCGGCCGCGTTCGGGCAGGTCGGCGGGTATGTGCGCAGCGAGAAGCGTTCGCCAAGCATGCACCGATTGGATGTCATGCTGACCTCGCCGACGCTCGCCTCGAACTGCTCGAGCTTCATGGTGGACTGGACCTGGGCCAACGCGACGGGCCGCACCTACCTCGCCACCCCTGGTGGCACGGTCCTGTTCCCTGGCTTCACGCCGTCGTCGCTGCTGCCGACCCCTTGGTGGGGCTTCCCCGATGCGCACGCGCCTGCGACGCAGGCCGAGTCGCGCCGCGGCGTGATGTCATTGACCGAGTACCGCGACAACTTTGTCAGTGGTGGGAACCCGCTCTATGTGCACCTGCCCATCCTCCCTGAAGCGATCGAGGGCTTTCCCATGTTGTTCCCGGAGCCGGTGTCGCAGCCATTGGGAGCATCCGTCCCAGTGAAGGTCTACACGGCGGCGTTTGGATTCAACGCCGACACGCCGTTCTACACCAACCTCGCGGGCGTTCCAATCGCGAATCAGGACTACACGCCCTGGCCAACGGCGCTCCGCATCACCATGACCCTCCACGACCCAGAGAAGCGTCTTGAGCAAGGGCGGACCGTCCAACTCATCATCGAACTGCCGCAGAGGCCCGTGTCGTAACGGAGGCACCCATGACCCACTCAGGGCAACGACATCTTCGCGGTGCACCTCGGGGCAGCACGATGATTCTCGTGGTGTCGATCCTCGTGCTGCTCGTGATCCTCGCGTCGGCATTCGTGAGCCGTTCGCAGGGCAGCCGCTTGACGGCGACCGCGCAGCAGCAGGCGGCCGCCCAAACGGACCGAATCGGCCCGATCGCGCACGGGGTGACCGAAGAGATCGCTCAGGCGCTCTTCGTGAAGCCGGTGAATTCGGCGGATCCGGCGCTTGTGGGTGTCGGGAGCGGCATTGCGTCGAGTGCGTACCCGCGACTGTCACCCACATCGGATGTTCCCGTGTCGGGAAGCGCGTTCATTCCGGGCGCGCAGACGCGATTCGGCGTCGATCCGCTGGACATGGTCAACAACTCGACGCTCGCGCCCGGGTCCGACGGCATCGTCGATGGCTACAACTTCGCACCCTACGAGGTCCGGCCGTGGACGAATTGGCCAGACGCTTACAACGCGCCTCCGGCGCCAGCAGGAGACATCCGCGGCGCCGAGGGGAATCCCGTGGGCAATCCCGGGTTCGGCGATGCGCGATGGTTGCGCTCGACCGAGCCGGTCCGAGTCGTCTTTCAGGGGATGCCAGCCTTCTCGCACTGGTCGCACCTTTCATGGATCCCAACCGCGAGCAACGGGTGGCGACTCGTCACAGATATCTCAAGTGTGACGGCCAACACGCTGACTGCAGTGGCGCCAATCAATGCCGCACAGTTCTTTCCCGGCACGCCAGCCCGGTATGGACTGCAGATTCCCTACGAGCAGTGGCTGCCGTCGGTGGCGCCCGATGCGAATCTGTGGATCCCGACGACGATTGGGGCGATACCACCCGCGCCGTTGGGGCCGTATCCAAACCCGTCCACTCCGCAGGGTGATGCGGCGCTCACATTCCAGCAGTTGGCGTTCGGGGTTGCTCCGGCGACGACGCCCGGCGGGTGGTTCTCGACCGCGCACGCGGAGAGCGTTCTCGATTCGGCGAAGGCACTGCCAAACTTTCTTCGGCTGAAATGGTTCGGCCCCAAGGGCGATGAGTTCGTAAAGGACTCGCCGCGCAACATCATCACGAGAACGATGTGCGACACCGACGGGGATGGATTCACCGACAGCTTCTGGTTCCTCGCGCCAACATCGCTCGATCGATCGGTGCGGCATGTTGTCGGCGTCTCGGTCGTGGACAACTGCGCGCTGCTCAATGTGAATGTCGCCACGCGCAGCGATGCTGCCACGACCGTTGGAGCCACACCGTCGGACCTCGCGCTCGTGAGTCGGCAAGATCTCGCGGGGAACTCCGAAGAGGTCGGGTTCCTCAGCTCGCCATTCAACACCGCGACAACGGGGGCCTACCCGCAGATCGCGGTCAACTTTCAGCCTTCTCGATTCGGTGCGCCGATGCTGACGGCCACGATTCCCGGGTCGGTCACGGATCCGACGGTCCTGCGAGAGTTGAGCCTCGTCAAGGAGTCGAACTCGGGTGTCGCCGCGGCAAACCCCGCATTCCCCAACTTCTTGAAGCCGAATGTCGAGCGCACGCGATACTTCAAGTCGATGGCGCAGGGCGGGGCTGTGGATGGATACTTCGACAGTGGCGGGAACGCCATCGTGCGGGGTTCATCCGGATTGCCCGTCGAGCAGCTCGATCCGTTCACAATGGCCGACGAGTTGGAGTTGCGCGGCTTCGCCGGCCACAACAATCCGTATCTGCGCAGCCGGCTGGAGCGCGCGATCGATCCGGACACCGTTGCGGCCGATCAGAACTTCCAGTTTCTGCGCTCCTCGATGCAGCGTGAGGAGACGAGTGAATACTTCGACCAACTCGATGCGAGGCAGCTCCTGTTCGACAACCGACGCAAGTTGACGACTGTCAGCGGCGCGCGAAATGAACTCATGCCGCCATGGCTCTGGACGCTCCCTCCGGCGCCTCCAGTCGATGTCAACAACCCATGGACTGCCGGGCAAGTCCGCTCGTGGCGGCCGCTCTACCAAACCAGTTACGGCATCCTCGAAGTGACCGCGCCGCGCAGCGTGCCGCCGCAGGGGACGCCCGACCTCGCGCTGCAGTTCCCGGCGCAGCCAGGAGCCAATGTTGGCGATGGCAATTGCGACGGGATTGTGGATCAGACCGATGTCGAGTTGGCGCGGAGCCAGTTCCTCGACTGGAACAAGAAGGTCGACCTCAACCGCGAACTCTTCGACGACCACGCGACGGCTCAGCAGTTCCTCATGGCGCAGCACGACTTCGCCCGCGACGCGATGAAGGTGCTCCAGCGATCGCTCCTCGATGTGGACACACGCACAAGCGTGTTTGGTTCTGAGATCGCCGACCTCGACAAGGCTCGGCGCGCATGCGCGAGCTGGGCCGCCAACATCCTTGCCGCACGCGATGGTCCGCGCCTGCAGGCGGGTCTCAATGTGCCGACGGACCCGCCGCTTCATCCCGAGCGCGGGATCATTCTTCAGGAGGGCAGCGAGACCTACAGCTTTATTGGCGAGGAGAAGCACCCATTCATCGTGCAGGTGTTCTTCGCGGTCGTCTACCCGAAGACGGGGACGATTCCTGCCGGAGTTCCGGGTGCCGGCGGCGGCTATGTGTGCTACGACCAAACCAACGGTGATGCGGCACGCATCGTGCTCGCCGTGCAGATCGCCAATCCGTACAACGAACCGATCGAACTCTGGCCGTTCCAGCTGCGTGCCTTCGGTCAATCGTTCCAGTTCCTTCAGCCCGCGACAGGTGCCGATGGTCGGTGGGGCTACGGTTTCACGCCCGTCCTTGGGCCCGCCACGGAAGAAGGGCCACGGAGCGCGGTCGTGTTCGCGATCCCGAAGTCCTTCCCCGACGATGCCAACTTCCGCGCTCGGATGATGGCCATGCTCGACCTGACACACCCGTGGATGAAGGCCTCGGGTGCGCCCGCCGGTGCAGTGGTTCCGCAACGGCTGGTGCAAGAGTTCTCTGCGGTCCCACAGAACGAAGTCTTTCCCGTCGGTGGAACACAATCGGACATGTTCGAGGACGCGTCGACCGTGTACGCGGACTCGATGCTCTTCAACGCGTCGAAGCAGACAGGCGGCGAGCCGATCACGGAGGCGGGCTCGATGCGGTGGGACCTCCACCCGAAGTTCTATCTCGACAAGATCAACTCGGCGAACGAGGACGATTCGGACATTGCGCTCGTGCGAATGGTCGCCGACCCATACAACCCCAATTCGAGTGCCACGGTTGTTGTCGACCGCTTGGAGAATGACTTCTCGCTTGTCGACGCGATGGGACAGCCAGAGCACGATCATCCATGGAAAGAGACGATCAAGCGCCTCCTTGATCCGCCACCAGCCGCGCCGCCCGGGGGCTCCCAGACTGGTTCGGGCGCTGGCTACATGGTGCCGCCAAAGTATGTGGCGCCCAATCCCGGGAGCGCCACGCAGACCTTCGCCCATGTGGCCGTCGGCAACGCTGACTTCTTGATGACTTGGGCCAGAATGAGTCGACCCTGGACACTTGATGTCGACGGCAACATGGCGATCACGCCCAACGAGCGTTCGCCACGCTTCGTCTTCGCGTCCAACTCGAAACCGATGGTGGTCAAGGCGGGAAGCGGCCTTCCTGACTATGTCGGACTTGTCGCTGGCGACTCGTCGCCCTTCCCGGGTGTTGTGTTCACAGCGCAGGAACTCAAGACCGAGCCCGACAAAATCGTCATCGTGAGCGCGAAGACCCCGTTTGGAACCGCGGCGCGCGGCAAGCCGACGAACTTTACGCTGCGGACGCAGCTTGTCGGGGCCGATCGCGTTTACACGGGCTGGCCGCTGGTGCAACCGGCATCGTGGCCGGGCGATCCCGACGGCGGCCTTGTACCGACAGACATCTTTGGCGATACCGGCGCGGGCATTCCCACGCGCGCCTTGACTTTTTACCAGCACCCAGTGCGCCTGGCTCAACGGGACGGACCGTTCGAGCAGGTCGGCGAAGTGTTCGATGTGCCCGTGTGGGGGCCCGTCATGAAACTCGACCAAGGGGTTTGGAAGATGCACGCCACCGCAGGCGAGATGATGGTGGGCACGCGCGAGTCCAGCGGCGCCAGGAAGTCGAACGATGATCCGATCGTGCCCTTCCCGAGTTTCGGGGCCGATGCCGCTGACGAGTACGCGCCGATGCATTTCCGGCACGATCGCGCTCGCGAGGCCGTGTTGAGTGTCGTTGGCTTCGTGCCGCCGTTGCCGGCGGGCGCGTCAATCCTCGACGGATTCACGCTCGATGGAGCGGGAGTGGCGACGATCGATGCCAACCTCGATCTGACGACGACCGACGCGGAGCGGCTCACGGCCGACCAGCGGCGCACTCGCCTCGCTTCGGGGTTTGCGGGGAAAGCGACGCCGGGCCTCGTGAACATCAATACGGCACCGATCGAGGTGATGCGAGCGATGCCCCACATGCAGCAACTCGCCTACGACAAGGACCCCGTGAATGCAGGGGGTGCCGTCGGCATCGCGCCGCCGGGCGTGTGGCGGGTTCGCATTCCCGAGACGATTGTGAACTATCGCGATCGCATGCCCTCCGCCGCCCTCGCCCCCGATGGCCCCAAGTACGACGATCGCGGGTTCTTCCCGACGCCGCCGGCGACGGAACTGTTCCCGTTCCATCCGGGGATGCGTAGGGAGCGGGGCATCGTCTCGGTCGGTGAACTTTCGATCATGGATCGCGCCTACCGGCCGTCGCTGGCAGGGACGGCGCAGGAACCCGACCCCGAGGCCGAGTCGATTGCTGGCGTCAGCTGGAGCGACAACAAGTCGTGGTCCATTTCGTACGCGGGACGAGATCCCTACCGAGGAAGCGAGGATCCTCCGGTGCCTGCGGGCACGCCGAGCACCGGCCACGCTCCTCCGGTTGTTCCGGTTCCCGCCGATGGCGGCATCGGTTGGCGATCAGGCACCACCCAGTTCGGCGCCCAACTTTCGACCGAGCGCATGGGGATCGATGTCATCCAGGCGGATCTCGTGAGCACCCCCGTGGTCGAACCGACGAGCTACGGCCGGACAACAGTGGCCGGCGACATTGCCGAACAGCATGCCCTTCTCAAAGGCATCGCGAGCCTCGTCACGACGCGCAGCGATGTGTTCACCGTGTACCTCAAGGTGCGAGCGGTCGCGGTCAATCCTGCCACGGGAGTATGGGACGCAACGAATCCAGCGACCCTTCTCGAGGAGTCGAGGTTCGTGCTCGTTGTGGATCGCAGCGGAGTGAATCGTCCTGGCGACCAACCGAAGATCCTCATGTTCGAAAAGGTGTTGGAGTGACATGGCGCACCGCGTTGACACACCTCGGCACATCGCCATCATCATGGATGGCAACGGCCGTTGGGCTCAAGAGCGCGGTCTGCCGCGGCTCGCGGGTCACCGCGCGGGCGCCTTGGCGATCGGCCCGGTGTTGCGAGCCGCCGCCGACTCGGGCGTCGAAGCGCTGACGCTCTACTCCTTCTCCAGCGAGAACTGGGGTCGTCCGACGGAGGAAATCGATGGCCTCATGACGCTCTGCTGCGAGAAGCTCGCCGAAGAGTGTGCCATGCTCATTGAGAGCGGCGTTCGACTTCGGCGCATTGGCAGCCGCGAGGGGATGCCCAGTGGAGTCTTGGCGGCGTTCGATGAGGTCGAACGAGCGACGGCGGCCGGGACACGGATCACGATGGCGCTTGCGATGAACTACGGGGCGCGCGGAGAGATCACTGCGGCAGCGCGATCGCTCGCCGCCGAAGTTTCGAAGGGCAGCCGCAGCGTCGACTCGATCGATGAGGCTTCAATCGCACGACACCTCGCCACGGCCGGACTGCCGGAGCTGGACCTTCTCATCCGCACCGGCGGTCAACGTCGACTTTCGAACTTCCTCCTGTGGCAGGCGAGCTATGCGGAGATCCTCTTCGTGGATCGGTTCTGGCCCGAGTTCACGCCAACGGACCTTCAAGGGGCCATTGCCGACTTTTCGGCGCGTCGCCGGACATTTGGGTGCGTTGCCGATGCGACGATGGATTTGGGGAACGCCCCGCTAGGATTGACCGAATCGTTGGGCACGAAGGAGTTGTGATGGCTGTGCAGCAGGGCCCGCGAGGGCGTCAACTGATTGGGGGGTGGTGTTTCAGGGCCCTCTCAGGCTTGCTGGTCGCATTGTCATTCGCGGTGGCTCCGGCCGCCGCGCAGTACTGCGCCCCGGCCAGCTTCATCGGGGACCTCAACCAAGACAGTCTCGTGAACAACTCCGACATCGTCGTTTGGCAGGGGTTGGTCGCGCAGGGGCAGTACTCGCCGTGCGCTGACATCAACCGGAACGGAGTCCTCGACAACGACGACAAGATTCAGCTCACACGCCTTGTGAGTTTCACGGGCACGACGCAGGGCGGGCTCGGCTCGAACAAGGGGCGCGTCCCCGCGTTCACCATATCGGAGCTTCGCAGCGGACAGCCGAGCCCGGCTGACCCGCAGCAGTGCTATGTCGAGTTCCGCGTCCCGTCGCCGCTGCCCTCGGACTATCCGTTCTTGCGCAAGTTCACTGCGGGCTACTACCTGATCCTTGTCTCTCGGAACAACTCGACGACGCTGGCCAACGGGCTCATCCGCCGCGTCATTGACTTGAATGGCGCTGAGTTTTCTGCTGACGGTCTCGCTCTCATCATCGACAGTTCATTCAGCTTGCCGGTGCCTGTGGGCGTCGTCCCACAGATGATCCCCCAGTCGATCCCCTTCGCACAGCAGCACGATCTCAATACGACATGGCTGCTCGTCTACCGACGCCCCTCGGGGAGCGGCTACACCGCGAAGACAGCCGTCCCGGCGGTCGGTCAGGCGATCGACCGCAATCAGGACTGCGCCATCGACACGCGGTTCACCCCCGTGTTCGGGCCGCCGCCTCCCAACCAGCTCCCGCCATGGGATGTTGTCCTCGATGCCGTGAGCGCCGTTCGGAGCCCGATCACCACCGGCGCGGGGGGCGCCGGGTGCATCTACTCGCACGGTGCGTTGTTCGAGATCGACCCGGTCGACCCAGGATCGGGAGCACTCGAAACGCCGAGGCACATTTTTCGCAACGCCGACAACAAGGTGCTCTCGGCGTTCGACCAGGTCGTCACAACGGGTATCGATACGCCTGGAGCCATCAATCCGACCAGCGAGGCGGGGCTGTTTTGCGGTTCACCGACTGCGGGACTCTGTAGCCAAGTGCACGCGACACCGTTCTGCGCCGACAGGGACTGCTGCGAATACACCTGCACGCTGCGTCCGAGCTGCTGCATGCTGTCGTGGGATCAGGCGTGCGTCGACATCGCGACGGTCAACTGCGGCGCGTGCGGGCTCCCCGGAACCGGAGGTTGCTTCCTCCCTCACGGTTCGCCGTACTGTGCGTCGGCCTTGTGTTGCGATGCCGTGTGTGCGCAAGCGCCGCTGTGCTGCGTGGTCGAGTGGGACTTGGCGTGTGTCGCTGTGGCGATGACGGCCTGCGTGAGTTGTGGGAGTGACGCGCTGCCGAGTTGCTTCCTTGTTGGCACCACCGCGTGTTGCAACGACGCCTCGTGCTGCAGCACGGTGTGCGTGGTCGACCCGGCATGCTGTAGCGTCGTGTGGGATGCCGTCTGCGTCGAGCGGGCGTCGCTGCTGTGTCAGGAGGCCGATTGCGGGAGCGTGACGGCCGGAGACTGCTGCCTCACGCACGGGAATCCCTTCTGCCGGGACGCAAAGTGCTGCGAGACGGTGTGCGGACTTGACCCATTCTGCTGCGAGATTGTGTGGGATGTCCAGTGCGTCAATGGTGTGCTCCAGTATTGCGTCGATGTGTCGTGCCCGTGCGGCACAGGTGGCGCGACGGCACCGTGCTTTGAGGTGCATGAGGTGCCTGGGTGCGCCTCGCTCGTCTGCTGCAACGCTGTCTGCAATTCCGACCCATTCTGTTGTGGCGTGACCTGGGATGCTTCATGCGTGGCTGCCGCCGACGCCCTGTGCGCGACGAACCCGGTGTGCAAGGGTGCGACGGGCAACTGCCTTGTGGAACATGTCGATCCCGGCTGCGCGGACCCGGCTTGCTGTGACCGCGTGTGCGCCGCCGATCCAGCATGCTGCACGACTGGGTGGGACGCCGACTGTGTGGCCCAAGTGACGCTCTTGTGCGAAGGCTGCGGCGAAGTCTTCGCGGGCCCGTGCCGCCAGCCGCACAAGACACCTGCGTGCGATGACGCGGTGTGCTGCCTCCTTGTCTGCGCGAGGGATCCATTCTGCTGCGAGGTTGCGTGGGATGGCAATTGCGCGACCGAGGCCGAGGCTTCCTGCGTGCCCGACGGCGACAACTGCGCCCATGCGGGGGGGCGGACTTGCTTCGTCGCCAGCTTCCTCAGGGGCTGCGACGACCCGGGTTGCTGCGGGACGATTTGCGAGCTCTACGACACCTATTGCTGCACAGTCCAGTGGGACGCGATCTGCGTCGGGGAGGCGATGGTCTTCGCTGAGTTGGGAATCGGCTGCACGCTGCCCACCGGGGCGCAAGGGCGCGGCGACTGCCTCGTGGCGCACCCCCAGAAGGGATGCGCGGACCTCGACTGTTCGACCGCCGTGTGCAGCATCGAGCCCAATTGCTGCCGGATCGCCTGGGACCAGATGTGCGCCGACCTCGTTGGGTATGTCTGCATTTCCGTCGGCGGCTGCCCAGGCGTGGACTCGCCATTCACGGTGCATCCGACACCCGGGTCCATCGATGCCTCGTGCTGCAACGCTGTCTGTTTCGTCGACCCCGAGTGCTGCACGACGGCGTGGGACTCGGGGTGCGTCTCCATCGCGAATCAACGCTGCCGTCCGGACCCCGACTGGAACATCCCTTGCACGGGGTCGTGCTTTGAGGCGCACGAAAACCCGGCGTGCGATGACATTGCCTGCGCGAGCGCGGTGTGTTTCTCGGATGCCAACTGCTGTGTCGTGATCTGGGACCAGGAGTGTGCCTCACTCGCTCGCGGCATCTGCGGCGGATTCCCCGGATGCGGAAGCTCGGCGAACGGTGAGTGCCTGCTCCCTCACGACGCGCCATTCTGCGATGACCAGTTCTGTTGCGCCGCGGTGTGCGCGCAGGATCCGTACTGCTGCAGCGTCGGATGGGATTACGACTGTGTGAAGTTCGCATACCAGCGCTGCGGTCGCGGCTGCGGCAATGACGATGCCGGAAGTTGCTTGTCAGCGCATTCGAATCCTGGCTGTTCGGACGGGATGTGTTGCGTGACGGTGTGCCGACTGGACTCGTTCTGTTGTGAAACCCTCTGGGACAGTGCGTGCGCCACCATGGCGCAGGCCGAGTCGGCGTGCGAGCCCACTGAAGAGTGTGGCGATGCGCTCGCGGGCGACTGCTGCACCGCACACCCGAACAACCCGGCATGTCGCTCGAGCGCGTGCTGTGAAGCCGTGTGCAAGATCGACGCGGTCTGCTGCGACATGGCGTGGGACGCGACCTGCGCGTCGGAGGCGGCAGGAATCGCCGACTGTGGGTGCACGCGGCCCTGTGGCGATCTGTGCGCTGGGGACTGCTGCGAGGCGCATGCCACTCCCAACTGCCGCGATGAGGCCTGTTGCGGACTTGTGTGCGCTCAAGACGAGTACTGCTGCGACACGGCGTGGGATGTCACATGCGCGAATCTCGCGCGCGCCCTCTGCGTCAAGGGTGAGACCCCCGCCTGCCCTCCGCCGCAGTGCGGTGACCCTGACGCGGGCAACTGTTGTATCCCGCATTTTTCGCCCGCGTGCAGCGTGCTCAAGTGCTGCGATGCCGTCTGCCAGTTGGCGCCGACTTGTTGCGCGGTGTCGTGGGATTCGCAGTGCGCTGCCCTCGCCCAAGAGGAGTGTCGCGTGTGCGACGCCCCAGGGTGCGGCGACCCGACGACGGGATCGTGCTTCACGCCGCACACGACTCCCTACTGCAGTCAAGGTTCGTGTTGTGCGCTCATCTGCGGCAAGATGATGCCCGAGTGTTGCACGATTGCCTGGGACGAGGCGTGCGTGAAGCTCGCCGCATTCATGTGCGACCAGTAGCGGCGCGCCGGCAGTTCAGGCGTGTACGAGCGTGTGGCGTCGGTCCGGACCGACCCCAATCATCGTGATGGGGAGGTTGAGGGCCTCTTCGATGAACTCGATGTAGCGCGCGGCATTGGCCGGGAGCGACGCGCGATCGGCCACATCACGGATCTCCTCGTCCCACCCTAGGAATGACCGGTAGATCGGCGTGGCCTGTGCGAGCATGCGCGCATCGGGGAGAAAGCGGTCGTTCTCCGAACCATCGCGCATCCGATACGAGGTGCACACCTTGAGTTCGTCGAACCCGGTGAGCACATCCAAGAGCGTGCACGCCACGGCCGTCGCGCCGCAAATCATGGCGCTGTACTTCACCGCCACGAGGTCGAGCCACCCGACGCGCCGAGGGCGTCCGGTCGTCGTCCCGTACTCGCGCCCGCGCTCGCGGATGAGGCGGCCCGTCTCGTCATGGAGTTCCGTTGGGAACGGACCCGCACCGACTCGGCTCGTGTACGCCTTCATGATGCCGAGGATCCGGTGAATGTGCGCACCAGGGACGCCTGTGCCAGGTGGAATGCCAAGCGACGAGCAGTTGCTACTCGTGACGAAGGGGTAGGTCCCGTGGTCAATGTCGAGAAGGCAGGCGTTGGCCCCCTCGAAGAGCAGCGACTTGCCCTGAGCGAGCGCCCCGTGGAGCGCATACACAGTGTCCGTGACGTTGGGCTTGAGTTGCTCGCCCAAGGCCGCAAACTTTGTCGCCAAGGCGTCGGGGTCCAGCGGTTCGGTGTTGACGCCGAGTGCCTTGAGTTCTGCGGAGCGGAGTCGGCAGATCACGCGGAGCCGGTCATGCAGATGCGCGCCATCGAGCAGGTCTCCCATGCGGATCGCGGTTGATCGTTGGATCTTGTCGGCGTAGGTCGGGCCGATCCCGCGTCGCGTGGTGCCGATCGCCAGTGATCCCCGCTCGTCGCTGGCGACCCCAGCGAGGAACTCTTCGAGCGCCGCGTCCTGTTCCTTGTGGTAGGGCATCACCACATGAGCGCGGTCGGAAACCTTGAGGTTGTCCCCCACGCAGACGCCGCGCGCTCGCAGGCGGTCCATCTCTTCGAGCAGCTTCTCAGGATCAACGACGACCCCGTTGCCGATCACATTAAGTTTTCCTGGGTTCAGGATCCCTGACGGAATGAGGTGAAGCGCGTATCGCTCGCCGCCGACCTCGACGGTGTGGCCCGCGTTGGCCCCGCCGTTGTAGCGGACGATCACATCGTGTTGCGATGTCAATAGGTCGACGATCTTCCCCTTGCCTTCATCGCCCCATTGGAGCCCGACAACGGCGGTATTCGTACTTCGCGATAAGGGGGCGGGGGTCACGGTTCGAGTCTAGCGGGGGGGCGTTTCCAGTTCGCGCCGATACCTTGTGGCCCTTGGAACGAGTCGCCCTCAGCATCGGCGGGAAATCACCGCGACGCACCGCCGTCGACGCCCTCACTCACGCAGGGGCGCCGCGGTTCCGTGCGCTCTATGTCCATGTGCCGTTCTGTGCACACAAGTGCCATTACTGTGACTTCTACTCCATCGTCGATAGCGAAGATCGGGCTGAGGCATTCGTCGAGAGGCTCGAGTCGGAAATGGACGAGGCCCTGAAGTTCATCGTTGAACCGTTGGAGACAGTCTTCATTGGGGGAGGCACGCCCACGCTGATTGGCGAGTCCCTCGTTCGACGCATGATCTCGGGACTGCGTCGCCGATTCGCGATGATCGACGGCGCCGAGTTCACGGTCGAGGCCAATCCCGAGACCGTCAACGCGCCCATGGCGCGTGCGCTCATGGAGTCCGGTGCCACGAGAGTGAGCCTCGGTGCCCAGTCGTTCGATCCGGCACTGCTGTCGACCTTGGAGCGCTGGCATCATCCCGAGTCCGTGGCGCGTGCCGTTGGTCTTCTCCGAGAGGCGGGGATTCCGTCTATCAACCTGGATCTGATCTATGGCATCCCCGGCAGCACGATCGAGCAGTGGGAACTGGATCTCGACCGCACGATCGCGCTCAAGCCGGACCACATCAGTGCGTACGGGCTCGTGTACGAACCCAATACCCCCCTCGCCGTGAAACTGCGCACGGGCAAAGTGACGAAGTTGGCGGAGGAACTGGAGGTTGCCCAGTGCGCCGCCGCGTGCGGTCGTCTCGCTGCGGCTGGGTTCGAGCGATACGAGATCAGCAATTGGGGGCGGCGAGGCCACCGCTGCCGACACAACCTTCTGTACTGGGAAAACGCTGACTGGTGGGCATTGGGCCCGAGCGCCAGCGCGCACGCGAGCGGCGTGCGGTGGAAGAATGTTCCTCGGCTCTCGGACTGGCTCAGCGAGGGGCCTCTGGCGAGTGTGCAGGACATTGAAGTGCTCGACGACGACGCTCGGGTGGGTGAGGTGTTCATGCTGGGCCTGCGTCTCATCGACGGGATCCCGCTCGACCGCGTTGAGTCGTTGCTGACCGTCGGGTCGAGGGGGCCCGCGCGCCGGCACGCGTTGGCCCGCTTCACGCGCGAGGGACTGCTCGTGCGGGATGCAAGCGCGTTGCGTCTCTCGGCGAGCGGCCTGCTCCTTGCCGACACGGTGCTCTGCGAACTTGTCTGATGAGTGGATCTCATTAGTGGCGATTTTCTTGCGCGCGAGCCGATAATCCTCCCATGACGGTCGCTGTCCTGCGTCTCCTCCGGCCCGGCGACTGGGTCAAGAATGTCTTCGTGGCGGCGCCACTAGTGTTTTGGCTTGGCGGTGCCGGGCGCGGGGCCTCCGCCGAGTCGCTCAACGCGATGCTCGTGGACTCCGTGATCGCCTTCGCCGCATTCTGTCTCGCCGCGAGTGGTTGGTACGCGATCAATGATGCGCTTGATGCCGCAGAAGATCGCTTGCACCCCCGCAAGCGGATGCGACCGGTTGCGAGCGGGGCGATGGGAAGCGCGACCGCTATCGCGATCGGCGTCGGGCTCGCCATCGTCTCGCTCGCGGTGGGCCGACTCGCGGGCGAGCCCGTGGCCTGGGTCATTGCGCTCTATCTCCTCCTTCAGGTGCTCTACAACGCTGGGCTCAAGCGTGTCGGCTTCGTGGATGTGGGGACGATCGCGTGTGGATTCTGCCTCCGTGCGATCGCCGGGGCCGTGGCGATCTCGGTGCCCGTGTCGATCTGGCTCCTTCTTTGCGTGTTCTTCCTCACGACATACTTGGGATTCATCAAGCGCACCTGTGACCTCACCGCGGCCGCGAAGGAAGCCGGTTCTGAGTGGTCGCAGCGGGCGCAATACGGAAGCCTCGCGGAGTTGAACTGGCTCCTGAGTGTGAGCGGGGGCATGACGGTGCTGATGTATCTGATGTACACCCTCAGCGCGCACGCGATGTCGCTCTTCGGAACGCGCAGCCTCGCGCTCGCGCTCCTGAGTCCGCTTGTTCTCATGGCTGTCCATCGCTTCTATCGACGAGCGATCGATGGAGAAAGTGACTCACCACTGGCCGCGTTGCGCGACGATCGCGTACTTGCGTGGGCCGTCGGGCTGTTCGTGCTGGGGGTCTACGGAGCGCTGTACAGCGAGGCGGTCGACTCAGTCATTCGGCGCGTGCTCCTTGTGGTCTAGCCAGCAATGGCCGGTCACACGAGGACTCTGCGCGATCGACTCCAGCCCTGCGCCGTCGTCGGCATCGCGTACCTCGTTCTGGTGTGGGGCGCCATCCTCATGCAATCGCATGAGGGCAGCGAGGCCTACGACCAGGACCATCATCACGCCGTGGTCATCGACGAGATTGCGGCCAGTTTGAGGGGAGATCCAGGCTCGCGGACGCCGAGCGAGCTGCTCAAGGACTACCCGTCAGCCACGAGCCCCGGATTCCACACCGTACTCGCCGTGGTGCGCGTTGCCGGGGTGGATTCGCTCTTGGGACTCCAACTGGTCTCGAGTCTCTGCGGGCTTGTACTGGCGGTGACGGTCTGCGCGGCGCTAGGTCGTTCCATGCCGCGCTGGCACGCGCTGGGATGGACGATGCCGCTTCTCCTGTCGCCTTACTTCCTCGGTGGCAGCATTTGGCTTACGACGGATGTTGCGGCGTGGATGCTCCAGTTTGGTGCGCTCGCTCTCATTCTCGGGCCGACGCCAAGCGTTGGCAGGCTCGCTGCGATCGGCGTGCTTGCGACGCTCGCCGTCTTCGTCCGGCAGCCTTCCGTGTGGATGGTCGCCCCGATTGCGGCGCTCGGGGTGATTCGTTGGAGGTCTTCGCATCAGGCTTGGAGTCCAGGGCACTGGATCGCATGGGTTCTGGCGATCGCGCTTCCACTGGCTGTCCTCGCAGGGCTTGTGGCGATTTGGGGCGGTCTGGTGCCGCCATCGTTCCGGGCGCAGCACGCCGCAGGGGCGAACTGGGCGACCCCCTCGCTCTTCCTTGCCCTGCTCGGATTGTGGGGAAGCCCTTGGCTCGTGGTGACACATGTCACATCAGATCGTCACGGTCCATGGCGAGTCCCCGTCGTAGGCCTTGGCGCAGGGCTCCTCGTGGGTCTCTTGCCACAAACGGACTACGCGCGCGAGTCCGGCAGGTGGGGCGGACCGATCTGGAGCGTGATCGAATCGTTCCCTTCTCCCATGGGGCACAGCGTGGTCGTCATCGCTCTCGCCGGTCTCGGTGGAGCGGTCCTCGCGGCCCTCATTTCGCGCGCATGGCAGCATCGCGATGGCCGACTCCTCGTGCTCGCGATGCTCTCGTTCGTCGCCGCGGCGACGGCGAACACGCAGTGTTTCGAGCGATACATCGACCTTCCGATCCTGATGTTCCTCCCGCTCCTCGTCGCCGCGGGAGACACGGAAGACCCTTCGCGTCGCCAGTCGTCGTGGCCCGAGGTCGCGGCGCCGGTCGTTCTCGCCGTCATGCAATTGGGAATGAGTGCCGTGATGGTGGGGCGGATCGTGTTGTTCACGGCCGCAGCGCGCGGCGCGGCGACGCCCTAGCTCGGAATGATGAGTTTGGGCTTGGTCGGGCTCGCCGGCGATGCTTCTGCGGCGGCAGAGGGTGTCGGAGCAATGCGTCCGCCCGCTTCCGCGTGCTGCGCAGCCACGAGTTTCGAAATCTGGACAAACCGACTCCGGAGTTCGGCGAGAATGGCCGTCAGTTCAGCGGCCTCCTCGGTCGAGAGATTGCCTTTCGTCTTCGCCTCAAGCACGGCGAGGAGGTCGATGGCGAACTGCGCCTGATCAAGGTCCACCATGACCCGGTTGGTCTTCGGGTCACCGTAGGCACCAAGACCGCCGAGCGCCTGCGTGGCAAGAAGACCAACCAGACTCCGGAGGTCCGCAGGGGGGAACGCCGCAGCGGCGGGTTGCCCCTTCGCGTGAGCGGCATCGAGTTTCTGAAGTCGCTCGCGCTCGGCCTCGGCTTGCGCCTTCCAGTCGCTGTCGACATGGATGTTTGGTGTTTCGTTCGCCATCGTTCTGTCCGTTCTCCACGAGTATAGACCGTAGGACCTAGACTCCGGCGATGCCATTGAGCCAGCTCTCTTGTGCAGGCCTGTGCGCTGCGGTGATCGCACTGCCGAGCTGCCGCTCGCTTGTCGATCGTCCTGACACCGCACCGGAAGTCTCGGCCGCCGACTTCTCGTTGCCCATGATGGCCTCGTCGACCGCGATCTTGGTGCCATCGGAAGTGTTCGCTCCAGAGCGCGTCGTGACGGAGACGGTGGAGTCGTCGGATGACGGCGCCGAGAGAGTGACGACAACGACATCGCGGGTCGAGCAAGGTCCCGACGGTAAGGAAGTGGACATTCCCGTGGCGTCACGAGAAGAGATCCGTGTGCAGCCGGGGCAGCGCTGGACCGTCGACAGTCTCGTCGGCCAGATCAACGGTCGCGCCGTCTACGCGAGCCAGTTCCTTCAATCGGTGGAGGATCGCATCCTGCGCATCGTGGCCGAGAATCCTCAGGTGACGGCAAAGATGATGATCGAGAATCTCGTGGCCGAGCGCTTCGAGCAGTACATCAACAACGAACTCATCATCGCCGAGGCCGAGGGAATGCTGACTCCTGACATGCAGTTGGGGATCCTTGCCTGGCTGGACTCCGTCCAACAGCAGACGGTCGCCGGGTATGGAGGCAACCTCGCGCAGGCGAGCCAAACCCTTCAGGACCAGTTCGGGATGTCGATGGAGGAGTACTTGCGAGAGAAGCGCGATGAGGCGTTGGCGCAGGATCTGCTTCGCCGCCGCGTGAAGCCGCGCACCATCGTGAGCTGGCGCGATATCGAGCGCGAGTATGTCAGGTTCGAGAAAGAGTTCAATCCCGCGCCGGTCATCTGGATTGGCAGGATTCAGGTGGCCGCTTCGGAGGTGGAGCGGCTCAAGGATGTCGAGACCCGAATCGCGCGCGGCGAGTCGTTCGCGGAGATCGCCAAGGCACTCGCGCTGCCTGATGACGGCATCTGGACAAAGTTCGACCTCCCAGCCAATGGGATTGACGGTCTTGAGTTCGCTGACGATATCAAGTCGCTTCTCAAGGCCTCGACGACGGGCGCGCTGACCGCCGCCCATCGCAAACCGTCGGGTGTCACCTGGTACTGCGTGGTGCGGATCCAGTCGGCGCAGGGTCGAGGGCTGTTTGACCCGATCCTCCAGCGGCAGATCCGGCTCGCGCTCGAAGAGCAGCGCGGCAAGCGCGAGCAGTACCGCTACCTCGCGAAGTTACGGGATCGGTGGGTGACGACTGACATCAAACAGATGACGAGGCGCCTCACCGACATCGCGTGGCATCGCTATCTCCCCAAGGCTTGACCTTCGACCGCGTTTGTGTGGTGCACGATCACGGCGGGGGCATCGCCGATGAGGGTGACGCCGATCGCGTCAATCCGCCAAGGGGTGCCTGACGGAGTTCGGGCCGCGAGCGTCCGAGCGATCCTTCGGAGGTGGAACTGCTTGGCGCGGTCGATGCGTTCTTCCGGCCACACCGATGAACGGGTCCTCGTCTTCACCTCGACCACCACCATCGTTCGCCCGTCGGGATCGCGCATCACGAGGTCCGCTTCATCGCGTCCAACTCGGACATTTCGCGCCACGGGAATGAATCCCGCCCGCACCAGATGGGCCTCGGCTGCCACCTCGCCCGCGCGCGCAATCTCGAGTTGTCGACCGGACATCGTGCCACGCTACGACGATCCGCGACGCCATCGAAAAGTGGTTCCAAAGTTCTGGCGGCACCAGAGGCCGCGCGCGGTCTACTTGGCCGCCGCGTGCGCGGTCAAGGCATCTCGTCGTGCGCGCTGCGCCTCCACGAGGGCGCGCACGGTGCGCGCGATGGCGTGCGAGTCAATCCCAGCTTCGGCGAGTTGCTCCTTGCGTTCGCCCTGATGAATCCACCGATCCGGCAGGCCGAGCCTCGTGACGAGCCGCGTGTCGAGGCCGCGTCGATTGCACTCTTCGAGGACGCACGAACCAAACCCGCCGCGAATGGAGTGGTCCTCAACCGTCACGATTGGCACTCCGGCACTGAGCAATCGCTCGAGTAGTTCACCGTCGACAGGCTTGGCGAATCGTGCGTCGTAGAGTTCGACCGCGAATTCGCCGCCGAGTTCGTCAATGGCCGCTGCCGCGTCGATCACGGAAACGCCGAACCCAAGGATGGCCGCCTCGGGATCAGCATGCGTCGCGAGCGCGCGCGCCCGTCCGAGCACAAACGCGGGGCAGGCGGAGGCCGTGAACCGTTCGCTCACCGAGTCGCGTGGGTACCGCACGGACGAGATGCCCTCGGACCAACCCGCCATGAAGTCGATGGCGCCGCGCAGGCTTGGCTCGTCCATCGCCGCCATGATGCACGCGTTGGGGAGAGTCGCCAGAAGCGAAATGTCGCAGAATCCGTGGTGCACCGCGCCATCACCGCCGACCAAACCGGCTCGATCAAGGCACAGCCGGATCGGCAGTCCCTGAAGCGCGCCCTCCTGGAACGCTTGATCAAAGGCCCTCTGCAGGAAGGTCGAGTAGACCGCGAAGAATGGCTTCCAACCCGTCTTCGCGAAGCCGGCCATCATGTCCATCGCATGGCTCTCGCAGATGCCGCTGTCGATGACTCGCGTGGGATACTCGTCGATGACCTTGTTGATTCCAGTGCCGTCGGGCATCGCGGCGGTGCACGCAACGACCTTCGGGTCGCGCGCCAAGAGATCGCGCATGACATCGCCGAACGCCGCCGTGAAGGAGCGCCCGCCCCTCTTGACCTCGACGCGACAGCCCTCGTTCTCGAGGGTTTCAATCTTGAACGCGCTCGGGGAGTGGAACGCGGTGGCGTCTTTCTCGGCGAATTCATAGCCGCGGCCCTTAATCGTCTTCACATGGAGCACCATGGGTCGATCGAAGTGCCTCGCTTCGTTGAGGAAGTCAATGAGTGTCGGTAGATCGTGGCCGTCGATCGGCCCCACCGTGACGAGTCCAAAGTGCTCAAACCAGTGGTTCTCAGCAATGAACGCTTTGGATGACTCGCCCATTCGGTGGTAGAGCCCCTTGAGCGACTCGCCGCCGGGCATGTGGCCTGCCATCGCCTTCGCCCGTCGCTTGAACTCGCCGTAGGTGTGGGACATCCTGAGCCGGTCGAAGTAGGCCGCGACCGCCCCCTGGGGCTTCGCGATGCTCATCCCGTTGTCGTTCAGGATGACGAGGAACTGTCGCTTGAGTGTTCCCGCGTTGTTGAGCCCTTCCATCGCCACGCCGTTCACGATGGACGCATCGCCGATCAGGGAGACCACGCGGCGGCCGCGCGGCGTTTCGGGGCTCCATCCCTCTTCCATGAGGGCATCGCCACGAGCCATGCCGACCGCGGTCGGGATCGCCGTTCCCGCGTGACCCACCGAGAACAAGTCATAGGGGGATTCGCGTGGTTCGGGGAATCCAGCCATGCCGCCGCGCTGGCGGAGGCGTGGGAGGAGATGCTGTCGGCCGGTCAAGAGTTTGTGGGTGTAGCACTGGTGACCGACATCGAAGAGGAG
>SYGQ01000001.1 GCA_005799475.1 Planctomycetia bacterium | reverse complement strand
CGGCTGTCGGCATCGGTTCCACCCTCAAGATTTCCGGCCTGCGCACGAAGATCGCTGGCGACCTCAAGCTCGAGGTCAAGCGAATGGAAGAGTTCAAGCGGATTGAGCTCGCGGGGCCAGACCCAGCCGCCTTTGCCGCGCACTCGATCAACCTCCTCAGTGCCTATGGGCTTGCCCTGCAAGGCCTTGGGATCGCGAGGGTGCAGGTCAATCTCGCGCCGATTTCCCGCATGCGCGAGAAGCTCTGGAAGTCGAAGACGCCATGGTTCGCGGCGACGGCGGCGCTCCTTTGCCTGTGCTCAGCGATGATGTTCCTCCGGTGGGGGCTTGATCGTGGCGCGCTCAGGGATCTCGAGGCGAATGCGGCTGAGGCGGATGATGTCATCGCTCAGGGGCGTGGCCTTGTGAAACAACTTTCGGAGGCGCAGCGCGTCGCCGACGACTCCGCCACGGCAAACTTCACGAGCCTCCTCGACGATCGGGATGTCTGGCCACACCTCGTGAATGACGCCTACTCGGCGCTCGCGGCCGCGAGGCCGAAGGCGGGCGAACTTAGTGGCGATCCGGCCGAAATCCGTCGGATCGCGCCGAAGGAACGCAATCTGGTTCAACTCCAAGCGCTCTCCGGAAAGCGCCGGTTCGATGCGGCCGCCAACAAGCACCAAATCGATATCTCCGTGCGCGTGCTCCTGTCCAATGGAGACCCCACTGGTCACCTCAACGCCGATGAGGGGGTGCTCGGATGGCTGCGCCAAAACAAGAATCGCGACGGCGTGCCCTACAGCATCGACGAAGACACCGTCAAGGTGCCCACTTGGACGAAGATTGTGGCGGGTCGTCGCGAGGACCCCGCGAAGTCGGACTTGCCGGGGTCGCCTGACACGAGCACTGGAGGCGGCGCGCCGTCCACGACGACACGAGGCACATCGGGTGGGCCCACCGGTGGCGGCGCCTTCAAGGGGCGCAACCAAATCAAGGGCACAGTCGATGGTCCCGGCAATGGTGGCTCGCTCAGCGGAGCCGGAGGCGAGACCGGCGACTCCGGACAAGGCGCTGGCGACCCTGGCGCGAACGATGGCAACTCGAGTGACGGAAACCGACGCCGCCAACGCACGCAGGTCGTCGGTGCCGACGAAAAGTTGCCTGAGTTGGAACTTGCCAAAGACGCGCCGCTGCCAAAGATGCCGGTGCTGATCGATGACAAGGATGCGCAGTACGAGGGTGTGCTGACTTTTACAGTGACCTTGCGAACACCTGCGGGACTTGTTCCTACCGACGCTTCGGGCGAACAGCCCCAGTAGGCGACTCACACATGAACCTGAAGATCGACCTGAAGTCTCTCGTTAAGCGCAAGCCGAAGGCCGAGGATGCGGAGAGCCAAGACGGCCAAAGCGCATCCAACGATTCACTCAAGAACGCCGCGATTTGGGTCAAGGCGCACTTCCTCATCGTTGGCATGGGAACAGGATCGTTGGTGGCCTTGGCAGCGGGCATTTACTTCAGCACGGAGTTGCTCGCCGGGCTCTCCGGCGACGCGGCTCAGTACGGCGGCAAGCTCTCGGAGTTGAACAACCTTGAGCGCACGCCGGTCACGATCACCGTGCCCGGGAGCGCGCCGATCTCTGCAAACACCGTTGTCAGCAAGAAACTTGTGGAGGCTGTCAAGTCCCGAATGGGATCTGGGGCGGTCGATCCAACCGCGGTTCGGGCGAAGGCTGTGGCGCACAATCGTGGAGTGCACACGCCTCTGGTCAACCTGAGGTTGGCGGCCAAGGATCCAAAGCGCGCGGACCTCCCTCGGGTGTTCGTGTCGAAGCTTGTCGAGGGTTACGAGCGACTGTTGACCACAGCCCTCGGAGCAGGACTCCCTCCAGCAGAGCAAGATGTGATGACGAGGTTGCAGCGGCACCAAGTCCGGTTTGTTCAATCGGACCTCAAGAAGGCACCCGACGCGGTGCTCACGGAGTCCGAGCGTGTGCAACTTGTTGCGGAGCTCACGGCCTACCGCATCGCTCTCTACGCCGAGGCGGCCGATGGACTGCGCGTGTATGCCGCCCCCCAAGACATCGGCGCGAGAACCGCTCAACTCAAGCCCGAGGATCGACAGCCCTCCATGGTGGAACTCTGGGACATGCAGTCTCAGTACTGGATCGTCGAAGATGTGCTGACGGCGTGCGCATCACTCAATGGCAATCCGAGCGTGCGCCACAACCCAATCAAGGCCATTCTCAAGCTGGACTGGCGCCGTCCGGTGACCGCTGCTGCTGAGGTCGCGGGCGACTCCCAAGGAGGATCCGATGCGGCCGGGTCCGGTGGTGAAGGTGGTGGAGGTGACGCTCCGCCGTCGGATCTCGCCGACGCTTCGCCATCGGGTGAGTCGGTAGATCCCTCGCAAGCCGTCGGCGCGTTGAACTACGCCGGCTCGCTCAAGGGGTGGGCGACAAACCAACTCTACGATGTCGCAACATGCAAGATCACCATGGTGGTGGAGACGAGCGAAATCCCAAGGGTGGCCGACGCGCTCGGACAGCAAAACTTCATCGCCATCACTGATGTTGAGGTCACGCCGACGGACGCGTTTGCGGGACTCGAGCAGGGCTACTTCTATGGCGAGGCGCCCGTCTCGAGGGTGACCTTCACGCTCGAGTCGGTATGGCTGCGCGAGTGGACCGGTCCGCTCATGCCCGATGAAGTCCGCGCGCTGCTGAAGACCACTGGCCAACTGGCTGGCGCGCCGAGTACCGACGCGGGCGCGACGAAGGAGAACTGAGAATGGCATCCAAGAAGATTTCTTTCCTCGAGCAGAACTGCGAGAAGTTTCTCACGGCCGCCGCGGGGCTTGCGCTCGCGGGTGTCGTGGTCTGGCAACTGGTGTTCGTGGAAGTCGCTGTTGAGTCGGGGGGTTCGCCGCAACCTCTTCAGCAAGTGGCCACCCAAATCGAGAAGCGCACGAAGGCACTACGGACCAAGCTCGAAGGCGAATCAACGATTGAATTGCCCGCGCAGGTCACGATGGTGGCGGTGGTCGACTCGTTCGCGACTGAAATGAGCGAACCGATTTCTCCTGCGCGGTCCCTTCCGGCGAACCAGCCGCCGCTGGCGAAGTCCATCGCGTTGCAGGGGATCCGTGCCGATGAGTGGTACTACGAGCCGAGCCTCGCCACTGTGACCGTGGAGGGCGTTGTGGTGACGACCGACGCGCTGACTCCTGACGCGCTGTCGGATGGCACGCTGAGTCCGGACACAGTGCAGAAGTGGCCGGACCTCGCGGCGAGGTATCCAGAGGGGGCACCTCGCGACATCACATGGACCACGCCGTGGGCTCGCATCGATCTTCAGGCGATGCGCGACGAACTGCGCCGGAAGGACTCCACGGTGAACCCAAGCCGCGCGCAGATTCCGGCGCCATGGTTCAACGACACGCTTTATGTCGTCGATGTGGTGTTCGAGCGACAACAGCGCGGTGCCGACGGCGCGTGGGGGCCCGCGACCGAGGTGGAGCCCGTACCGGGCGTGGAGTCGTGGCGCACAGACATCGCCCCTGGCAAGGCCAACGCCTCGACGCGTGAGACCGTGTTCAAAAATCTCAGCGATATCGAAGGCCAGATGGAGGTTCTTCAGCCACCATTTCTCAGTACGAAGAATGGGAAGTTCGTCGCGCCCGGAACCGAGTCCGACCCAGTTGGAGAGACGGCCCCCGCAGGCGAAAGCGAAGCGGATAAGGCAAAGAAGAAGGCGAAGACTCGTGTCGCCGACCGTCAACGCGTCGTCGATCGATTGCGGGTTCAGCTTGAGAAGATCGGCGGCCCACTCGCCCCGCCGACGCCAGGAAGTGGCGGTGCCCCAGGCCCCGGATTTGGTGGCACCGACGGCGGCTCTGGCGGCAAGAAGGGCGGCGAGGGTGGCGGCGGTGGTGGGCTCGGTGGCGGTGGTGGATTCCAGGGGCGGAACAACCCGGGTGGCGGCGACAAGGCAAACGAAGAGGCAGAGAAGGCCGCGCGAATCCGGCTGACGAAACAGCTCCGCAGCGCCGAGCGCGAGCTTGAAGAGGAAGCGGCCGAGTTCGCGAAGAAGTACCCCGCACCCAGTGCGCCAGATGCAAAGAGTGCGAGCCAGCCCGCGCCCGAGAGCGTCACATTTGCCAGCATGGACTCTGTCGTCGCATGGACACACGACTGGAAGGTTGAAGCAGGATCGACCTACCGATATCGATGCGTCGCGGAGTGCTACAACCCATTCTTCGGTCGCAAGACGCTCTTGGTGCAGGGGCAGCAGGCACGCGCGGACCAGTTCACGATCTCGACCGCCGCATCGGAGTGGGGACCCGCCGTCACCGTGGCTGATCCAACAAGGTTTTTCGTACTGCGCGCGTCAGGGGCCGACTCATCGACCAGCGCGCGCCACGCGACCATCGAGCTCTATCGCTACATCGACGGCAAGGTCGATCGTCAGGTCGCCACCTGCGCGCCCGGTGACCATGTCGCGAAGATCGACGCCGACGCATCGACGCCAGACCTGTTCCAGACTTCGTGGTATGTCGTCGACATCTTCGACGATGTCACGAGGGATGCGGAGCGCGGCTCGCGAAAGAGCACGGTCGTCGTGCTCGAGCGAGCTGACGCAGCGGGGCAGGTCATCCGCGAACACCGCTTCGTCGAGCGCGACAGTTCATCCAGCGAACGAGCATCGCTCGAGGCGGAGTTCCTCGACCGTACGAAAAGCGGGGGGGCACCGGGGAAGGGCGACGCGAAGGACTCGGCTGGGGGCACGGCCGGCGGCGGGAAGCCGGGCGGTCCCAGTGGACCAGGCCTCGGTTCGTAGCACACGCCGGCGCTAGGGCGCGCGTGGGGTTTTCCACAAGGAATCGAGGCGCACATCGACGGTCTTGACAGCCATTCGGGTTTCGGTATGCTTGCCCTTCTGCGCCAGTCTTTGACTGGTCAGCGGGCTTCGGCCCGTTCTTTGACAAGTGAGGATCAGATGTCGCGTGTCAGAATCACTGTTTTTGTAGTGGTTTTGACAGCAAGTGTAAACGAGTCAAGAATTCATCTCGAGTATTGAGAATCAAGTTTGTACCGATTGAATGAGCAGCCTGAAGGCTGGTCTCGTCTTCCCGCTTCGGCGAAAGCCGGAGTCCGGTAGGCGTGGCCAAGCTAGAAAGGGCACACGGTGGATGCCTTGGCGTCGAGAGGCGATGAAGGACGCAGGAACCTGCGATATGCCTAGGGGAGCTGGTAACCAAGCACCGATCCTAGGATCTCCGAATGGGGCAACCCATCCCGCAAGGGATACCCGCACCTGAATGTATAGGGTGTGTGGAGCGAACGCAGCGAACTGAAACATCTCAGTAGCTGTAGGAAAGGAAAGCAATTGCGACTCCGCAAGTAGCGCCGAGCGAACGCGGATCTAAACAGAAGTGGTGTGAAATGCCTGGAAAGGCATACCTCAGAAGGTGAAAGTCCTGTAGGACCATGACTGTGAATGGCCTTGAGTAAGGTGGGGCTCGTGAAACCCTGCCTGAAAATGGGGGGACCACACTCCAAGACTGAGTACTACTCGACTACCGATAGTGAACCAGTAAGGCGACTGAACGGTGAAAAGATCCCCGACAAGGGGAGTAAAAAGCACCTGAAACCGTGTGCTTACACAGCGGTCACGGGCCGTAAGGCTTGTGGCGTGCCTTTTGCATAATGAGCTGGCGAGTTACTCTATTCGGCGAGGCTAAGCGGTACCGCCGCGAAGCCGCAGGGAAACCGAGTCTGACAAGGGCGTCAAGTCGAATGGGGTAGGCGCGAAACCGGTTGATCTACCCATGGGCAGGTTGAAGGAGGGGTAAAACCCTCTGGAGGACCGAAGCCGTGAACGTTGAAAAGTTCTGGCATGACCTGTGGGGAGGGCT
>SYGQ01000069.1 GCA_005799475.1 Planctomycetia bacterium | reverse complement strand
TACCTCAAGCAGGTCGAGGAAGCGAAGAAGCGGGACCACCGTGTGCTCGGGAAGCAACTGCGGCTCTTTCACATCGACGAGATGGTTGGGCAAGGGCTCGTCCTATGGACCCCACGCGGGTCGATCGTCCGCCAGGAACTGCAGTCGTTCATCAGCGAGGCGCTGCGCGAGCAGGGCTACGCGCAGGTGTTCACGCCGCACATCGGCAAGCTCGATCTCTATCGCACAAGCGGCCACTTCCCCTACTACCGCGAGAGCCAATACCCCCCGATCATCGAGCATGATGCAATGACTGCGCTCGCGAGTGAGGGGTGCTCCTGCGCAGACCTGTCCAATCGGCTCGCCAAGGGCGATGTGGATGGGTACCTGCTCAAGCCGATGAACTGCCCGCACCACATCCGAATCTTCGCGAGCGAGCCGCACTCGTACCGCGATCTTCCGGTGAGACTGGCGGAGTTTGGCACGGTGTATCGCTGGGAGCAGTCGGGCGAAATCGGCGGACTGACTCGGGTGCGCGGGTTCACTCAGGACGACGCGCACCTCTTCTGCCGCGAGGATCAGGTCGCCGATGAGATGCTCGGCTGCCTCAAGCTCGTCAAACTCATCTTCGGCACGCTTGGCATGAACGACTATCGCGTGCGCGTCGGACTGCGCGACCCAGGCAGCGACAAGTATGTGGGCGAGAGTGCGAACTGGGACAAGGCCGAGGACGCGTGCCGGGCCGCAGCGAAGTCGTTGGGGGTTCCATTCTCCGAAGAACCGGGCGAAGCCGCGTTCTACGGCCCCAAGATCGACTTTGTCGTGCGCGATGTCATCGGCCGGTCATGGCAACTTGGCACGGTGCAAGTCGATTACAACCTGCCTGTCCGTTTCAATCTGGGCTACATCGGTGCCGACAACAAGGAGCACCGACCGGTGATGATCCACAGGGCTCCGTTCGGGTCGATGGAACGATTCGTCGGCGTCCTCATCGAGCACTTCGCGGGAGCGTTTCCGCTGTGGCTTGCGCCCGAGCAGATCCGTGTCCTCCCGATCAGCGACAAGAGCGAGCCGTACGCGCGGGAGGTTCTCGCGTTGCTCAAGACTCGGGGACTGCGCGCCACGATCGATGCCGGCAACGAGCGGGTTCAGGCCCGGATTCGCGATGCCAGCGAGCTCAAGATCCCTTACCTCGCGGTCGTCGGACCGCGCGACGCGGAGCACCGCGCCGTTAGCGTCCGTGCGTTCGGCGTCGAGGCCAACCTCGGTGAACTCGCCATCGACCAGTTCTTGGCTGCCATCGAGGGTGAGTACCGATCCCGTGGGGCCTCCACCCTCCGTGCCGTGCTCTGCACCCCGTCGGCTTCCTAGGATGGGAGTTCTGCTGGGGTTCCATGGCTCTTTTTGCACTTTCATTGGTCAACGGCCAATCGCGTGGTATCGTCTTCCCGCTCGGGGCGTCCCCGAGCACGCCAGCGCCCGACACGAGATCCAGCGACTCATGATGCTTCCCACCAACTCCTCCGCATGCTGATGGGCGTTCCCCATCGTCAGCGAAGGTTGAGCGCGGCCCGCCAAACATCGAACCCGACCCAAGCCCAGGGGGCGACTCTGTCTCCTCGTGGCGATCATTCCATCTGAGGATCCCCCCATTTCGCAGTTCAATCGCCGTCCCCCCTTCCGCGACTCCCGAGACTTTGGTCCACGGATCAACGATCGCATCCGCGTTTCCCCAATCAGACTCATCGACCAGAATGGCGAGATGGTCGGAGTCGTCGAACTCGACGATGCCAAGCAGCGCGCCGCCCAAGCCGGCCTCGACCTTGTGGAGATCGCCGCGGATTCGCGCCCTCCCGTCGTGCGCATCATGGACTTTGGCAAGTTCAAGTACGAGCAGGCCAAGAAGGAGAAGCAGTCCAAGACCAAGTCCAAGGCCGGAGAAATGAAGGAAGTGCGCCTCGGCCGCTCGATGAAGATCGACCCGCATGATGTCGAGATCCGCGTCAACCAGGCGAGGCAGTTCCTGCTCGAGGGGTACCGGGTGGTCTTCGTGCAGAACTTCCGCGGTCGCGAGCTCGCCTACAAGGGCCGAGGCGATCAGCGAATGGAAGAGATCGCGCAGACGCTCTCCGACATCGGACGCGTTGAACTCGCACCGCGCCTCAATGGCAAGAGAATGTCAATGATCATCGTCCCGGACCGATCGAAAATCGACTCCGCGCGCAACAAGGCGGCGAAACCAACGGCCACTCCCAAGGCGGCGCAACCCCCGACGCCAGCGCCGACGGTCGCACCCAGCCAGCCCGCGGCGGCACCGGCCGCCAGCCAGAAGTAGAGCCCATCTTCCCGAGGGCGGTTCTTGTGCGTACCGCCTTGACACATTATGCATGACGATGCATAATCATCCGCTATGACCGGAAAGGCCGAGCGCCAGCACAACATCCTTCGCATCATCGAGGCCGAGCGACCTGCCAACCAGACCGTGCTCGTGCAGCGACTGGCGCGCCGCGGCATCGACGCCACCCAAGCGACGCTCTCACGCGACCTCCGCGAACTCGGTGTCGTGAAGTCCGCGAATGGGTACCGAGTCCTCGGCGACGCTGGCGGGGCGCCCACCCGCGCGAGTGCCTTCGCCGCGACGGTGCGTCGACTGCTGGCGCGTGTCGCCACGGGTGGCACCCAGGTCGTCGTGCACACCGCGCCTGGCCAAGCAAGCGCGTTGGCCATCGAGATCGACCGCGCCGCTCAGGACGGGCTTCTTCACGGCGTCTTGGGCACAATCGCCGGGGATGATTGCATCTTCCTCGCCTGCACCACCGCAGCAAACGCCAAGTCGACGGCGCATCGACTGACAGCCGTCGCGCACCAGAGCGCTGCGACAACGCACCGACTCTTGGCGCGTTCCGCACGCTGAACTTTCCATGACTCCAATCAACCATCCAGTGGGCGTGGGTTCGCATGGCACCACGAGTCGACCGAGGATCCGCGCCGTCGTCGTCGGCGCGGCCGGATATGCCGGCGCTGAGGCGGTCGGACTCCTTGGCCAGCATCCGGGCGTCGAACTCGTCGGACTCTTCGGCTCCGTCCGGCACGCCGAGCGCGCCGAGCGGTTTGACCATCTGTTCCCGCGCTACCGTGGCGTCGTCGATCTGCTCGTCAAAGGGGCGTCGAGCGAGGCGATCCTTGCCGATGCCCCTGATGTCGCCATTCTCGCCACCCCGCACGAGGCAAGCCATGAACTCGCGCCGAAGTTGCTCGCGCGGGGGATGGTCGTGCTCGATCTCTCGGCGGCGTTTCGACTGCGTGACTCGCGCGCCTACCCACGCTACTACGGCTTCGAGCATGCCCATCGATCGTGGCTTGCGCAAGCCGTGTACGGGCTTCCTGAGCACCATCGGTCCGAGATTTCGCAGGCGCAGCTCGTCGCCGTCCCTGGCTGCTACCCAACAAGCGTCATCCTCCCGCTCCAGCCCATCGTGGCCGCCGGACTCGTGCAGGAGGGCTCCATCATCGTCGACAGCACCAGCGGTGTGAGCGGTGCGGGTCGGTCCCCTGCCCTGAAGTCCATGCTCTGTGAAGTGAGCCAGCAGGCCTACGGCGTGTTCTCGCATCGGCACGAACCAGAGATGATCCAAGAAGTGCGCGCAGACCTCGTCTTCACGCCGCACTTGGGTCCGTTCGACCGAGGCATCCTCTCCACGATTCATGCAACCCTCAACGACGGCGTCGACGACGCGTCCGTGCGACACACGCTTCGCGAGGCCTATGCGGGTGAGCCATTCATCCGGCCGCTCGATGAGGGACACTGGCCCTCGGTGCGCGCGGTGGAAGGAACGAACTGCTGCGACATCGCGCTCGCCGTCGATGCGCGGCGTCGACACCTCATCGTCAGCAGTGCCATCGACAACCTCTTGAAGGGCGCTGCTGGGCAGGCGATCCAGTGCCTCAATGTCCGCTTTGGATTCCCAGAAGCCCTCGGTCTTGGCCGCTGCAATGCGCCCGAGCCTGTTGAGGCCCGAAGTTGATGCCGACGCCACCGCTTGTTGTGAAGGTTGGCGGCGCACTCCTGGACGATGCGTCGGCCCTCGCGTCAGTCACTTCGGCCATCGCCTCCATGCACCGTGCGCGCCCGGGATCAGTCATCGTCGTGCACGGCGGCGGCTCGGCGGTGGATCGACATCTCTCGCGTCTGGGAATGGCCTCGACGAAACGAGAGGGCATTCGCGTGACCCCGCCCGACCAGATGGTGGAGATTGGCGCGGTCCTCGGCGGATCGGTCAACCAGAAACTCGTCGGCGCGCTGCTGGCGCACGGTTGTCGCGCCGTCGGACTCTCTCTCGCCGATGGCCATACCTCGATCGCCTCGCCGACCACTCGCCTCTCGTTCGACCCCGGCTGCGTCGGGGAAGTCTCGGAGGGCGATGCGACGCTCCTGCGACTTCTCCTCGGTTCTGGATTCCTCCCGGTCCTCTCGAGCGTGGGGATGGACGCGCAGGGCGGCCTCATGAACATCAACGCCGACGATGCCGCGGCCGCCACGGCATCTCTCGTCGGCGCGCGGGCTCTCCTCTTTCTGTCCGATGTCGACGGTGTCCTCGATGGCGATGGACGAACGATTGGAACGCTCGATGCCACCGCGATCGACGCCCTCGTCACCAACGGCACTATCCGCGGCGGGATGATCCCAAAGGTCCGAGGCGCACTTGAGACGGCCACATCGACGGGCGTCTGCGTGATCATTGCGTCATGGAAGCGCGCCGACGCCCTCGTTCGACTCTCCCGCGGCGAACCGGTCGGGACACGCATCGTGGCCGTTGGCACCCCCACGAGCGCAGGAGCACACTCATGACCAGGTCCACCTCCACTCGCCCTCCTCCGATCATGACGCGCGACCTTCTCCGCGTGGCTGACCTTTCGTCGAGCGAGATCCATGGGCTCTTCGCGCTCGCGTCGCGCCTCAAGGCGAATCCCGGCGCATTTGCGAGTGCCCTTGCGCAACGATCGCTCGTGCTGCTGTTCGAAAAACCATCTCTGCGGACGCGGGTCTCGTTCGAACTTGGATTCCAGAAACTCGGAGGCGCGGTGTGTTTCCTGAGCCACGAGGGCACGCCCATCGGAGCGCGCGAGAGTGTGCACGACTACGCGGGCAACCTGTCTCGCTGGGCGGATGCCATCGCCATTCGTTGCAAGAGCCATGCGCTTCTCGAGCGGTTCGCGGCGAGCAGCCATGTTCCCATCGTGAATGCGCTCAGCGATCAGCATCACCCCTGCCAAGCGCTGGCCGACCTCTTCACGCTCGTCGAACACGGCCACAGGGTCGAGAGCCTGCACCTGGCATGGGTGGGCGACGGCAACAATGTCTGCAGTTCGCTCATCGAGGCCATCGCCACCATCGGCGGTCGCATGACCATCATCTCGCCGCGCGCCTACGCGCCCTCACAGGAGATTCTCCGGGCCGCGAACGCGCGCGCGCACCGAAGCGGCGCCCAGATCGTGTGCACCGAAGACCTCGGCGCGGTCGCGGGTGCGAGCGCGATCTACACCGATGTGTGTGTGTCGATGGGCGAAGAGGCAATCGCCGCAGAAAAGACAGCGGCGCTCACGCCCTATCGCGTCGATGGGGCGCTCATGCGCCAGGCAGGACCACACACAACCTTCATGCATTGCCTCCCGGCACGACGCGGCGAGGAAGTGACCGATGAGGTCATCGACTCTCCCACTTCGATCGTGCTCGATCAGGCGGAGAATCGCATGCACCTCCAGAACGCTCTCCTCGTCTCGCTCCTGAATCCCGAAGTTGCCCTCGCGGCACGACGGGAGCCATCTTCTCACTCGCTTCGCCACCAAGGAACACTATGACCTCGTCATTCAAGCCCCGTCGTGTCTCGCTCGCCTACTCCGGAGGGCTCGATACCTCCTGCATCATCCCCTGGCTCGTTGAGACCTACGGGTGTGAGGTTGTCGCCGTCGTCGCGGATGTCGGTCAGGGCACGCGCGAACTTGAGGGCATCGAGGCCAAGGCGATCCGATCGGGCGCCACGAAGTGCGTGATCAAGGACTTGCGTCGCCCGTTCCTCGAAGAGTTCGCCTACCCCATGGCGATCACCGGTGCCGTGTACGAGGGGCGATACCTCTTGGGCACTTCGATCGCGCGACCGATCATCGCTCGCGCTCAGGTCGACGCCGCCATCACCGAGGACTGCGACGCGTTGAGCCACGGCTGCACTGGCAAGGGCAACGATCAGGTCCGATTCGAATGCGCGTTTGCGGCGCTCGCGCCGCAGCTCCCGGTCATCGCACCGTGGCGACTGTGGGATCTCAAGAGCCGCGAGCAGATGCTCGCCTACCTCCAGGTGCGCTCGATCCCCTGCGCCGCAAGTGCCCAGAAGATCTACTCGCGCGACGCCAACATCTGGCACATCTCGCACGAAGGCGGCGACCTCGAAGATCCCTGGAAGGCGCCGCCCGACGATGTCTGGATGCTTACCTGCGACCCGCGACACGCGCCCGAAGCAGGCGGCGAAGTCACGATCTCGTTCACCGCCGGATTCCCCATGGCGCTCGACGGCGCGCCGATGGACTCGGTCGCCATCCTCGACGCACTGAATCGCATCGGTTCGACGCACGGTGTCGGTCGCATCGATCTCGTTGAGAATCGCCTCGTCGGCATGAAGAGTCGAGGCGCGTACGAAACTCCAGGCGGCACGATTCTGATGGAGGCACTGCGAGGGCTCGAACAACTGTGCTACGACCGAGAGACGCTCCAGTGGCGACAGAAGCTGGCGCTCGACTTCGCCCGCATTGTGTACGAGGGCACTTGGTTCACCCCCGTTCGCGAAGTGCTCTGGTCGAGCGCGAAACATGCGGCGACCGTGCTCACGGGCGATGTCCGCGTTCGGCTCTTCAAGGGCACCGTGACCATCACCGGCCGCCGGAGCCCGAACTCGCTCTACAGTCAGGAGTTCGCCACCTTCGGCGCTGACGAGGTCTACGACCAGACGCACGCCGAAGGATTCATCCGGCTTTTCTCCTTGCCCTCGCGCATCCGCGCGCTGCGCGACGCGCGCGGCACCGACGGTGCGTACCCGGTGTCCTGTGGCGGCGGCGCGAAGGCCCATCGATGACAGTCACCTGGGCCGGCCGATTCTCCAAGGGGTCAGACCCCGTCTTTCTCGAGTTCAACAACTCGCTCGCCTTCGACAGGACGCTCCTGCGCGAGGACATCGAGGGCAGCGTGGCATGGGCCCGGGCGCTCGAACGGGCGCGGGTGCTCTCGCATGCTGAGGCGAGCGCCCTCATTGTCGCACTCGGCGAAGTCCTTCGCCACGGCACCGACACGCCAGGCGCACTGACCGCGGCGAGCGACGAGGACATCCACTCGTGGGTCGAGCGCGAACTGGTGGCGCGCGTCGGCGACCTCGGGAAGAAGCTGCACACCGGTCGCAGCCGCAATGACCAGGTGGCGACCGACCTCAGGCTGTGGACCCTGAGGGCCCTCGCTGCCCGGATCGCTGAAATCGACGCCCTGACAGGACGACTCCTCGCGCTCGCCGACCGCGAGCGCGAGACCGCCTTTCCCGGCTACACGCATCTCCAGCGCGCGCAACCACTGCTGTTTGCCCACTGGGCGCTCGCGTATGTCGAAATGCTCGCGCGCGACCGTGGCCGCTTCGAGGACGCTCGTACGCGATCGCGACGATGCCCACTGGGCTCGGGGGCGCTCGCGGGTACCGCCTATCCGATCGATCGCATGCGCCTCGCACGAGACCTCGGTTTCGACTCGCCCACGGCCAACTCGCTCGACGCCGTCAGCGACCGCGACTTCGTGGTCGAAACGCTGGCCGCCGCTTCGCTGTGCTCAATCCACCTCTCGCGCCTTGCGGAAGACCTGATCTTCTACTCGAGCAGCGAAGCTGGATTCGTGGAACTTTCCGAGGAAGTGACAAGCGGCTCGAGCCTCATGCCTCAGAAAAAGAATCCTGATGCGCTCGAACTCATCCGCGGCAAGACCGGACGACAGGTCGCGAGCCTTGTCGGCATGCTCACGGTCCTCAAGGGGCTGCCCCTTGCTTACAACAAGGACCTCCAGGAAGACAAGGAGCCGCTCTTCGACTCGATGGCGCACCTTTCTCTCTCGCTGCGAATGGCCGTCCCAGTCATCGATGGCATGACCGTGAACCGCGAGCGGGCGCGCGAGGCCGCACAGGGTGGCTACTCCAATGCAACAGAGCTTGCTGACTACCTCGTCGGCAAGGGCATCCCCTTCCGAGACGCACACCACAGTGCGGGACGCCTCGTCCGTGAGGCGATCGCCGCATCAAAACCACTGGAGGCGCTCACCGTCGAGCAGTTTCAGCGAGTGGAGCCGCGTGTCGACGACGATGTGTATGTCGCCCTGACGGTCGACCGAGCGCTCGCCAAACGCTCCGTCGAAGGCGGCACCGCGCCCGAGCAGGTCGCGGCCTCCATCGCAGCGGCCCGGCGCGGGTTGGGGCGACATGGCGATCCGTCAACGAACGCCATCGCCATCCGAGAGGCGCGCGTCGAGGACCTCGACGCGATCTGCGCCATCGTGGCCCACTGGTCCGCGCAGGGGGAACACCTCCCGCGCACCCGCGACGAAGTGCTCGAGACGCTCTCGGAGTTCGCGGTCGCGGTGGAAGGAGGCACCGTCGTCGGATGTGGCTCACTCTGGATCTACACCCCGCAGCTCGCCGAGATTCGCTCACTCGGGGTCGCTCCCGGGCATCAGGGATCTGGTCTGGGCTCGACGCTGACGCGCTACTTCGTTGAGTGGGCCGCAGACCTAGGCATCCCGCGCGTGTTCGTCCTGACGCGCGCGCCCGACTTCTTTGCGCGATGCGGGTTCCGTACTGTGAGCGTCAGCATCCTCCCGGAGAAGGTTCTGAAGGATTGCGCGAAGTGCCCACGGAACTCCGCGTGCGATGAAGTCGCGATGGTCCTCGACACAGGTGCGCCTCCTCTGGACATCGCGAAGTGATGACCGACGCCCCCCCATGGCCTGCGGGATTCAAGTGCGCCGGTGTTGCCGCCGGCATCAAGAAGTCTGGGGGGAGCGATCTCGCGCTCTTGGTCGCCGATGGCCCGGCCAACGCCGCAGCAGTGTTTACCCGCAACCTGATTGCAGCGGCGCCCATCGGCATCTCGCGTCGCCACCTCGAGAGTTCGTCGTCGTGCATCCGCGCGATCATGATCAATTCCGGCTGTGCGAATGCTGCGACCGGGCCTGCGGGGACGGCGCGCGCCGCAGCCTCGTGCGATGCCATCGCCCGCGCGCTTGGCGTGGCATCCAACGAGGTCCTCGTCAACTCGACCGGCGTCATCGGCGTGCCCCTCCCGATCGAGAAGATCGAACGCGCCATCCCCGGACTTGTGGCGGCGCTCGCCGGGGGGAGCTGCGAGGATTTCGCGCGGGCCATCATGACCACCGACACGAGACCCAAGTGGGCGACGCGCACCGTTGGGTGGCGCGAGGCGGGGGTCGACCGAACATGCACCGTCACGGGGGTGGCTAAGGGCGCGGGGATGATTCATCCGAACATGGCGACGATGATCTGCGTGATCGCCACCGATGCGGCGGTCACTGCGCGTGCGCTTGACCTGATGCTCCGGCGATCAGTCGACGATTCGTTCCACCGGATCTCCATCGACGGCGACACGAGCACCAATGACAGCGTGTTCGCGCTCGCCTCCGGCACTGCCGGTACTGCGCCTGAGGGCCCGCTGTCGAGGGCCATGGACGAGGTGGCACGCGAACTCGCCCTGATGGTTGTGCGCGACGGCGAGGGATTCGAGCGCGGCATTGATGTCACTGTCACGGGAGCACAAACGCCCTCGCACGCCCTTTCCGTCGCGCAGACGATCGCCACGAGTTTGCTCGTGCGCACGGCGGTCACCGGCGGCGATCCGAACTGGGGCAGGATCCTCGCCGCGGCCGGGCGCGCGGGCGTTCCATTCGACCCCAATGCCATCCGCGTGTCGGCCGGAGGCGTGCCGATCTTCGAGCGTGGCGGACCCGCGCCAGCTGACGCGGATCAGGTGCGCGCGGCATTCACTGCCAGCACCGTCTCCATTGAGATCGATCTCGGGATGGGGACCTTCTCAGACCACTTCCACTCATGCGGGCTGACCACTCGGTATGTGGAACTCAACGCCGACTACACAACCTAGACCTGCACCGCGCGCGCGCGGGAGAGGGCCTGCGCAAACACCTCGGCCCAGGGATCTGGGAGAAGGGGACCAATGAGCGCGAGCATGCGCTCGACATCCGCGCGGGGCATCGATGAGACGAGTGCGCCGTGATCGCACAGCGCCCCCGCGATCGATACGCAGTAGCGCAGGAGGCCCGCCATTGCCGCCGCATCGGCTACGGCGATTCGATCTGGGGCACACTCTCGCTTTGAGTGGCGCTTGAGGTCCTCCCATGTCGCGAGGGGCACACGCTTCGACGGAACCCCCAGGAGCGCGGTTCGCACCCACGCGTCCGCCCCGTCTGAAGCACAATGCGCCGCCAACAACTCGAATGGCTTCACATCGTCGCCGAGCATGGCGACCAAGAGGCTGATCGCCCTGCGCTGCTCTTCGGTTCCCACCCGCTCACCCATGGTCGCGGCCTCCGTGAAGCGCTTCCATCATCCTGCGGATGTCTTCGGTGACCTCGCTCGGCTTCGCCCCGTCTCGCACGAGCACATCGCGGAGCGCATTTCGAAGCCTGTCTCCCACGGCGTGGACCTTTTGTCTGGCCTGCGCAACGGTGATCTGGTGTTCACGGGCGAGCGATTCGTAGGACACCCCACGCGCCCGTGCGGCCCAGAACACATCCCAATCGCCCAGGCGCCCCAGACGCGTGAGCTCCGCCCTCGCTGAATCGGACGCGCCGTTCAAGGTTGTGATGGCCCACTGCTTGTCGAAGGCCGCGTCATCCGCTTGGGGCACGCCATCCTCCCAAGCATTCAGGCCGCTGGGTTCAACTCGATTGATTGCGGACTGCCGGCGGATCTCCTCACGCACGAAGAAGTGCAGGCCGTTCTTGAGCCAGTGGCGGAGCCGCAGCCCGCTCTTCAACCACGACGCGAAGTAGTCCGGATCTGCGAGCCTGCTCGCGAAGTATCCGTGGACGAGATCGTCGGGCGCCATTCGAGGTCCCACACCGAGTCCGAGCGCGCGGCTGTAGGTGACGAGCGGCTCCCGGTACCAGGTCATGACAAATGCCCGCACCTCATTGAGACCTGCGGCACCATCGCCCAAACGCTCGCCGATCCACACCGCCTGGGTATCGGGAAAGTTTCCACTGCGTGGGGTTGCCATGGAAGCGACTCAGGGTATGGGGCGGATTCACAGGTGGCAAAGAAATTCTGCGAATCTTGCCAACACCGGCGCGCCTTGTGTCTTTCTTCTAGTGGCTGGGCCCTTACGGGGTTGACAGTTCACCGATGATCGGTGGACGGTGTGCAGCGGCGGTTGCCGCACTCATGTTGGCGGTTCGGGCCGCCAGAGGCTTCCATGGGGATCGGATTGCAGGACCTTCCCTGATGGGGAGGGTTCTGCTTTCCCGCCGCGGAGCTCTCGAAACGACTTCCTACACTCCGGCTCGATGATGGAGAAGCTCCGCACGATTCGCGACGCGGCCGAAGCCGCTCTCGGCGACGCCACCGGGCCAGACGCACTTGAAG
>SYGQ01000068.1 GCA_005799475.1 Planctomycetia bacterium | reverse complement strand
GTCCGTTGTAGTCCTGGGCACACTCGCCGTTCTTCACGCGAGTGCCGTCACGCCACCCCGAACGGCGGTGCGCGCAGAGGAAGGCGTGCGCGTGATTGCTGAACTCTCACGGTTCGACTCGTTTGCGCCAGTGCTACCGACCGATCTCCCAGGCGCGTTCGCGTTCAACGCGCCGATTGCTGGCAGCAGCGCGCAGATCGACCTGTTCAAGCACTCGATCCGCAGCGACTCGTTTCAACTGCTCGTCGACCGCGGGAGCGGTGTGATTGAGTCTGTGACACTACCGGCCGTGAGAACCTACCGAGGACAGATCGCGGGACGACCCGGAACTGCCGTCACCGGTTCGCTGCTCAGTGCGGGCTTTAGCGGTACGGTCAGGCTCGAGGACGGCACGACCTGGGTGATCCAGCCCACGACCGACTTTGTCGCCTCGGCACCCGCTGGCGCTCATGTTTCTTTCGCTGCCAGCGATGCCATTCCCGACGGACGCGGCTGCGCGTTGGGCCGCCCAGGGTTCCCGGTGGCGAAGTACCGGACTGCCTCGTCGCTCTCGGGTGCTCCGAGCGCGGGATCCGCAGAAGGCGGCATCGCGGGCACGACGCCATCCCAGGTCGAGTTGGCCTGCGAGGTCGACTACGAGTTCTTCCAGAAGAACGCGAGCAATGTGGCAACAACGCTCAACGATGTCGAGCTCATTGTCTCGAATGTCAACACCGTCTATGACCGCGATGTGAACATCATCTTCGAACTTGGGACTGTCGTCATTCGTTCGACGATCTCGGATCCCTATGCATCGACGACGATCGACGGCCGTCTCACAGAGCTGGGGACGAAATGGGCCACGGCACCCGAGTCAGGGATCTTCCGCGATGTTGTCCACATGTTCTCTGGTTACAACTTCTCGGGCGGGACAATTGGCCTCGCGTACTTGGGCGGCGTGTGCATGGGGATCACCTCTGGGCAGTACGGCGTCGTCGAGAGCCGCTATGTGACGACGCTGAACTACCGCATCTCGCTCTCGGCGCACGAGCTCGGCCACAACTGGGACGCGACGCACTGTGACTCGCAGGGCACATCGGCCTGCCACATCATGTGTTCGGCCAACGGTGGGTGTGGCGGTGTCTCCGGCACCAATCTCAAGCTCGATGCTCTCTCGATCGCCGAAATCAATGCGTACGCGAGCGCCGTTTCGTGCGACTTCGCTCGTCCCACACCAGTGGCGGCCCCATTCACCGAACCCTTTGCCACAGGGACACTCACGAGCGCTCGATGGACCTACAACGACGGAGCCGTCGTGACATCCTCGGCAACGAACGAGCCCAGCGCCCCCTATTCGCTCGTCATGAATTCAACCGGCGTCAACGCCTACGACGACGATGAACTTCGTACGAACTTCATCTTGCTCGGCGGATCGGACGCCGCGACCGCGTCGTACAAGGTCGAGTCCTCGGGCGTCGAGACGGGCGAAACGCTCACGGTCGAATACCTCAACAGCTCGCTCGACTGGGTTGTCCTCAACACGATCACAAGCGACGGGACTGTTCAGACGGTCTTCACGACCCACACGCACACGCTTCCGGCGGCAGCCCGCCACAACCAGTTCCGCTTGCGTTTCCGCACCAACGGCGATGATGCTGGCGACAGTTGGTTTATCGACGATGTCTCGGTGTACACAACGACCCCTCCACCTCCGCCGGCCAACGATGATTGCGCGGGCGCGGTGGCCGCCGCCATCGGTGCCACTTCGTTCGACAGCACAAACGCCACTGACAGCGCGAACGGCATTCCGAGCAGTTGCACTGCCAATGGTGCGGGGACGATCTACAAGGATGTTTGGTTCAGGTACGCGGCGACCTGCGCGGGGACGGCGACGGTGTCCACATGTTCGACGGCGGCGTTCGACACCCGGCTCGTCGTGTATGTGAACAACCCCGCCTGCCCAATCTCGACCTCGGCCGTGCTCGCATGCAACGACAATGGTGTCGGTTGCGCGGCATCGACTTCAAGCCTTTCGTTCATGTCCGTGGCGGGTGCGACCTACTACATCCGTCTCGGGGGCGCGTCGGTCGGCGCCGGCGGAGCGGGTGCGCTGAACATCTCGTGTGCGGTCGCGTGTCCAGCCGATCTCAACGGCGACTCGACCGTGAATGCCACCGACCTCTCGGTCGTGCTCGCCAACTGGGGTGGCACCGGAGGCGGCGATGTCAACGGCAGCGGATCGGTCGATGCCATCGACCTCTCCGCGATCTTGGCTGCGTGGGGCGCTTGCCCCTGAGCGAACCGCGGAAGCCGGACTCTCCCCTGCCGATCGAGCCGCTCGCCATGGTGGCGGCGCTTGGCGCGCTTCTCTCATGCTGCCCAGCGGTCGCCTTGCTCAATCTCATCGTTGCGGTCATCGCCTGGGTAAGAGTTCGTGGCAGCGGCGGGACCAAGCGGGGTGTGGGCCTTGCCCTTGCGGCGATGGTCGTGAGCGTGTTGCTGGGAACGCTTGCTGGAGTCGTGGGGGAGCGCGTCGCCCGCGCGAGCGAAGCGACGATGACATCGCAGGTGCGCGAGGGCATCACCCAACTGATTCAGGGCGAAGTCGACCCCTCCGCGTGGTGGTTGGACTCGACTCCCGCCGCGCTTGCCGCGTTTCAGGAGCAGGTGCACACCCGCCTCGGGAAGCCAGTCGTGACAACGGTGACGATGACCTCGACCGAAGTCGGGCTGCCCACGCTCGCCACCTTTCGGTTCTTGCTCGAACGGGATGGGACCACTCGCGTCGGAAGCGTCGCGTGCGTGGTCTCCACGGATCCAACTTCATGGCTTCCGCAAGTGAGGTTCTCGTCGATGCGCATCAACCTCGAGGCAGACGCGATCTCATTCCCGCTGACGACGACGCCCCCGGGCGCACTCGATCCGAAGTGATAGGCTCCGATGGCATGACGAACGCGATGGCTCTACCCGGCACCGAAGAACGACCGGCGCGAACCAGTGCGCTTGCGATCACTTCACTGATTCTCTCGTTGGTTGTGTGCTGCCCGCTGAGCACCATTGCGGGCATCGCCGTTGGTGGCGCCGCGCTCTTCGTGACCCGTGGCGGGCGAATGCGGGGGCGATGGCTCGCCTTCGTTGCGATCGTGCTAGGGGTCACGGCCACAGTGCTTCAGGGTGCCCTCGTGGAGTGGGCATGGCGCACGATCTACGAACCCTTCGTGACTGGACCTCAAGCCGCGCTGCGCGACGGGATGCGTGGCGACGGCGCCGGGTTTCAGCGCGCGTTTGTCGCGACGATTTCCGAGGGGAACACCCCGGAGGCAGCACAAGCGTTCTGTGAGGAGTTGAAGCGACGATACGGCTCGTTTGAGTCCTCGCAAATGGATCAAACATCGGCGGGAAGCCGACCGCCGAGTGCCGTGGAGTCGTTCTCGACGGACTACCTGCTGGAGTTCGAGCGCGGACGCGTTCGCTCAACCGCCAGGATGCAGATTGTGGATGCGACCGGACAGTTCTCACTGCGATTCGAGGAACTGACGATCCACGACGATGTGCGCGGCGCACTTCACTACCCACCGCCCAAGGAGTCCACGGAAGGCGACAATGGGAAGCGCTGAGATCCGCGTCAGCGCGCGAGGGCTCACCAAGCGATTCGGGACGCAGACCGTCCTCTCTGGGGTCGACATCGATGTGGCTGCGGGCGAGACCCTCGTCGTGATGGGAGGCTCGGGATGCGGCAAGACGACGCTCCTCCGCCTGCTGATTGGATCGCATCGGCCGACCTCGGGCACCATTTCGCTCCTCGGTCAAGAGGTGGGATCATTGACCGCTGATCAGTTCGACGAAATCCGGAAGCAGTTCGGAATCCTCTTCCAGTCGGCTGCGCTCCTGCAGTCACTGACAGTGGGCGAGAATGTGGCGCTCCCATTGAAGGAGCACACCGATCTCGCACCGGAAGTCATCGAGATGATTGTGAAGATGAAGTTGGAGTTGGTAGGGCTCCGCGAACATTCCAACAAGCTCCCGTCGCAGATTTCGGGTGGCATGATGAAGCGGGCCGGGCTCGCCCGGGCGATGGCGATGGACCCAAAGATCCTCTTCTATGACGAGCCGAGCGCGGGCCTCGATCCTGTCACAAGTGCCGACATCGATCAACTCATCCTTGAACTGACCCGTAGTTTCGGCGTCACGAGTGTGGTCGTCACACACGAAATGGATTCGGCGTTCACGATCGCCGACCGGATGGTGATGCTCGACGGTGGACGCGTCCTCAAGAACGACACCCGCGCCGAATTCGAACGGATCCGCTCGCTGTCGCCCGAGCAGGCCGCGGCCCTCCCCGAAGACGAACAGATCGTGAATCAGTTCCTGCGCGGCGCGGCTCAAGGTCCCATCACCCGGCGTCGGAGCGCCGACGACTATCGGGAGGACCTCCTCGGGCTCGATGCGGGCGAGCGCGGTTTCTTGCCGAGTGGCACGGCACGACCGGGGTGAGCGCGTGAAGGCACCGTGGAGCACGCTGCCGGAGCCCCCAATCGGCGAGGGCCAGTGGTTCACCGGACGAACCGTCACAGTGATGGGACTTGGTCAGTGGGGCGGAGGACTCGGCGTGGTGCAGTGGCTTGTCCAGCTCGGTGCGCGAGTCTGTCTGACGGACCAAGCTCCTGAAGCCAAACTCATGGAGAGCCTTCGTCCGCTCGCGGGACCCATCGCTGACGGGCGGGTTCGACTCCGGCTCGGCGGCCATCACCGCGACGACTTTGCCCAAGCGGAACTCGTGGTCGCCAACGCCGCGGTCCCCCAGCCATGGGCGAATGATTTCCTCAAGGAGGCTGCGTCGGCCGGGGTGCCAGTCACGACGGAGATCCGATTGGCGTTGGGGCACCTCAACGCGATGCGAGTGGTGGGCATCACTGGCAGCGCAGGAAAGTCAACGACGACCGCCATGACGGCGCTCGCGCTGCGCGCGTCCGGACGACACGCGCGCATCGGCGGCAACTTTGGCGGCTCGCTCCTCGGGGGCGCACGAGCCGGGCCCGACGAATGGATCGTGCTCGAACTCTCGAGTGCCCAACTCTGGTGGCTCTCG
>SYGQ01000067.1 GCA_005799475.1 Planctomycetia bacterium | reverse complement strand
GCGGGGCTGCTGAAGATTCGCGGCAGCGAAATCCAGCAACGCTATTCCGAACTGATGATGCTGGCCGCCGGCCCCTATGCGCTGCCTTATACTTGTCGACTGCACGCATGAGGCCGGTGTTCCCCTCCTGAATGATGTCCAGGAACGGCAGGCCGCGGTTGCGGTACTTCTTGGCGATCGACACCACGAGTCGGAGGTTTCCCCCCGAGAGAGCGCGTTTGGCCAGTTCGTGCTCGCAGAAGATGCGCAGGATGGCCTTGACGCGGCGGTTCAGATCCTCGGGGTGCTCGGCCGCCATGTTGCGCAGCCCCTCAAGCTCTTCGCGCATGGCGGCGAGATCCTCAGGGTCAATGCGGTCGGGCATCGCCTGGGCTCGGGCGACATCACGCACGAGTTCTTCGCACTTGCGGTTGAGCGAATTGAGCTTGCGCATGAGCGGCTGAATGCGCCCGGTTCGCAAGCAGCACTCCTCAAGGAGCGTGGCAATGCGCCGGCGGTTCGCCCAGAGGCGGCTGCGCAGCGTCTCCGTACGCTCCGGGGTGAGACTCTCCTTCGAGAGCTGCGCCCATGTCTCTGCGTTCTGTTCCAACTTCGCGCGGACCGTCTTGAGGTTGTAGGGGATGCGCGCCGCAATGCGGTCCTTCGCATTGGACTCCGCGGTGGAGATGCGCATCGTGCGGTCGAACGGCAGCGTTCCTTCGTGGACCTGCTGCAGCGTGGCCACAGCTTGTTCGGCGCAATAGTCGCTCTCAAGGACCATGCGGCGGAAGATGTAGCGGCTCATTTCGATCTTCTTGGCGAGCCGGATCTCCTCTTCGCGCGTCAAGAGCGGAATCGATCCCATCTGTGTGAGGTACATGCGAATGGGATCGTCGATGCGCACGGGATTTGGATCCGAGATCGACAGGTCGAGCGTGCCGAGGTCTTCATCGAGGTTGTCATCATCGAAGAGCGAGCCATCGGCACCCTTGGCGCCAGCGTCTTGCTGGCGCATCTTGATGCGCGCGGCAGCGACTGCGGCGGCCGCGGCGCCAACCAGTGGCCTCGGCGCCGCAGGGGTGCTCGGTGCCACAGCTGCGCCCGTTCCGGGCTCGCCCGGTGTGGCCGTTCGGCGCGCCTTCTTGTCGGTGTCGCGTTGGAACCTGAGGTCAGTCTGGAGTTCGGCCGGAAAGTGCCGATGGCCGTCGCGGCGCATCTGCGCTTCGTCGATGAGATCGATCTTGAGGTGAGCGAGCAGCACGAGGAGTTCGTCGAGCGGATACGGGTCGACGAAGTCGTCGGGCAGGCAGGTGTTGAGTTCTTCGTAGCTGATCCATCCACGCTTGCGGCCAGCGTGGACGAGTGAACGAAGAACGGGGTGAAGTTCGTGAAGAACAAGGCTCATGGTCGATTCTCCTTTTTGAATACGATCAAAACTGCGAAGCGGCACCCGGTCATGGAGTACTCCTCGCCGTCCTCGCGATCGCGGACGGGCGTGTTCCTGCCGCTCGGATCTGTCCGAGCCGCTGATCCAGTTCCTCGGGAGTCACCGCGCGCGGGGCCGATGCGAGCACGGCTCGTGCATGCATTCTGTCCAGCGCATTCGCGGCTTCCGAGAGTCCTTCGCGGGCCGATCCCTCATCGGCAAAGCGCTCCTGCCCACGCGAGAAGAGCCCAACGGCCAAAGACTTATGCCCTGTATCACCCAGATCTGCAAGGACTTCCTGCACGGTGAACTGAGACTGACCCGACTCGATGCGCTCAAAGATGGCGCTATAGATCGCACGGGCGGCGTCATCGGTGATGGCGCCGGGAGCGAGCATTTCGGTCAGTGGCATCGACTCACCGTTGCCGTCGAGGATCCGTCCAGTGCCGACCGTGGGCCACGCGAGCAGGATGGAAAGGAGGTCTCGTTCAGCGACCCCAAGGTTCGTGGGCTTCACCGAAGACGGGCCCTTCAATGTTTCCTCGCGAGATGGTGACGCGGGCCGCTTGATCGCCGCGAGCGTCCGCAAGAGTTCCGATCCGGGGATGCCTGACTCTTTCGCGATGGCGTCCATGACGAGCGTGCGCCGAAGGCCGCTGAGCTGGTCGAACCCGAGCGAGACGAGCTTGGCGAGCATCGACTCGACCGTGCGCTGGCGCGCCGACAGTCCGGGCCGCGCGGCGAGTTCGTTGGCGAAGGCACGAACCATATGCGTGAGCGCATCGGGCGCCGCATCGACGGCCGCAGCGAATCGTCCGACGCCACCGTCTTGGCGCAGCAACTCGTCGGGGTCGAGCCCATCAGGGAGCGTGCAGACCTTGAGGTCGACGGTGGAACTGAAGAACACCTCGAGCGCGCGGTCGGCTGCCCGCTGCCCGGCGAGATCACCGTCGAACAGGATGACCACTGTCTCGCAGAGTCGCTGCAGCACACGAGCGTGGTCGGTCGTGAGCGCTGTCCCGAGCGTCGCGACCACATTTTCAAAGCCCGCCGCGTGGCACGCGATGACATCGGTGTACCCCTCGGTCACGATCGCCGTCCGCGACTGAATGATCGCCCGCTTGGCAAGGTGAATGCCGTACAGCGACTTTGACTTGTGGAAGATGGCGCTCTCGGGACTATTGAGGTACTTCGGGTCGTCACCTTGGGTGATCGAACGCGCGCCGAAGGCGATGCACCGGCCGATCTCGTCCTGGATAGGAAACATCGCGCGATTCCGGAACGCGTCCTGGCCCCTGCGAATGAGCCCCGCGGCGTCGAATGAGCCGCGAACCGTCGCCGGATCGACGCGATCGTCGCCCTGCACAGGCGCGTTGGCGATCAGCCGCTCAACATATTCACCGAGGCCGTTGCCCGTCGCGGGGGATGCGCCCAGCGAAAACCTCTCGATCATGGCGTCTGAGATGCCACGCGCAGCGAGCGCGCTGGCGACGGCGGCGCCAGCGCCGGCATCCGCGAGCGTGCGGCGGAAGAAGCGGAGCGCCGCCTCGTTGGCGCGGCGGATCGATGATGCCGAATCCGATGGGGCCTGGTCGGTGGGCCGGCGCGAGCTGAGTTCGATGCCGGCCCGTTGCGCCAAGAACCGCAGTGCTTCGAGGAAGTCCATGCGGTGGTACTTCATCATGAAGTCGATCCCGTTCCCGCTCGCCCCACACGCGAAACAGTTGTAAAACGCGTTGCCCTTGTGCGTCACGACCGCGAAGGACGGCTTGTGGTCCTGGTGGAACGGGCAGAGTCCCACATGCTCGCGCCCCTTTGGACGAAGAGCCACTGACTCGCCGATGAGGGCGACGAGGTCGGTCGATTCGAGGATTCTGTCGCGGTCACTATGGCCGCTTGTAGTGGGGGGCATGACAACACCGAAACGAATGAACACATACGGAACGGACCGCAAAAAGTTCTGAATCCGTCCAGAACACACGAACGCAAGCGCCGCAAAATCGAGACGAACCCGCGCGTGTCGGGCATGTCACCACGACACGACACAAGACGGCCCGGACCGAAAAAACATCTCAATGCAGCCTCTCAACGATCCAGACTGAGGCGTCACCGAAGCGACGGACCATCCAGATCAATGTCACCGGTTCAACCGGCCCCGCAGGGAGAATCGTGCTCTGGGGGCTCAGCCGACCATGGCTGAGCGCGGTTCCAATGAGCCTGTTGTCCGCTGCGAACTGGGCGATTCTATTCCACGAAGCCCCAAAGTCAAGGGAAAAAAGTGAGATCGATCGGGAATCGATCGCCCGCGCCCCGCGAGATCGGTAGCGCTCAGGCCTTAGCGGCCAGTTTTCTCGTGTACGCGTACTTCCGTCGGACCGGCTTGGTGACCAGCCCGGATCGAATGGCCCGCGTGCTGGCGAGAATCCGCGTTGGGGTTCCGTCAATGACGGCCGTCACGCTCTGGAGATTCGGCTTGAAGGTGCGCTTCGTAACGCTCGTCGTCTTCAATCCGACGCCGCCCAGGTGCTTGGCCTTGCCGCGAATGGTCATGTGATTTCCGGACTTGGTGCGGGCTCCGGTGAAGTGGCAGACTCGTGGCATGGGGCTCTCCAAAAAAGTGGGACCGCGCAGCGTACTGCCAGTTCCTAGGCCGCGCAAGGGGATCCGCGCACATGAGAACCCGTCAGCGAGACAGACCGCTGATCCGCAGGCACTCCGCGAGGCAAGCGGCGTCGGACTCTGAGAAGCACGCGACCAAGTGACTATCGAGATCAAGGACACCCCAGGTCGATGCATCGCCCGAAGCGCACGGGAGCACCAACTCGCTCCGGTCGCGTGGGTCGCACGCGATGTAGGCGCTCCCCAGCGTTGCCACATCGCCAACGACCAGTGGCACCCCCGACCCGAGCACGCGCCCGCATGCGCCGTGCAGGCCGATGGGGCTGCACGCGGGCGTGTCGCGGCGCGGCCCGAGGATCAGCCGTGCCGCCTCGGGTGCCTCCGGGTCGGCGATGTAGAAGCCGACCCACGAGAGACCGTGCGCGGCGAGTTCGTCCCAGAGGAAGTCCACCATTCTTCGCATACGGTCATACCGACCCGCAGCCCCGTCGAACACGCACGCACACCGTTGGATGAGGTCCGAGGGTTCGGCGACGATGCCTCGCCGTGGCGAGTCGCTCACGCGCTCTCGCGCTTGCGTTGTCGCACGATCTCGGGGCGGATCGCCCCTGAGCGAACGGCGGCTTCGTCGATCACATAGGTGACACCGTGGTTGTCGAGTTCGGGCAACTGGTACATGAGATCTGTCATGAGGTCGTCGACGACAGCTCTCAGTCCGCGCGCTCCCGTCTCGCGCGCGAGCGCTTTGTCGGCGATGAGGTCGAGCGCGCCTGGTGTGAACTCCAGTGAAGTGTTCTCGATTCGGAAGAAGTGCTGGTACTGCTTCACGAGCGCGTTCTTGGGTTCGAGCAGGATCTGGATCATGGCGGCGCGGCTCAGCGGAAGAAGCGGGCACAAGACAGGCAGGCGCCCGATGAGCTCGGGAATCAGGCCAAAATCCAGCAGGTCCTCAGGCTGGATCTGGTTCAGCATGGCGGCGTTTTCCTGATCGCGGTCAGGGGCCGCCGTGTCAGACGAGAATCCGATCCGTCGCCGGCCGAGTCGCTTGCGAACGATGTCGTCGATCCCGACGAACGCTCCACCGCAGATGAAGAGGATGTGCGTCGTATCGAGTTGGATGTACTGCTGCTCAGGATGCTTGCGCCCTCCTTGCGGCGGCACATTCGCGACCGTGCCCTCGAGCATCTTGAGGAGCGACTGCTGCACGCCCTCGCCTGAGACATCGCGGGTAATGGACACATTCCCGTTTGTCTTGCCGATCTTGTCGATCTCGTCGGGGTAGATGATGCCGCGCTGTGCCGCTTCGACATCGAAGTCAGCGGCCTGAAGAAGCTTCAGGAGAAGGTTCTCAACATCCTCGCCGACATATCCGGCTTCGGTGAGAGTGGTCGCGTCACCAATGGCGAAGGGAACATTGAGAACGCGCGCCAGCGTGCGCGCCAAGAGCGTCTTGCCGGTCCCTGTGGGGCCCACAAGGAGCACATTGCTCTTGTCAAGTTCGACCGGCGCCTCGGGATTCTCAAGTTGCGTCAGGCGCTTGTAGTGGTTGTGGACCGCCACAGAGAGCGAGCGCTTGGCACGATCTTGGTCGATCACATACTGGTCGAGATACTCCTTGATCTGCCTCGGCGAGGGGATCTGCGTGAGCGTCGGAGCCGCAGTCGAGACCCGTCGCTTCTCCTGCTTGAAGATGTTCTGGCAGAGATCGGTGCAGTTCGCGCAGATGTACACATCGTTTGGCCCTTCGACCATCGGCCCCACTTCGCGGCTCGTCTTCCCGCAGAAACTGCAGGTGGTCACCTTCCGACCCCGAAAGCCGGAGTCGCCGCCGCCTGGGCCAGTGCCACCGCCGGTTGGGCCCGAAGGCGCGGAGCCAGAGCCATCGCGGGCTCCGGGTCGGCGGGAGGGATTCGGACCGCCCGGGCGAGGCGGGTCATTGCGCGTCGAGTCACTCATGGCGTTGGATTCCGGCCAGTGTACGGGGGCTTCTTCGGAGATGCCGCGGGGCGCTTGACCTGCGCGATGATCGAAGCCTTGGCTGCTTCGTACTCGACATCAGTGATCTCACCTGCCTCATGCAGTTCGCGGAGATCGCCGAGCGTGAAGCCACTCGGGGGCGGCGCGGCGGCGCGCAGGTACCTGCGTGCTGCGAAGATCGCAACGACACCGAGGGCAACGAGCACCGCGACCGCGGCCACTCCGAGGAGGGCATCCGTCGATGTACTCCTGATGGTTGGTGCGGGAATGAGCGCGAACAACACCACGCGCGAGCCTACTTCTTGGGGGCGGACTTGGCCGCCGCCTTCGCGGCCGCCTCCTTGTTCCAGTCTTCCGCGGGGACATCGGTGAATGTCGCCTTCGCGATGACACGGTCGGCGGCTTTGTGCTCGCGGATCTGCAGCGCCACTTCGCTGAGTCGACCCGACTTCTCGAGTTCCTCGCGCAGCGCCTCCGGGCGCGTACCGCGTGAACGCGCAATGGCGGCGATGCGCCCGTTGACCTCGCCTTCGGAAGCCTCGACGCCGAGCGTCTCCGCCAACTTGGCCAGGATGAAGAACATCTTGAGGCGCTTGCGCGAATCCTCGACGCTCGTGGCGCGCATCTCGGCAAGCCGAGCTTCCACGACCTGCTGTTCGACGCCCCGGTAGAGCATCTCAAGCTTCTGTCGTTCGAGGTCCCGCGACGCCTGAGCCTCGGAAAGTCGCGCCGGGAGATCGAACGAGACCTTTTCCGCCAACTGCTCGAAGACCTGTTCGCGCAGCGCGCCGCGCTGCTCTTCGTCGCGTCTTCGCTCGAGCACACCCTTCAGGTTCTCTGCGAGGTGTTCGACGCTTTCGATACCGACCGCCTGGGCGATCTGCTCGTTCGTTGCGGGAGTAATGCGCTCGGCGTTTGAGATGGTGAACTCGACCGAGAGGGACTTGCCGCGGATCTCCGCGATCTCGTGCGCCTCGGGGCCGTCCATGTCGATGGTGACGGTGTCGCCAACCCTCTTGCCCTTGATGACAGCCTCAAGGCCGTCCACGAGGAGTCCGAGGAATGGACCCTTTCCGGCATCGTCCTCGGCAGGCACCACCGCGAGGGCGTTCTCCGATTCGAAGAACACCTTGTCCTGGCCCTTGATGCGCACGACGGCCTTCCCCACCATGCGGTCGAGCGCAATGAACGGGCCATCCGTCTTCTCGGGCTTCCCAAGCCGATACGAGAGCCTCTGCGTTTCTTCCTCGACATGCTTGGGTTCGATCTCCAAGAGTGGGCGGCGCAGCACGAGGCCCTCCCAGACGGGCAGGGTGAACTCGGGCATGACCTCGACTTCGAGGCTCAGCGCGAACGGCTTGCCGCGAACGAGGTCGGGTTCGGTCGCTCCCGACGCAAGACCTGGTTGGCTGATGGGACGGATCTTGTGAGCTTCAAGTGCCTGCTGGTACGCGGCAGAAACGAGTTGCTGCCGCGCTTCCTGCGCGAGGGCGCCGCCGAAACGCTTCTCAAGGAGACCCTTCGGCGCGTGTCCGCGTCGGAATCCAGGGACGACGGCCTGCAAGGCGAGTTCGGACATCGCGGTGTCGAGCTGCTTGTCGACTCGGGCGCTTGGGATCGAAATGTCGATCCGCTTCAATGCGGGTCCGGCGTCGGTGACGGTGAATGTGGGGTCGGCGGTTGGAGCGCTAGTCATCGTGTTTCCTTGGGAATCGCCGAGTATAGGAAAAGACCCCGGCGTTGCGCCGGGGTCGTCGACTGAGCAGGGCGGGACGGGCCCTCGGCCTAGCGAACGAGCAGCATCGCCGCATAATCGGGGAGCGGCCACAGGTCCGCGGGAACCACTCGCTCGAGCGCGTCGCACGACTCGCGGACTGCCGCCATCGCCGGCAGAACCTTGTGCCGGAAGTGCGGGACGCGCTTCTCGAGGTCGGGCACTTCCGTTGATGCAGCCGAGTCGAGATCGGCGATCGCGTTCCGGAGCGTGGCGACCTGCCGCGCGAGGTCACGGAGCGCGGCTTCGCTCTCCGGACAGGGCACCCCGGCGTGTTGGGTTCCAGCCACGACATCCGCAAGTTCGCCTTGCGCACGAAGTGCGGCAGGAAGGACCTGCGTGCACGCCATCTGCGAGAGTGTGCGCCCTTCGATCTGCACGAGCTTGCAGTACTGCTCGAGTTGCACCTCGTAGCGGGCGTGAAGTTCGCGCTTCGAGAGGACGCCGTAACTCGAAAACAGCTTCTCGGCCTTCTTGGACACGAGCGCGGGAAGCGCCTCCGCGGTCGAGATGAAGTTCGGGAGGCCGCGCTTGGCGGCCTCTGCGTGCCACTCCTTGCTGTAGCCGTTGCCATCGAAACACACACGCCGATGGCTCTTGATGACATCCTTGAGGAGTCCGCGGACGACCGACTCCAGCTTCGTTGCCGACGCGCCCTTGCCAAGCTTGCGCTCGAGTTCGGTGGCGAGGAAGTCGAGGCTCTCAGCGATCATTGTGTTGAGCGCGGTGTTGGGCCACGCCACGCTTTGCGAGGAGCCGACGGCGCGGAACTCGAACTTGTTGCCGGTGAATGCGAACGGGCTCGTTCGATTGCGGTCGCTCGTGTGTCGCGGAATCTGTGGAAGACTTCGCGCGCCCAGATCCATCGGAAGTGACTTGGCCGACCGTTTGGATTCGCCGCGTTCGAGTTGGTCCAGAATGTCCGAGAGCATCTCGCCGAGGTAGATCGACATGATCGCCGGTGGGGCTTCGTTGGCGCCGAGGCGGTGGTCATTGTGCGCTGAGGCGATGGACGCCCGAAGGATGTCCGCGTGGATGTCGACCGCGCGGATGACCGCCGCGAGGAAGACGAGGAATTGCATGTTCGTGTGGGTCTCGTCACGCGGGTCGAAGAGATTGGCCCCGAGATCCGTGGACAACGACCAGTTATTGTGCTTTCCCGAGCCATTCACCTTGGCGAACGGCTTCTCGTGGAGCAGGCACTCAAATCCGTGGGTGCGCGCCACCGATCTGAGCACATGCATTGTGGTCATTTGATGGTCGACGGCAACGTTGGCGACCTCGAAGGTGGGGGCGAGTTCGTACTGCCCGGGAGCGACTTCGTTGTGCCTCGTCTTGACGGGGATCCCCAACTCGAAGAGCCGCTCTTCGCACTCGGCCATGAAAGCGAGCACCCGTTCGTGGATCGCGCCGAAGTAGTGGTCCTCCATCTGCTGGCCCTTCGGCGGCGTGGCGCCGATCAGGGTTCGCCCGCAGACGCATAGGTCAAGGCGCTTCAGAAAGTGCGCGCGGTCGACCAGGAAGTACTCCTGCTCGCAGCCAAGCGTCGCGATCACATGAGTGGTCTTGGAATCGCCCAGTGCATGAAGCACGCGCAGCGCGTGCTTGCTGACTGCATCGATCGATCGCAGGAGCGGCGTTTTCTGGTCGAGTGCCTCGCCGGTCCACGAGACGAAAGCCGTCGGGATACAGAGCGTCTTGTGGCCGTCGCTCGAGCGCAGCAGGAAGACCGGACTCGTCGCGTCCCACGCGGTGTAGCCGCGAGCTTCGTAGGTGTCGCGAATGCCGCCTGACGGGAAACTCGACGCGTCGGGTTCGCCCTGAATGAGCGCGTCGCCGGAGAACTTCTCAATCGCGCCACCGTCGTCGGTGGGAGAGAGGAACGCATCGTGCTTCTCAGCGGTCCCGCCAGTCAGTGGCTGGAACCAGTGGCAATAGTGGGTCGCGCCATGCTCCAAGGCCCATTCCTTCATCGCGGCAGCCACCGTGTTCGCGATCGACGGATCGAGTTGCAGACTGTGCCGCATCGTGCGCTGGAGGTTCATGAAGACATCAGGCGGGAGGCGCTTGAGCATCACATCGCCGCTGAACGTCAACGATCCGAAGTAGTCCGACGCGCGCGTGGGTGTCGCTTGTTCCATAGGGAGTGTGAAAGGCTTGTTCATTGGGGTTTCGTGTCCGTGTGGTTCCAACTCAGTGAGCAAGACGCTCCGCTCTCGCGGCGTGAGTCATCTTCGGGGATACGGGGGACGCGCGCAAGGGGTTCAATCGTCGGAGAATCGGGGGGATGCCCTCCGACGACGGGGCGGACGCATGGCGGGCGCGAACCATCCGCGGCGCCAGAACATGACGAGGAATCCTGCGGCGGTCACCGCCATCAGCCCGAGCACGGCCGGATAGCCCCACGATGCCTTGAGTTCGGGCATGAAATCGAAGTTCATGCCCTCGATGCTGGCGATGAAAGTGATGGGAATGAAGATGGTGGCAATCATCGTGAGCACCTTGGTCACCTCGCCAAGTTTGGCGTTGGCCAAGGCGATCGAGAGTTCCATGAGGTCGCCGGCACAGCTCCGGTCGGACTCGAGCATGTCGAGGAGTCGCATGACATGGTCGAGGGCGTTTCGGAGCAACAGTCGTTCGTCAGGGTCGAACCACTGTTCCATGGACATCATGGCGGTGAACGCATCACGCATCGGCCACAGCGCCTGCCGCACGCGCGCGAGGTCGTGCCGAATGTCGCGGATCGCATAGATGTCGGGAGCCTCCCGCTGGTCGATGATCTTCGACTCAACGGCATCGACACGATCGCTCAGTGCGTTGACGAGGGGGAAGTAGTGATCGATGACGGCATCGAAGATTGCAAACGCGAGGTGGCTCGGACCCCTGGTCCTCAATCGCGAAGACGGGCTGCGAAGGCGCGCACGGACGAGGTCGAGACAATCGCCATCGGGCCGTTCCTGCACCGACACCACGAAGTCGGAGCCGAGAAACACGGCCAGTTGTTCAGTCGCGAACTCCCGCGCGCCGAGGGCATCTCCGGGCGCGGGAAGTGGCATCGGCGCGACCACGAACAGTGTCTGTTCGTAGGGCTCGACCTTGGCTCTCATTGTGGGGTGAAGCACATCCTCGAGGGCCAGTGGGTGAAGACCGAACGCGGTGCCCAGCGCCGCCAACACTGAGGCGTCAGGCCGTCCGTCGATGTTCACCCAGACATGCGGAAGGCCACGGCGCACTTCTTTGATCGCCGCGACTGTCGTGACGCGCGCCTCCGCGATGTCCGTCGCACTCCAGGAGATCACTTCGATCGTGTACGGCGGAATCGCCGCCGATGAAGCCCTCGGTGGCTGTGCAAGCGTGCCCGGTGAAGCCCCAACGGGATGCTCGACACGATGTCGACGCGCGCGACGAGTCATGGAAGCAGGCTACCCCTTGGCCACTTCGATGCATTCGACCGAGCCCACGACCAGCTCAACGCATGTGAGGGTGGCCGCGGCGACCCCGACGGGCCTTGCTAGCCTGCACAGCTCGATCCGACGCCCCTCGCCACGGAGTCCCCAATGACAGCTTCGCCAATGGTCGTGACGCGATTCGCACCGAGCCCGTCTGGCCATCTGCATGTGGGCGGCGCGCGGACGGCGCTCTTTTGCTGGGCGTACGCGAAGGGGAGGGGCGGGTCGTTCACACTGCGCATCGAGGACACGGACCAGAAGCGGTCGAGCGACGCGGCGAGCATCGGCTTTGCGAAAGACCTGAAGTGGCTCGGCATCGACTGGGACGAGGGACCCGAGTACGAGGGAAGCGGCGGGGGACCACGCGGTCCCTATTTTCAATCAGAGCGATTACCGATCTACCGCCGGCACCTTGATCGACTCATCGCGGCGGGGAACGCGTACTACGCCTTTGAAACAGCCGAGGAGTTGACCGCACTGCGCGAGGCCGCGAAGGCGAAGGGCGTGCCGTTCCGCTACAAAGGGGAGATTGCGCGTGCGCGATCCGTCGAAGAGATCGCGGCCCTGCGAGCGGCTGGCGCGCCGAGCGTCATCCGGTTCCACACCAGAGCTGGGCCCATCACGATCGAGGACGAGGTCTTGGGCACGGCGGTCATTCCCGACGGCGAGACCGATGATTTCGTCATCCAGAAAGCCGACGGATTCCCCACCTATCACTTCGCGGTGGTCGTTGATGACGAACTCATGGGAGTGACGCATGTGCTGCGCGCGCAGGAGCATTTCAACAACACGGCCAAGCACATCGTGCTGCAGGATGCGCTCGGGTTTCGGCGTCCCACCTACGGGCACCTCCCGCTCATCGTGAATCCCGATGGCTCGAAGATGTCGAAGCGCGACAAGGACAAGGTGCTGCGCAAGGCCATCGCCGAGCGGGCTCTCACGAGTCCGCCAGTGGGCACGGTCGATCCCGCGACCTTCGCGGCGTGGCTGAAGGACAAGACCATTCAACTCCCTCCGGAAGTGACCACGAGGTTGGCGACGCTGCTCGGCGTCACGCTGCCGGAGATCAATGTCGACGACTTTCGTCGTTCGGGATACCTCCCCGAGGTGCTGTGCAACTTTCTCTCGCTCAACGGGTGGAGCCCTGGAGGCGACCTCGAGAAGTTTGACAACGAGTTCCTCCGGGAGCACTTTGATCTTGCCCGTGTGCTCAAGACGCCCGCGAAGTTCGACCGGGCGAAGTTGCTTGCCTTCAACCTGCACGCGATCTCCGCGATGACGCGCGAGGCATTCGTGACGCGCGCTGCGGCGCACGGGCAGGCCTTCCACGCGGGATTCATGGCGAAACTCACCGTCGCGCAGTTCCGTTCGCTCTGCGACGCAAGCCACGAGCGCAGCAAGACGCTCGACGATCTCTTCCGCAGCAACACATTCATCACGACGGCCGACGACGACCTCGTCCTCGATCCCAAGGCGGTCAAAAAGGTGCTCGAGGGAGGGAGCCCGTGCGGCTACGACATCCTCCGCGGCGCACGCGCGGTGCTCGCACCTTTGGCAGACTGGACCGTCGGCGGACTCGAGGGTGTGCTCAAGCCGCATGCCGAGAGCGCGGTCGGTGGAAGTCTCGGCTCGCTTGCGCAGCCGCTGCGCGTCGCGCTGTGCGGTTCGACTGTCAGTCCTCCCATCTTCGACACGCTCGCGATCTTGGGCCGCGAGAGTTCACTCGCAAGGATCGACCGTTGCCTTGCTCAATCTGGGGTCGTGGCGTAGGATCCGTCCCCTCACGGACCGTTGGCGCAGTTGGCTAGCGCGCCTCCATGACACGGAGGAGGTCACTGGTTCGAGCCCAGTACGGTCCACTAGCGCGAAGAATCGGCGCCCGGGGGCGACTTGAGTTCCTCCTGCACCTTCAAGACAGTCGCCGCGTGACTCGAGGTCGCGGGCTCGAGGGCCAAGACCATTGACGCCGCCTGATCGATGAGGACGACGGCCTGGTCCTCTTTCCCGGCTGCATGGAGGGCGCGCGCGTGCATGGCCATGGCGACCGCACGCGAAGTGCTCCCGGAGGGCGACATCGTTGCCATCATCGTGTCGGCCGCGGCCGCGTGCGCGAGTGCATTCTCGGCGTCGCCAACATCGTGTTCGATCCACGCGAGATCAGTGAGAGCTGCGGCGACGGCGGGGGAGTTTCCGGGAGTGAGCCGCTGCTGCATTTCAAGCGCGCGCTGCAAGAGCGCGTGCGCCTGCGCATCCTTCTTCAGCGAATGCTTTGTCCACGCGAGGCTCTTGAGAGCTTGAACGATTTGCGGGTCGTCCTTGGCGATGAGTTCCTGTTTCATGAAGAGAGCACGCGCAAAGATGGGTTCGGCCTCCTCGGACTTCCCGAGTGCGCGCAGCACACTCGCAAGGTTGTTCAGCGCCGCGGCGAGGTCGAGGTTCGCCTGCGGATGCAGCCGCTCCTGCATCCCGAGTGCTTCACGCGCGAGGGGCTCAGCCTCGCCTTGCCGGCCGAGACTCTGGAGCCCTGCGACAAGCGCATTGAGGCTGGCCGCTGTGTCGGCGTGATCGCCGCTGCGAAGTGATCGGCGCATATCGAGAGCCTGCTGGTGCAACGCTGTGGCCTCGGACCAGTTCGACTGTGCGTCGAGGAGTTCGGCGAGTTCGGCCACGGCAAGGACGCGCTGCGCGTGTGGTGTTGAGTGGATCTCTCCGGCGACGGCGACGGCTTCGCGAAGTTCCCGCTCCGCATCCTCGGTGTTCCCGCGCGCGCGCGCGATCGACGCATGCGTGGTGAGAGCATCGACGAGTGGTTCCTTTGTGCCCTTTGCGAAGAGCGCGCGAGCCACCGTGAGCGCCTCCTCCGCGAGCGGCACCGCGTCCTCCACTCGTCCTGACGCGGCGAGCGCTTCAGCCGCTTGCTCGGTGGCGTGCGCGAGTTCGCTTGAAGTGGTGCTGTGCAGCCCGCGTACGAGCTCGAGCGCGGCGACCAATCGTGGTGCCGCTTCAGCGGGAGCGCCGTTGCCCATCAGAAGCGCGCCGTAGAGCGCGAGAAGCTCGGCCTTGACCGCTACGGTGCCGTCATATCGCCCCGAGTCGACCTCGCTGCACGCAGAACGCAGCGCCTCGACGACACTGGGATGATGACGGAGCGTGTCCGCAGTGTCGGACGCGCGGAAGCCAGAGCTGATGGCCTCGAGGACGGCGGCGGGGATCTCCGAATTCGTTTGGGCGGCTGCGACCTCGGACTCGAGTTGTGCCATCGCTGTCGCCGCGTCCTTGCGCGAAGCGTCGAGCGCCGCGGCGGCGCGCGCGTCGGCACTCGCGGATGCCGCGGCGTCGTCGTCCTTCGCCCGCTGCGCCGCTTCGGCCGCAGCCTTCGCCGCGAGGCCGCTGGCCTCGATGTCAGCCTTCAACTTTGCGATCGTGTCAGCATTCTCTGCAGCTTCTTTCGTCAGTTCGGAGTGCGACTTCGCCAACTCCGAAAGTTGCTGTTGAAAGGCGTCATTCGCCGGTGCGAAGAGTCGCTTCCCGAGCAACACGCCGACGCTCAGCGCTGCCACGCCGACAACCGGCACCAACCACAATCGTGATCGCTCACCCATCAGTGTGCCTCCACGGGGTCATCCTACTGAGCCCCCATCGCGAATCGCGCTATCGTGTCGCAATGATCCCAGTCTGGTGTCTCTTCGCCGCACTTGTCGGGTTCGCGCCGCAGGCGGCCCCGCCGACGGATCCCCACCTTGATCCCTTGAGAGCGAAGATCCCCACGCCGTGGGTGTTCCCCGGTGCGATGGTGCCGTTTCCGAAGTTCGCGACCTTCATTCGCGGCCCCGAAGCCGTCCGCTACGCGCCCGGGATCGTGTATGCGTTCGACTTCTTCTCGACCACCTGCGACCACTGCGAGGAAGCCGGGCCGCTCGTCGCCGAGATGGCGCGCGTCTATGAAGCCAAGGGAGTGCGGTTCATCGGCATCTCGTCGGAGCCAGCCGCGACCATTTCTGCATGGCTCGAGAAGCCGCCCCAACACGACGACATCAGCTACGCCATCGTATCGGACCCGCCTCACGCGGCCGACCGGGTCCTCCAGGACGGCACGCTCAGGCGGTCGACGCCGCTCCTCATGCTTGCGCGCGACGGCGTCATGCTGTGGTACGGCCACCCCAACGATGCTGAGCCGGTGCTCGCTGCCATTGTGAAGGGGTCGTGGGATCCGCTAGCCATCAAGGCCGAGCGCGTCCTCGCCTCGCGAATCCATTACGCGAAGGACCGCATCGAATCGCTCGCGCGCGACTGTGAGCGCAGCGGTCAGTGGGGACCGATCTTCGCGCTTCTTGACGCCATCATCGCGCAGATGCCGCAAGAGCGAACGCAGTTCGAACTGCAGCGGTTCACCATCATGATCGGCGTGGCGAACGAGCCCGCGAAGGGATACGCGCTGGGCCGTGAGATCGCGGCGAACAACCCCGAGGATGCCGCAACGCGACGCGCCATGGCGCGCACGACGGTGAATTCGACCTTTGCCACCGTGCGCGACCTCGACTTCGCCCTTGAGATGGCGACGCAGGCCGACGCGCTCGGGCAGGGGAGTGACGCCCTCGCGAAGGTCGCGCTCGCGCTCGTTCACTTCGCGCGCGGCGATGCCGCCAAGGCGATCGAGTGCCAGGAGCAGGCGATCACGCTTCAATCGGACGCGGCGCTCGTCGCGAAGTACAAGGTGGAGCTTGAGCGCTACAGGACGCAGCCTGCGGGTCCGCTGCCGACGAGGAAACCGAAGGCGCCCTAGGACCCCGACAGGTCCACGCCGGCGAGACACAAGGTGAGCGCCGCGCGCTGGAGGGGCCGTTCACTTCGTCTTCGCCATTGGCACTCAGCGGCGCACGAGCCGCGGCGCACTCGTCCAGTTCGACCTGGCGCATGGCGGTCAGTCAGCCCGCAGCCCCTATCGCATCGGCTCGCGCTGGAGGCGCGGGATGGTGCGCTGCGCGAGTGGTGGAGCCGTTGGCAGCAGGGACTCAATCGTGATGCCATCGCGCCGGAGTTCCGTCATGAGGCGCTTCGTCTGAGCTTCAAGGTTGAAGATCCAGCGCTTGTAGAGCTGTTCAAGTTCTTGACGGTTGAAACGGGAAAGGGGGTCATCGATGCCGCTTTGCGCCACCGACCACTCGACGAGTCGCGCGGGCGAACCGTCGAATCGATAGAGCTTGAGCAGGAATTCCGCGCGCTTTCGCAGGGGGAGGAACGGGTCGCTCGCCTCGCCGGGGAGCGTCGTCATCAGTTCCTCGGGCGTGCGCTTCGTCATTGAGCCGAGCCATCCGCCGCCCTCGGAAACCTGCAGCGAGTGCAGCGTCGGGCGTGCGTGCACGCTCGACGAGTGCCCTTGGTCATCGATGATCTCGAGTGCGGCGGCGCTGGCAAGAAAAGTCTTCTCGCCAATGGACGAGAATCGCACCCACACCCGGAGGTCGGTCGCGCGGTCGCGCGTGACGACTTCGATCTTGGTGATTGAGCCCTCACCCCACTCGGGGCGAGATGGATGACGAACACGGTCACCCTTTTTGTATGTCATCTCGATCATGCGTGTCAGCTCGCGTGGCGCGATGCGCCGCGACCCTGCCGACGGTTAGAGTATAGCCGTGGCCGAGCGTCTGTCCATCGCATTCTTCGGAGATTGCGTTGGCGCGCCCGGTCGCCAGGCGCTCCAACAGGGGATCGCGGCGTTGCGGGCGCAGGTGCCGAGTGCTGCCGTCATCGTCAACGGGGAGAATGTCAAGAACGGGTCGGGGATCACGCCGGATCTCTACCGCGCGCTGCGACAGCTCGGGGCCGACGCCGTCACTTTGGGCGACCATGCGTTTCGCGATGGGAAGATCTCAACGGTGCTGGAGGATCCGTCGGAGCCGATCCTGCGACCGGCCAATCTCAGCCAGAAAGCGCCGGGAAAGCGGTGGATCCGCATCCCCGAGGGGCATGGGCGTCCGAGAGCCGTCTTCGTAGTGACCGTGCTGGGCAGAGTCTTTTTCAACCTTCCTGCGGATGATCCGTTTGCGTGCGTCGATCGAGTGCTCGCCGAACTGCCCGAACCTGATCCAATCGTCGTGGTCGAGGCGCACATGGAGGCGACGAGCGAGAAAGCGGCGTTGGCGCACTACCTCGACGGCCGGGTCACTGCCGTCATCGGGACGCACACGCATGTGCCGACCGCGGACGCTCGCGTGATGCCGCGCGGCACCGCGTTCATCACCGATGTCGGGATGTGCGGGCCGTATGCGTCGATCATCGGTCGCGATCCTGTGGGCGTGCTGCGAGCCATGACAACCGGCGTGCACACCCCATTCGAGATGGGGTCGGGTGACCTCCGTGCGTGTGGCTGCCTCATCGAGATGGATGTCGCGTCGCGCGGCGCGGCGTCGATCACCCGACTTGAGACGAGAGCCTCGTAGCGCGGATCAGCGCGAGGGCCCGCCCCTCACGCTCCCCGTTGCGCCCTCGCATTGGGAAAGAATGGTCCCGCGCCGGGACCGATTCTTCCCATTGCCGAGGATGGAAGCGGCCCGCGGGTCATCCTTCGACATCCTCGTGCTCAGCCGTCGCCGGAAGCAACGCGCGACACTCTCGGCATGAGACCGATGAGGGCACTGCTCGCTGATGCATGGGCCGCGCTGATCGCGTCCAGCCGAGCGGACTCTTCCAGCGGCGTTCCGGGCGAATCGATG
>SYGQ01000066.1 GCA_005799475.1 Planctomycetia bacterium | reverse complement strand
TCGTTGCGGGCGCGTGCGCTGGTGTCTCGCCGACGCTCGGACCGTGCCATCGCGCTCATCGAGAAGCACGAGCAGTCCGTCGCGGCTGGCAGCGATGATCGAGCCATCCACCCCCGACACCCCCGCGCACGCGCACTGGCCGCGGACCTCACGCCTCCACTGTACGGAACCGTCGGCAAGCGACAACGCCACGCATCCGTAGTGTCGCGACCCGACCACCACTCGCCCGCGCCCCGCATCAACCGCGATGGCAGCAATTCCACCCGGCTCGTGATCATCCTCGTGCGACGCGACCCCCGTGCGCCACAACAATGCGCCGGTTCGCGCGTCAAACGCATTGAGATCGCCCGCCGAGTCGACCGCCACAAGCCAACGCGCATCGTTCGTGCTCGCGATCCTCTGGAGCCGCCTGCCATTCAGTGCCGTGCACACGACCACGCCACTGCCGGCGGTCTCGCCTGCGCCTGCGCGACTCTCTCCCACAACCGCGCGCCCTTGCGCATCGATCGCTGCAGTCCACTGCGGACTCATCACAGTTGTTGGTGCGATCCCATGCACGCCCGCCCACGCGGCGAGGTCCGCGAGGGAGAGGCGCCGAAGCCCTTGCATGCTGCCGACCATGAGTGCGTCGCCTGAGATGGCTGCGGTCCACACCACATCATCGGAGACGGGCACGGTCACCGCGGCACCGGTGGGCGAGTCCCAGATCACAAGGAGCCCGTCGGCACCAACAGAAAACGGTCGTCCGTCCGGCAATACTCCGATGGACCAGATGATGTCGTGGTGCACGCGACCGGTCCACAGTGGAATCGGCGATCCGGGGTGATATCGCCGTACCGTGCGGTCCCATCCCCCGATCACGAAGGAGCCGTCATCGCAACTCTCCGAGGCCGACTGGCGGTACGGGGGCGTCTCGAGGCGCTGCGCGAGTGCGAGGGTGTCATCGATCACGCACGCGCCCCGCTCGGCTGCGATCACAAGGTCGCCGTTGTTCGATCGGGAGATCGATCGCGCCGCGCCGACGCCGAGGTCGTCGCTCACGCGCTGCACCTCACCCGTGCTCGCATCGACAACGCGCACCGCTCGCACGGCGTGCACCACGGTCGTCGCATCAAGCCAGCCGACATCGCCGCCGCTGTCGTCCGACATTGGTGCCACCTCACGAAGCACGCGGCCATCCTCTGCATCGACGATGCACAGGGATCCATTGGATCGAGCCACTGCGATGAACCGGCCGTCCGGAGAGATCGAGAGCCCGCCGACCATCACACCATCGATCGGCGTCGTCCATGCGCACTCGTTCCCCGCCAACCGCTCCAGTCGATAGGCACGGCCGCGTGCGACGACTCCAGCGATCCACGACTCATCCGGACTCACTGCGACCGCGTACCAATCACCCGACGCAATCGATTCGCCTCTACTCCTTTGGGCGCGCTGGAGCAGTGCAATCTCTGGAGTTCCGTCGCTCGGAAGCGCCGCGAGGGCTTGTCCGAACGCGAGTTGGTCCTGCGCCTCGAGCGCGCTCGCGGCGGCCGCGAGCGTGGCCCGGCGTGCCTGGGCGGATGCCTCATGCGCGAATCGAAGCGAGATGAGCGTTGTGACGATCAAGACCGCTGCCGATGACGCCAGCGCCGTCGTCAACCTCCAGTGGCGTCGCACCCAACGCACGAACCGTTCACGGAGCGGCTGCTGCTCGATGAGCACCGGCATTCCCGCAAGGTGCAGTCGTAAGTCATGCGCGAGCAGTGCAGCGCCGGCGTATCTGCGCGTCGGATCATTGTCCGTGGCCTTTGCGATGATTCGATCGAGGTCTCCGCGCAGTCGCCGGTCGAGCACGCCGAGCCGCGGTGGCACACTCGCCTGGATTGCCGCGAGTGCCTGCGGTAGCGAGAGCCCTGTGAGTCGGCGCATCGTCGCTCCCGCGAGCAATTCGTACGCGATCGCTCCGAGCGAGAAAATGTCGGTGCGCGCATCGATGGCGCGTCCGTGCTGAGGCGTCTCGGGCGCCATGTAGGCGAGCGTGCCCACGACGCGTTCGCCGAGCATTGTCACCGTGCGACCCTGATCGGTGTCTCGCCGAGCGACCCCGAAGTCGATGACGACCGCGCGGCCACCGCGATCGACGAGCACATTGGCGGGCTTCAAGTCTCGGTGAATGATCCCGCAGCCATGCGCGTACGCGATCGCGTCCGCAAGTTCGGCGAGCAGTACCACACGCGAGCGCAACGACGACGAACCCGCCAACGCCAAGTCGAGCGGGCGCGCCCCCTCGACATGCTCCATCGCCATCCAGGTGCGAAACGCCCCGGCGCACTCCCAAGTCCCGGCCTGATACAGGCGAGCAATGCCCGGATGCTCGAGCGCTGCGAGCGCGGCGATCTCGCGCTCGGCGTCGCGGGCTTCCGCGCGCGTGGACGGCCAGAGCAACTTGAAGGCAACGAGCCGATCAGGACGCGACTGCCGCGCGAGATAGACCTGCCCGCTCGAACCGGCGCCGATGGTCCCGACGAGTTCGAAGCCAGCGATCGTTGTTCCGACGAGGCTGGGCTGTGCGTCAGGAGAGCGCGGCGCAGGCGTGTCGCGTTCATCGAGTACGCGGTCGGCGTCGAGAAGACGACGCGCCTCGGCGACGATGTCAGGCGCGTGGCGCGCTGCGGCTTCGCGCTCGTCGCCGTCGGCAAGCAGCGCAAAGCACTCGTGCACCGCGGTCAGTCGTGGGTGTTCCATCGCCGGGTGCGCCGCCACGCGGCCGAGTGACGATACTTGGAGATCATTGCCCCGCGATCACGATGCCGTCGCTTGGTGGACGGCTAGGCTGTGTGGGCAGCAGAAGGAGAGTGTTGGATTCCAGTGGAACGATTCGCCGATCCGGGTCAGCGTCGACAAGTCATCGAGGAGTTGCTGCGTCGCCATCATGGGGGTGATGCCGACGCGTTTCCGGCGCTTTGGCGCGAGTTGTATGACGAGGTGCATCGCATGGCGCGCTCGGTGCTCTCGCGCGAGGGGGCCCGGCGTCCGATCGACACAACGGTCCTTGTGCACGAGCTCTACCTGAAGCTCGGTGGCGCGTCGTTTGAGAATCGTGCGCACCTGTTTGGGTCGCTCGTTCGCATGATGGGACAGATCGTCATCGACGCGGCGCGTCGGCGCGACCGGACCAGGCGCCGAGAGCACGCGGTCGCGGTCGAGACCACAGAGTTGACGCTCGACGCCGCGGCGCTGGGCCTCGAGTCCGATGCGCAGCAGCAGGCCTCGGTGGCCATTACCGGCGCGCTCGACGAACTCGACGCGCTCGCGCCGCGCGCTGCCGCCGTGGCGTGGCTTCGGTTCGTCGGTGGACTCTCGGTCGAGCAAGTCGCCGCGTGCCTCGATGTATCTGAACGAACCGTGAAAGGGGACTGGGCGTTCGCCCGTGCCTGGCTTCACCGCGAACTCACATCCAGGGGTCTCAAACCGCGCCAACGGCGCCGAGGAGAGAACGATGCAGAAACTTGAACGGAGTCCCATGACGATCGAGTGGTGGCGACGGGTGGTCGCACTGTTCATCGAGTTCAATGCGCGGCCGCGGCATGAGTGGCATTCGGGTCTGACCGAGGCGTGCGCGGGCGATCGAGCCCTCGCCTACGAGGTGCTGAGCTTGCTCGTCGCCGCCGAGTCGGTTGGGGTCGCCGGCGACTGATGATCTCCTCGTTCTCGGGAAGAAATGGCGAGTGAATCTCACCGTTTCTTCCCGAGAAGGGGGGAACGGCTGCCGCAGGGGCTCGCGACGACGGAAACCTGCCCCTGAGGCGCAGGGGCGACGCTTGGAGAAGACCTCGGGCGAACCCGCCGAGGTGATTCGCGCACAGGAGAAAGACTATGTCGAGCCCTTCCGGCATCCCCAGTCGGCCTGAGACTTCGCTTCGTTCGCTTCGAGCGTTCCCAGGCTGGATCGCCTGTGTGCTGACTCTTGGATCAGGCGTCGCCTCGGCGGACTGCCCGACGCAGGTGCGCGTCCCAGAGGATGCGGCCAGCATCAACGCGGCGGCGGCGATGATCTGCGCGGGGACAACGGCCGAGATCGTGGTCGGCCCGGGGGGGTGGCCAACTTCGATCGCCACCGCCCAGGGGACAGAGGTGACTGTGCGCGGCGCTGGGGTTGGGGTGACGATTATTGTG
>SYGQ01000009.1 GCA_005799475.1 Planctomycetia bacterium | reverse complement strand
GGGATTCTCCGTGACGGCGTGTTCGTGTTCATGACCACGGCATTCATCGTGGCCGAGGCGGCCGGCATGCCGGCGAAACTCCGCGCGGCGTTCGGGCTCGACGGCGACGCCATGCGCCCCTTCGCGGGAGTCCTCGATGACATGACGACCTACCTCTTCGTGAAGACGAAGACAAGCCTCATCACCGCCGTGCTCGTCGCGACCGCGCTGGCACTCACGGATGTCCCCTTCTCGCTCGCCTTCGGTGTCCTCGCGTTTGTGCTGAACTTTGTTCCTGTGTTCGGCGCCATTCTCGCAGGGATCCCGGCCATTCTCCTCGCACTTGTGCTCCACGGAGTGCCTTCGGCCATTCTTGTGACGGTGGTGTACACGACGATCAATGTCATCATCGGCAGCGTGGTCGAACCCCGATGGATGGGACAGCGGCTTGGGCTTTCAACGCTCGTCGTTTTTCTCTCACTCGTGTTCTGGGGCTATCTGCTCGGGCCCGTGGGGATGTTGCTTGCGGTGCCGCTCACCATGCTCGCGAAGATTCTCTTGGACCACACCAACGACCTGCGCTGGCTCTCGGTGCTCCTTGGCCCAACGCCACGGGGCGACTGCCCGTGAGCAGTCGCGTCGAGACGACGCTGCGCGCGGCGCTCGACGCGTTGGAGCGCTCGTTGGCGGCAAAGGGATTCCTCATCACCGCGCGCCATCTCGTCGACGAGGGCACATGGGGACGGTTGGACGCCACGCTGGAGGGCACCGACTGCGGCGGGAAACTCCAAGTGCACCTCAACAAGAAGGGGGCGATCTCGATCGTGCCGCAGGGTCCTGCGGCCACGACAATCGCTGCCGCGCTCGGCCAAGCGGATCCGACCCGCAGAGTCGCGATCGCGCCTTCCCGTTCGGCCGGCGGCCCCCCGGTCTCGCGCGCGCAGGGACGCCTCGGCGAGTTCGTCGTCGACTGTTCCAAGTTCGGGCAACACCTCATCGGCCCGACGGAGTGGCGGGGCATGCTTTGCACAGGTCCGACCGAGTGGACAGAAGCGTTCCACAGTCCGCGGTACGAGCGCGGCCATAACAATCTCGGCGAGTTCCTCGCCATCGTTGACGCGTGTCGCCTCGTGGAGGCCGGCAAGGTCCGCTGCTCAACCATCTGGAGCGACTCGCGCACGGCCATCAGCTGGTTCACGAATGGGCTCATCAAGAGCACCATCGATGTAGAGTCCGCCTGCGATCCTGCGTTCGCGCGGACGGTGCGTGAGGCGGTCGCGTGGCTTGAGGGTCCCACTCGCGATCGATTCACTGGCATGCTCTCGCAGTGGGTCGTTGCTGCGCGCGGAGAGAACCCCGCCGACTTCGGGCGGAAGTAGCCGCCGCACACTTCGCTCACCACGGGGGGCGCAACCGCGGCACCGCAGTCCGTCCGCCCCGGCCGTGTGGCGGCGAATTGGACCGTGTCGTGCTAGTGCTTGGGCTGCGGCGCCGTGCTGATCCGTGCGGCCAGGTCGCTCTCACGGATCGCAAGAAACTCGCGACCGAGCTCGGGATCGAAGTGCGTCCCGAGGCACTTGCGAATCTCCTCGCGCACTTCGGCGATCGGTCGGGCTGGTCGGTAGAACCTCGCGCTCGTCATGGCGTCAAAGCAGTCCGCAAGGCAGAGCAGTCGGCCGAGGAGCGAGATCGCGTCGCCTTTGAGTCCGCGCGGGTACCCCCCGCCATCCCAGCGCTCGTGGTGTTCGAGCACTCCCGGCAGGATGTCGCGCATCTGAGGGATGTCCTTCAGGATGTTCGCGCCAGTCTCAGGGTGCTCACGGATGCGCGCGAACTCCTCGGGGTCAAGTCGACTCGGTTTTCTGAGGATCTCTTCGGGGACGCCGATCTTCCCGATGTCATGCACGAGCCCGCACACGCGCACTCGCTCGATGAGGAGTCCCGGGAGCTTCGCCCGCTCCGCCAAGATGACCGCAAACTCGGCGACACGGTCCGAGTGGCCTCGCGTGTACGGGTCCTTGGCATCGATGGCGGCAATGAGGGCGCGCATCGTGCCGCCAAACATTTCCTGCTGCTCAAGGTCGAACCGCTGTTGCATTCTCCCGCGCGCCACGCTGGCGAGTGAGAGGGCGAGAAGGCGCGCGATCGCGGAAGCGAATCCGGCCGCCTCGAGCTCGTGCGAAACCTCCCCGGTACCTGTGCGATTGTCGAGGTAGAGCCACCCGTAGAAGATCCCCGCCGTCTCGACCGGCACGCAGATCGCCTGGCGGATGGAGAGTTGCGCAAGGCTCGCCTCGAGCGTGCCGCTGCCTGTCGGACCGCCTCGATGCACATAGATCCCGTTGCGCGCGCGCTTGAGCAGGCTCCGGCTGACATGAGTTGCGCCAGTCGAATCCGTGATCGCGCCAGTGTGGGCCACGACCTCGAACGACGCAGGATCGTTCCCGGGCTTGAGGAACGCCACATTCGTGAAGCCTGTGGCCGACGCGAGAGAGTCCACGGCGCACTGCCCCGCGGATGTTTCGTCGGAAGCCTGCGAGACTTCCTCGCTCGCGACGAGGAGCTGCACAAGCAGGCCCTGCGCGAGGTCTCCCGGAGTCTGCACCTCGGCGAGCGGCTCAAACTCTCCCTCGGGCTCGGCTCCCGCGACAACGGTCTGCGACCCCTCGGCCACTGTGCGGTCAGTCGCTGGGCCCTCGACCCGGAACTGCCACGGCTTGATCTCGAGAAGATCGCCGTGGTCGAGCCGGACTTCCGCCTGCGCCGCCAGTTTCACCGCGTTCAGAAATGTCCCGAATGTTGCACCACAATCACGGAGCCGCCAGTGACCGCCCTCGCGACCGACCCCCGGAGCCCAGTGGATCTCCGCATGCAATCGCGAGACCTGCCGCTGCACGAGGTGAATGGTGCACTCGGGAGTCCGTCCGATCGTCACGATGGCCGGCGGAACGAGATCGACAGCCAGTTGTCCGTCGGGCGAGGTTCCCACGAGGCGCCAAGACATGGGGCGATTATCTCACGAAGCGCACAGCGGCGGCGAGGGGCTACGGGATCGGGTAGGGAGCCGGCCCCTGCGGGTTCCAGATCATCTTGCCGGGCTTGTTCCAGTCGCCCGCGGCTTGGGCCGGATCCCGGCTGTTCTGCACGCTGCGCGTGGCCGCATCATTGAGCACATGGGCCGTGTGACCGTCGGCAAAGACGACATGACCTCCCTCGAAATGGTGATTCGGGAAACACCGCCAGTCGCTCTGGTTTCGCATGACGGCCTCTCCAACATACGGGTCGGACGAGGGAAGTTCCCCGGGGCGCGCGCGCAGTTCCATCATGAGCACGGTGGCCGCCGAGTCGGCAATCATTCCAATCTTGATGACCTCGGTGGGATCGGGCGCGGCATCAGTGGCAACCGAGTCATTGAGGCGCATGTTTGGGACATAACTAAAGAAGCACGCGCCGCCGGAGAAGGTCCACGGGTCGTCGAATTCAGTGATCGCACCTGGATCGCAGAAGAGCGAGTGCGTGGGCGCAACTGGGAGCGTGTCCTGATTCGCATTCGCGCGCTCGACCATTTCGGCATACGGTCGTTCGCCTGCAAGGATTGCGACAGCGTTCGCCCAATAAGAACGCTCGGCAAGGTTCGTCGCCATGTCGGTCATGTTGGGGCTGCCTTCCCAGGGCAGCGCTTCCTTGTGAGTCGAGGTGTAGTTGATCGTGGCCGATCCCCACTGCTTGAGGTTGGCCATGCTGGTGGCCGCGAGGCTGTTCTTGCGCGCCGATCCGATGGCCGGGAGGAGGATGCCAACGAGCACCGCAATGATCCCCACGACCACCAAGATTTCGACGAGCGTGAATGCTCTGCGGACTCTCATGACGCGATTGTAGGCGGCGCGCCTACTGGTCAGCAGTAGACGCCGCGTATCCCGAAACGATCTGACGAAGCTGCGCGCGCGCCGCGGCCACATCGTGTTGATCCAATACGGACTGGAGTCGCTCCAGCATGGGCTCAAGCTGGTCCCACTCGATGAAATGCTCCTTGGCCTGCATGATCGCGGGGTGTTCCGTGGGCGAGCAGTTGTCACCGATCAGGAGCTCTTCAAAGAGCTTCTCGCCAGGACGAAGCCCAGTGAAGTAGATCTCGATATCGCCGCCGGGGTGATCGGCGTCTCGTTCGCGGAATCCGGCAAGCCGGATCATGCTCCTGGCGAGATCGACGATTCTGACGGGCTCGCCCATATCGAGAACAAACACCTCCCCGCCCTTCCCCATCGATCCCGCCTGAATGACCAGCGAGGAGGCTTCAGGAATTGTCATGAAGTAGCGCGTGATGTCCGGGTGCGTCACCGTCACGGGACCGCCGCGGCGAATCTGGTCGGTGAAGAGCGGAACGACCGACCCGCTTGAGTCGAGCACATTTCCGAATCGGACCATCGTGAATCGTGTCGTGTGCGGCCGCGATCGCGAGCCGACTTCGGGCGCGTGGCGCTGCGCATCGGCGAGTGCCTGAAGGCACTTTTCTGCGAGCCGCTTGCTTGCGCCCATCACACTCGTCGGTCGTACCGCCTTGTCGGTTGAGATCAACACGAAGGACTTGACGCCGCCGCGCTGCGCCGCCTGTGCCGTTCGGAGCGTGCCCATCGCATTCACGAGCAGTCCCTCGACCTCGTTCGCCTCAACGATTGGGACATGCTTGTAGGCCGCTGCGTGGAAGAGCGTCCCGATGGCGTGCTCCTGAATGACCTGCTCCATGCGCAATGAATCGGTGACAGAAGCGAGGACGGACACGATGAGGGTCGTCCCCGGGGTCGGGGTGAGCCGTCGCAACTCCGAATCGATCTGATAGAGCGCAAACTCTGATTGATCGAGAATCACGAGACGCCTCGGGCCGAGATTCAAGACCTGTCGGGCCAGTTCGGCCCCGATCGATCCCCCCGCTCCCGTGATGAGCACATTTTCGCCCGCGACATTTCGCGACAGCAATGCGGCCCGAGGTTCCACCGGCGCGCGACCGAGCAGGTCATCGATCTTCAGCGCACGAATGGCGTCGACCCTAGCGGTTCCCTCCGCGATCTCCTGGAGGGTCGGCACCAACATCACGCGCACGCCGCGCGCCGAGAGGGCGTCAAAAATTTCTCGCCGACGGCCGCGACTCGACTCGGGAAGCGCGAGAAGGACGGCGTCGACCCTGAGCCGCGTGATGACCTCGTCGATGGCGCCCGCGGCATGGACAGGGATGCTGTGCACGAATGAGCCGACGCGTGACGAGTCGTCGTCGACAAATCCAACAACCGATGTGCGGCGGTCCTGTTCAAGGAGCGACACGAGTCCCGCTCCCATGTCGCTCGCGCCGTACACGAGGACCCGCGAAGCGCGTGGGCCGTGCAGGCGACGCAGCGCTGTCCGCGCAACGGCACGCAACCCCACAGCCATGACACCCGCGCCAATGGCAAACATCAGCGGGACCGATCTCGGCATGCCGACGGCACGATCCGACATCACCACGATCGCCGAAGTCACGAGCGTGGTGATGAGGATCGCGTAGCCCACTCGGACCGCGAATCGCATGCCGATGTAGCGCGTGATCTCGCGGTAAAGCCCCGCGCCCCAGAACACCGGAATCGCAACGAACACGGCGATCCCGATGAGTGAACTGATCGGCATGGTTCCCGCGGCTGGGTTCCATGTTTCAAGTCGGAGGGCGAACACGCTCCAGACGCAAAACGCGACCATGATGGCGTCCGCCACAACCGCAACCAACTGCTTTCCCCACCGGGGCATGCGTTCGACCGACAACAGCATGGCATCAGGCTAGCACGCGAGGGAGCTGCTCGCGATGCAATAGGCCCGCCGGGACTCGAACCCGGATGAGCGTGAGCTCTGCAGATTTTAAGTCTGCTGCGTCTGCCATTCCGCCACGGGCCAAGATTGCGCGATGAGGTTATCGCCGCCCCCCAGGACAGCGAGTGCGCCACCGAGCGCCCTATCCTCGCTCGACTTGAGCCCTGATCCACGACCCCCGCTTCACGGGATCACCGTCATCGACCTTGGGCGCGTTCTCGCTGCTCCCTTTGCGTCGAGCGTCCTCGCCTCGTTGGGTGCTCGCGTCATCAAGGTTGAACGGCCTGACACCGGCGATGACGCACGAGCCTTCGGCCCACACTTGAACGGGCACAGCCTGTACTTCACGAGCGTCAACTGCGAGAAAGAGTCGATCGCGCTCGACCTCAAGGCGGCGCCCGACCGTCAAGTCTTCGAAGGACTCCTCGACATGGCCGATGTGCTCGTTGAAAACTTCTCGCCGGGGGTGATGGCGTCGCTCGGGTACGGGTGGGAGGCAGTGAGCAAGCGGTGGCCACGACTCGTGTTGGCGTCTGTCTCTGGCTTCGGTCAGACCGGCCCGATGTCCCGACAGCCTTCGTACGACATCATCGCGCAGGCTCTGAGCGGCATGATGAGTTTGACCGGACAGCCAGGTGGCCCACCGACACGCGTCGGTGCATCGGTCGGGGACCTTGTGGCTGGTCTCTACCTCGCGCTCGGCGTCGTTGCCGCGGTGCACAAGCGAACGCGAACCGGTCATGGTGACTTCGTCGATGTCGCCATGCTCGACAGCCAGGTTGCGTTCCTTGAAGCCGCGGTGACGACCTTCACGGCCACCGGCAACTCGCCAACAGCCAAGGGCACCCGCCATCCAGCGATCGCCCCATTTCAAGCGTTTCAGTGCCGGGACCGATGGTTCGTGATCGCGGCCGGCAACGACGACCTCTTCGGTCGTGTGTGCCAAGTCATTGGGCTGCCCGGACTTGCGAGCGATCCGCGCTTTGACAGCAACGCTCGCCGTCATGCGGCGATCGACGAACTCGATCGGCTGATGACCGCTTCGCTCATGCAACGGGATGCGTCCGATTGGATCACTCGGCTCACCGAGTCGGGTGTCCCCTGTGCGCCGATCCAGACAGTCGCCGAGATGGTCTCGATGGAGCAGATTGCGGCGCGCGACATGATCATCCCAATCGAGCATGTCGGACTCGGGAGTGCCCGTGTCCCCGGCGATCCCATCAAGTTTGCCTCGGTCGCGCCGCGCGCATCACGCCGGGGTCCTCCGTCACTCGACCAGCACCGCGAGTCGATCCTCCAAGAGATCGCACGCT
>SYGQ01000065.1 GCA_005799475.1 Planctomycetia bacterium | reverse complement strand
TACAACCCGCGACGCGACAGCCCGTGGCCGGCACCCGAAGAAGCCACCGTCGATGCGTTCGTGGCGCGTGCCGTCGCCAACGGCCAGTTCACGAAGCGCCGCCGTACCAAGGGCAGAACCGCGATGGCCGCATGCGGGCAGCTGGGCAATGCGCAAGTCCGCGCGCGAAAGTTCGTGGGCGTGTCGTCGCCGGTGTCGCGCTCAGGCCTATAAGACCCTCCTCCCGATGATGTGCACGGTGGGGTGGTCACTTCCGAGCGCGCCCACAGCGGCAAGGGCGGCGTGAGCGTCGCCCTCGCCGAGCGCGGTGAGCCTGGCGCTACACCAGGAGCGTGGCCGGATTCTCGATGTGCTGTTTGAGCGACTTCAAGTACTCGGCCGCCATCGCCCCGTCGATCACGCGATGATCCAAGCTCAGCGTGGCCGCCATCTCGTGCCCGACCACCAATTGGTGATTGCGCACAACCGGCTGTTCGACCGCCGCGCCGCACGCCAGGATCGCGCTGTTAGGAGGATTGATGATCGCCGTGAAGTTGTCGACGCCGAACATGCCGAGATTGCTCACCGTGAATGTCGCACCGCCCATCTCTTCGGGGCCGAGTCCGCGACCGCGCGCCTTCTCGGCAAGGGCCCTCGTCGTCGCGGCGATCTCACGAAGACCCTTCAGCTCGGCATGGTGAACAACACCGACCACGAGTCCACCGCCGCGCTCGGCCGGCAGCGAGATGGCGACGCCGATGTTGACATCGCCATGCAACATCACGCGGTCGCCGGCAAACGACGCGTTGAAAAATGGATGCGCGCGCATGGCAATGGCGCAGGCACGGATCACGAAGTCGTTGACGCTCAGTTTGACGCCCTGTGGCTCGAGTTGCTCGTTCAGCATGGCGCGCAACTCCAAGAGCGGATCCATGTTGAACTTCATCGAAACTTGGTAGTGCGGGATCGTCGACTTGCTCTCCACGAGCCTTCGCGCGATCGACTGCCGCATCCCCGAAAGCGCGACTTCACGAGAACCCTCGCCGATCGCCATCACCGCCAGCGGGAGCGTGGCGCTCGGCGTGCGCGGCGCGAGAGCGCTGCCGGGAGCCAGCGGCGCAATGCCGCCCGTCTTCATTCGCTCAGCCGCCGCGAGGACATCATTGCGCACGACGCGTCCACCCGGACCACTCCCGCGGATGAGCGCGATGGGTACGCCCATTTCGTCAGCCATCCGGCGCGCCAAGGGAGAAATCCGAAGCCGCGGCGAGTCGCCATCGTTGGCCACGCTCGGCGGGCTGCTCACCGCTGGTACAGCGCGCGGCTCTCCCGCAGTCGAGGTGATGACCTCTGGTGATGTCGTCGGCTTGGCCGGAGCGGCCGCCAAGGGCTTGTCGGCGTCACCTTCAACTGAGATGACCGCGATCGGTGTGCCGACGGGCACTTGCCGTCCCGCCTCGACCATGATCTTGCTGATGACGCCGTCGTCGTAGACAGGCATCTCCATCGTCGCCTTGTCCGTCTCGACATCCGCGACGACATCGCCGCTCGCCACACTATCGCCTTCCTTCACATTCCAGCGAATGATGGTTCCTGACTCCATCGTGTCGGAGAGGCGAGGCATGGTGAGTTGAACAGACATGGCGGGATCGCTGCTGGGTCAGGCTCTGTAAAGGCAGCTGCGCACAGCCTCACAGATCCGCCGCGGATTGGGAAGATACTCCTGCTCGAGATCTTGCGCGTACGGCGTGGGCACATCGGCCGAGTGCACGCGGTGCACATGGTTATCGAGGTCGTCGAAGCATTCGCGATGCACGAGCGAGGCGACCTCGCTGCCGGGGCTTCCAAACGACCACGACTGATCGACGACGACGCACGCACCAGTCCGGCGCACGCTCCTGACGATGGCCCCCGCGTCGAGCGGGCGGATCGTGCGCATGTCGAGCACCTCGCACGAAACCCCCTCACTCGCCAAGGACTGCGCCGCTTCCAGCGCCAAGAGCACTGGCCTTCCGAATGCGACGATCGTGCAATCGGTGCCGGCTCTTGCCACACGCGCCTGCCCGAAGGGAATCAAGTACTCCGCCTCGGGCACTTCGCCCTTGTTCGAGAGCAATCGTTCGCTCTCGAGGAAGAACACGGGATCGTTGTCGCGAATCGCAGTCTTCATGAGTCCCTTGGCGTCGTGAGGGTTCGATGGGATCGCCATTTTGAGTCCCGGGACATTCGAGTACAGGCCTTCGACGCACCATGAGTGCGTGGAGCCAAGTTGGCCGCCGGCACCGTCGTTGCCCCGAAACACAATCGGACAGCCGAACTGCCCACCCGACATGTAAAGCATCTTCGGCGCGTTGTTGAGGATCGGATCGGCGGCCACGAGGCTGAACGACCACGACATGAACTCGACGATGGGTCGGAGTCCGAGCATCGCCGCACCGATGGCCATTCCCGCAAATCCCGACTCGCTGATTGGCGTGTCAATGACGCGCCGCGCCCCGAACTCATCGAGCATGCCGCGACTGACTTTGTACGCGCCGTTGTACTGCGCGACCTCTTCGCCAAGGAGCATGACGCGCGGATCGCGTCGCATCTCTTCGCTCATCGCCTCGCGAATCGCGTCGCGGAACTCGATTTCGCGCACAGCCGTCACAGGAGGTCTCCCTCCGGATCGATCGCCGTGAAATCGGCGACGGTTTCACTGCCCCCAAGCATCTCGGGCTGGCTCGACCCTGTGTAGGGCCCCCACCGCTCGATGAAGACATCGCGATAAAGCTCAGCGCTCGGCGTCACCGGGGACCGTTCCGCCCACGCGACGGCGTCTCTGACCTGCGCGCGAACCTCACGCTGCATCGCCTTGAAGTCGTCATCGTTCACTCCATGCGCCTCGAGGCTCGACTTCAGTCGGCCAATCGGGTCTTCCTTTTCGAATCGCTCTTCTTCCTCGCGCGTGCGGTACTTGCGCGGGTCGCTCATGGAGTGCCCCTTGAATCGATAGGTGCGCATGTCAACGAACGCTGGGCGGCACGAGGCGCGGACCGAATCCGCGATCTGCTTCATGGCGCCATAGACCCCGATGACATCCATGCCGTCGATGACCGCCGACTCGATGCCGTACGCGAGCGCCTTCGCGGAAATGTCGTGGCCCATCGTCGTGCCGCGGGAGATCGCGGTGCCCATCGAATAGCCGTTGTTCTCGCAGATGACGATGACGGGCAGGTCGAAGAGCCCGGCGAGATTCATGGCCTCGTGAAAGGACCCCTGATTGAGCGCGCCGTCGCCGAGAAAGGCAAGGGTCACGCGGGAAGACTTTCCGCCGTTGATCACTTCGTCCTCGTACTTGGTCCCGAAGGCGAGACCGACGCCCAGCGGGATCTGTGCGCCAACAATCCCGTGGCCGCCGAAGAGGTTGTTCGCGCGGTCGAACATGTGCATCGAGCCACCCTTGCCCTTGGCGCACCCGCCGACCCTGCCAAACATCTCCGCCATACAGTGCCTTGGGTCCATCCCCCGGGCAAGCGCATGCCCATGATCGCGGTACGCGGTCACGATGGGATCCGCCGCTCCAACCGCCGCGGTGCACCCGACGGCGACCGCCTCCTGCCCGTTATAGACATGGCAGAAACCGCCGATCTTTCGATCCTGATATGCCTGAGCGCACCGGTTTTCGAACTCCCGGATCAGAAGCATCCGGCGCAGCCAAGATCGAGCCAGTTCCGTGGCCACAGCCGGCAGTTCGCTCCCGGTTGTTGTTGCGGGAGCGTTGTGGGTCGAAGTCATGGCAGGACGGTCCAGAGCCCCCTAGTTATAGAGGTTTCCGAGCCAGCGAGCAACGACCCGTTGCTTCCTCTACTGCGGGCGCGTCTTTTCCTTGGCCGCGTCGACATCGACCGCGAGGTGCGACCGCTCGGCTTCGCCAGCAACCCGCCCCTGCAAGAGGAGGAGCGCCATCTCAAGTTGGGGGTCGATTCGCTTCTCAATGAGGTCGCGGACATCCGGACGCATGTCAACCGTCGCCAATCCGCCCTGCGCTTCGTCGAGTTGGTCGAGCGCGAGGCGCGTCTCGGCACTCTTTTCCATTTGCGGCGGCGTCATCTTGAGCGTGAGGTCGGGGTTCACCCCCCAATCATCGCTCGCCGCGCGGCGGTGCACGAGCCGACCGCGCTCCTGTCCGGGCAGCGGCGGCAAAACATAGTATTGGGTGGTCACCTTCACGGCCGCTTCGCTCGCGGCATCTTGGATCGGTTGGACCGTCTGCACGGACCCCTTCCCGAAGCTTCGATCGCCAAGCACAACGCCCGCGCCGTGCGCTTGCAGCGAACCCGAAAGAATCTCGCTCGCGCTGGCGCTCTGACCGTTCACGAGGACAACGAGCGGCAAGCCCGCGAGGCTTGCGCGCACGCGCTCGGCGGCGAACGATCCCATGGTGTTGCCATCGCGATCCTGAACGCTGACGAGTTGCCCCTCTTCGACGAACAGGTTCGCAAAGGAGACCGCGCTCTTCAAGAGACCGCCCGGATTCCCCCGGATATCGAGTACGAGTCCATTGAGCGCGTGCTCGCGCTTCATCTGCCGAATGGCATCCATGAAATCGCTGAACGAATCCTCGTTGAATGATGTGAGCCGGACATAGCCGATCCCGGCCTCGGGATCGAGCCACCAATCCCACTGTGGACGACCCTTTGTGTCGAACCCGCGCTTCCACCACCCGTTCACCGAACGCATCTTGATCGACTCGCGCTTGAGTGTGAAGTCGAGTGGCTTCTCGACGCCGTCACGCTTGACAGTCAACTTGACCGGCTTGCCCACGGGACCGGTGATGTTGTCGACCGCACGATTGAGCGTCCATCCCACGGTGGACTGATCATCGACCGCGATGCACTTGTCGCTCGGACGGATCCCAGCGCGCGAGGCGGGTGAACCCTCGAGCGGATTCACGATGATCAACTCACGCTTGTCGTTATGCCGAATGAGAATGCCCACGCCGACGAAGTTCCCTTCGATCGACTGCTTGAATCGACGCAAGTTGTCAGGCCAAATGATCTCCGAGTAGTCGTCCTCGTACTCCTTGGAGAGTTGCGTGGTCGCCCCTTCACCAAACTCCTTGAGGATGACCTCTTCGGGGAGTTCCACCGTCGCCGCATTGGCGCTGAGAATGTCATTCATCACGCTCCGAAATGATGCAGGACCGACCTTCTCCGAGGGAAGTTGCTCGACTTGGGCGCGCGTTCCGGCGACAACTTCTCGGAGCGCGGCCACCCGCGCCGGGTCGCTCATCGCTTGAAAATTCTCGGCCAATTGTGGCGTCGCAAGCAGCGCATCAAGCGCGGCGAGCCCGCCGAGCATCAGCGGCTTCCATCCGGCCGCGGTGACATGTTCGCTGGCCGCCAACTTGAGCCCGTCGCGAACGAGCCGTGGGGTGATCCCGTCGATCCGTTCCTTCCAGTCGTTGGCGAAGAGTTCGTTGTAGGGCGGAAACTCCTCGTCGTCCTTGGGGAAGGCGCGTCCCTCGGCACGGGCGAGGCGCTCGAGCCGTTCGACCTGCGACGCTCGCATCCGGTGGAGCTCACGCGGCGCGTACTCGGCGATCAGTGTGACCTGCTTGTTGAGATCGTCGAGCGCGCCATCGAGTGCCTTGAAGGTGTCCGTGTCAATCCCGTCGTGGAGCGCCTTGTGTCGGAAGAGGAGCTCTTGCCCCAAGAGGAGATCGTGCGCCGCGAGGGCCTTCTCGAGTTCCTGATCTGCCATCGCTTCGAGCGCGATCCCGTCGCTGCCTCTGAGCCACAGACGCCACTGGTCGGGCGTCATGAGGAACTTCATGTTGACCGCGTGCACCAGCGCGGCCGTGATGTCGTGCGAGGCCATGGCACCCGCAAGATCCTTCTCTCGCTTCTGAATCTGCGCGATCCGGTCCTGCTCGTCGAGCGCGCGGTGGGCGCGGTACTGCGCGACCTGAGCCATGAGCCGCTTGGCCGCATCGCTGTTGCCTTGGGGCACTTCCTTGAGCAGGACATCGACGCGCGCCACATCGTCGGCAAGCGCGGCCTGCCATAGGGCCGCGCTCCACGAAGTGGTGTCGGTTACAGGGGCCGCGGCCTGGACGGGCGCATCTGTGGCGCGCTGCAACGCGAAGGCGGCGTCGGGGGCCACGGCCCAGGAAGCCAGAAGCAGGGCGACGAACATCCACGCGCGGCGAGATCGGTTGGTCATGGGTAGAGGGAATCCTTTCGACTGGATCAACGGTTGACTTTATAGTGGGATCCCGATGGGCGAGTTCAACCACGGCGCGGTCACGGCGACCGAATTCACTCGGAGTGGTGCCGAGTGCCGCCCAGCGGGAGCTCGTCAGCCAAGAGGCCGATTGTGATCCCTAGCCCGGAGGCCCTCGAGTGCCACCATTGCGGGTACCCGCTTCGGGGCATCCAAAGTGATGCCTGCCCAGAGTGCGGAACGCCAAAACGCCGTTCCGTTTTCGCGCCACGCTGGTCCGCGACCAACCTCATCTCGCGTGAGGCCGAACTCCTGAGCGACCTCCGCGTGGCCACCCTCGGCACGCTCATCCTCTGGGGCGGCCTCACATACCTCCCGATCGTGGGGCAGGTGGGGTGGGTGGCCCTCGCAATCGTGGCGCTCTGGCGCCTCATCGTGCTCGACAGGCTCTCGCGTCTCTCGCTCGAAGGCGACCCTCGGGTGAGCCCGGTCAAGGGGACCCTCCTTCGGGTTGCCTTTGCCGAAGCGATCGTGAGTGGCATCGGCGCCGCGCTGACATTCCTTGCGAGCCTCGTGCCTGCTGACCCGGCGACGGTCGTCGTGTTGGCCGTACTCCGAATCGTGTGGGTCAGCCTCGATGGCCTCGCGACTTTCGAGATCGCCCGATTCGCGGCGTCGATCGTGCGCCAGCACGACCCGCGCGCGCTTCCTCTCTGGTGGGCGGGCGCATGGCTGGCGACACTCGTGGCACCCGTCACCTTGAGCGTGGCGTTTGGCGCGTCCATCATCAGTGTGATCGCTGCGGGATCGATGCCTCCGTGGGTCTTGACCGGCCTCACCCTCGTCGCGCTTCTCGGATGCGCGGCAGGCGTGGCCGGTGTCATTGCCTGTCGCCGAGGCCTCGGGATCGCCGCGCAGATGCGCATCGCCGACTCCCTCTTGCGCGACGAAGCCCCGACCATGCCGCGGGCGCCGCGGCAGAGACCCGCTCCCGTGCGCGAGCCGGGGGTTCCGACCGATCTCGGCGATGTGATTCCATTCGCCGACGACGACCCGTAGTGTGATCGCAAGCGTTGCGACGCGCTGACGCACGCTGGGAGGGACCCACCGATCAGCGGACGAAGGCGTGTTCGGCAAGGTCGATGGCTCGACCAAGCGCAGCCGCCTTGTTGACCGTCTCAGCGTGCTCGCGCGCTGGGTCGCTGTCGAGGACGACGCCTGCACCGGCTTGAAGGTGGAACTCCCAGAGCCTTGGTGAACCCGCCGCGTGCGCCGTTTCAGCGGTCGGCACGACGATCGTCCGTAGTGCGATGGCCATATCGAGGTCGCCTTCCCATCCGACAGCGCCGAGCGCGCC
>SYGQ01000064.1 GCA_005799475.1 Planctomycetia bacterium | reverse complement strand
TTCGGACCGAGTTGTCGGCTGCGAAACGCGTTCGCGCTGACCACCGAAACGGCCCAGCGTCGGTGCTGCGGCGGCGCGCGATGGAGGAGCCGGATGCTGAGCACCGCCATTGCGCGCAGCCCCTCGGGCCGACCCAGCTTCGCCCGCCACGGTGTCGATCATGCGAAAGGTGACTGGCGGACCTTGGGGTCGAGTCGGCGCATCGGTTCGCGTCGGAGTCTGGGGCTTCGGTGTGGCAGGCGGCATCGCGGCGTTCTGCGCGGCAATGAGTGCCGCCGCGTCCGCAGCAGCCTTGGCCGCGGCCACCGCTTCACGCGGCATGAGTGGAATGCCCGGGACGATGCCGCCGGCGGCGATGATGCGCTGGGTGGACTCTGCCACGAGTTGCTCGAGCACCTCGATTTCGCCGCGCGACTTCGCGTAGTCCTCGTCGAGCCGCTGCTTCGAGCCCCCGAGTGCGATCATCGCTGCTTGCACGGCCCGTTCGATCGTGTGGCGGCCGTCGCGCTCCGCCTTCGCGGCCCGCTCATTCGCGCCACTGATCTTGTCTTCGGCCGCGGCACGAGCGCTCGCCTCGGCCTTGGCCTGCTTGGCGAACGAGTCACGATCACGGACGACGGCCGCGCGCTGCTCCTCGACATTCGCGAGTTTCTGCGCGACGACCTTCGCCTGCGCGTGCGCCTCTGCCAGTGACGCGAGCGCGTGCTCTTCGCGGATCTGAATGGACGACGCGAAGTGGGCCGACTCGTTGAGCTTGACCTCGAGGTCGGTGATGCGCCGTGCCGTCTCGTCGGCGAGCTTTTCGTAGCTCGCGAGGAGTTGGCGCGAACTCGCCTCCGCCTGTTCACGAAGGCCTCGCTCCGCCGAAGCTTGCTGTTCTCGGGCGACGATCTCAGCGTTCGCGGTCACGAGCGCCGACGCGATCTGGTCGCGCTCAGCGCTCGACGCTGCAAGGCCCGCGCGTGCGGCGTGCTCAAGCTTGCGCAGTCGATCGAGCTCGGAATGAGCTTCAGCTACCTGGACACTGCGGGCCTCGGCCTCTGCCCGCGCCGCCGCCGTGTCGCTCTGAAGTCGAGCGACCCCAGCGAGCGCATCCTCCGCTCGCCGTCGTTCGCCGTCAAGGTCGGCATTGAGTCCCGCGATCGCGCCGGAGAGTCGGCGGATCTCCGACTCACGCTCCTCCGTGCGGAGCGACTCGCGGAAGATGAGTTCGTCGCGGGCCACGATTTTCCCCTTCTCGGCGGCGAGTTCCCGCTCGATAGAAATCGCGCGTTGTGCCGCCGCCGTCGATGCCTCTCGAGCCTGCGCGAGGTCGTCGGCGATCGCCGCACACTCAGCGCGCGAAGCATCGCGCTCGCCGGCCAAGGCTCCGTGCGCTGCGGCTGACTCGTCGAGGCGAGTGCGCATGTCGTCACAGGTGCTGCGCAGCGCGTCCGCACTCTCGCGCATCGCCGCAAGTTCCGAGTGGAGTCCTTCGCAGCGCGTGGCGAGTTCATCGCGCATCGTCTCAAGTTCCGCTCCATGCCCCTGCGCCGTGGCGAGGGCTCCCTCGAGTCCGGCGGCGCGGCTTGTCTGCGCCGTGAGCGCGTCACGCAGCGAGGCAGCGTCACGGAGCGTCGCGTCGAGTTCGTGGCGCGCCTTCACGAGGTCTGTTTGCGTGGCCCCGACGGCCAGTCGCGTGGCGTCCCGCTCCGCGAAGGCGCCATCGCGTTCGGCAGCGAGTGCATCGCGTGTGCGGATCGCCGCGTCGCGCTGTTCGGTGGCCCGAGCCACCCACCCACGCGCCTCGTCCTGCACGCGAGCGGCGATGACGGACGCCTCCTCAGCTGCCACGGCGCGTTGGACCGCATTCGCGTGCTGGGTCTGAAGGGCGTGCATCGCGGCCTTCAACTGCGAAACCTCGGCGGAGTGATCGTGCACCGACGCCTTCGCTGCCGCGGCACCCTTTTCGAGTGCGCGCCGGAGGTCATCGGACACGCGAAGCGAGTCTTGCGCGTGCCCAAGGGCCGCGACAAGTTCTTCGCGATCCGAACTCGCGTCGGCCGCGCGCGCAAGTGCTGCGTCTCGTTCTCTCGAAAGCGCATCAAACTCAACGCGAAGGCCCGAATCTGGGTGGGTCTCAAGCTCGTGGCGCAAGGCGTCGACGCGCCCCTGCATCGCCGCGAGGTCGCGCTCGAAGACCAGTGCCGACTCGCGCCGATCCGTTTCCGCCCGCTCGAGCAGCGTGGCGACGCGCTCGTGGTGCGCGGCTTCCACAGACGCCGCTGATCGCCTTGCCGCGTCGCGAATCTGCTCGACCTCGCGCTCGGCATCACCGACCCTCCGTGTCATTCCCGCGAGTGCCGCCTCATGGGCCGCGCCCTCTCCGGTCAACACCTCGACATCTTCGACGGTGCGCTGCAGCTGAATCCGCACACTCTCGAGCTCGGTTACGACGCTCAGCCGCGCCGCGGCGGCATCGTCGCGCTCTCGGCTCGTTCGACTTCGTTCCGCCGTGAGCGCTTCGCAGGTGGTCACGAGGCCGTTGCGCTCGGTCTCGACGGTGGCGAAGTCCTGGCGAAGCGAATCCCGCGCGGCCAGTGCCGCCACGAGCTGGTCCTTGAGCGCCGCGAGTTCTCCTGCCGTCGGCCCCGCAGGCGCCGGAGGCGCAGGCTTCAACTCCGTCCGCGCCGCGGGCACGCGCTTTCGCACGGGCAGTCCTTCGAGCGCGGCAGCGCTGCGCCATTGGGTCACCCCGCTGCGCGTCAGGAAGTCATCTGTGTAGAGATCGCCGGCGGTCGCCATTGCACGAATCTGCATTGGCGTGAGTCCCTTGCGCACGCTGCCATCGAAGCGGCGCAGGTCGTAGGTTGGAGCGGTCGCGGGTTGCTGCGTGGAGGCCATCGGACACCCTTCCTTGGTGGGCCATGCTCGTCTCCTTAGTCAAGTGTCGAGCGCCGGGAATCCGTTCGGGGCGTCTCGAGCCGAGCTAGGGCCCGTCCAATCACAAGTTGGGTGTCATTACACACGATGGACGGCCGTCCGCAAGGGCGCAGGGGCCCGCCAACACGAAAAATTTCAAGTCTCGTCGATGGGTTCGACCGTTCGAGCGGGTTCGGATGAGTCCGACGAGTCACCCGAATCGCCAGCTTCCATCGCGCGCATGCGTGCCCACTCCTCAGCGGAGATGAGCACCTCGCGGGCGACGGAACCCTTGTGGTCGGAGAGGATTCCGGCCATCGACATCTGATCGACAAGCCGCGATGCGCGCCCGTACCCGATGGCGAGCCGACGCTGCAGCAGGCTGACTGAGCCGCGACCGGTCTCGATCAGGATCTCGACGGCGTTGTCGAAGAGGGGGTCGCGCTGGTTGGGGTCCATCTCGCCGCCCTCAGTTGGGTCGCCCTGCACGGAAGTCCTTACGGCAAGGAGACTTTGCTCAAAGCTCGGGCCGGCGACATCCTTGAGGAAATTGACCACCTTGCGGGTCTCGCCGTCGGTCACGAGGGTGCCCTGCGAGCGACGAAGTTCGCTGTTCGAAGGCGTCAAGACCATCATGTCACCCTGTCCAAGAAGCAGTTCCGCGCCCTTCTGATCGAGGACGATCCGGCTGTCCATGCCGCTGGCGACTTTGAAGCCGATGCGGCAGGGCATGTTCGCCTTGATGAGGCCGGTGACGACATTCGCCTGCGGTCGCTGGGTCGCCAAGACCAAGTGAATCCCGACTGCCCGAGCCTTCTGGGCGATGCGGACGATGTGGAGTTCGACCTCCTTGTTCGTCAGCATCAGGTCGGCGAGTTCGTCGATGACGAACACCAAGTAGGGGAGCTTCTTCGGCACGCGGGCGCGCTCGACATCGTCGGTCAGCCCCAGGCGCGAGTAGAGCTCCGACTCTTCGAGACCGTTGAACCCCGCGATGTCGCGCACCCCCGAGCGGCGGAAGAGGTCGTAGCGCTCTTCCATCTTTGTGACCGTCCACTCAAGGATCCCGGCTGCCTGATTCATGTCGGTGACGACGGGAGCCATGAGGTGCGGAATGTCGGAGAACTGGCTCATTTCCACCATTTTGGGGTCGACGAGCACGAGCTTGAGCTCGTCGGGTCTCTTGGTGTAGAGCCAACTCATGATGATCGAGTTCATGCAAACGCTCTTGCCCGAGCCGGTCGTGCCCGCGATGAGCACATGCGGCATGCGCGTCAGGTCGAGCACGAGCGGCTCGCCCGAACTGTCCTTGCCGAGGAACATGGGAAGGCGCATCCCCTCGGCCTGGCCGCCCGACATGAGCTCCTTGAGTCGGACCTTTTCCTTCTGTCGGTTGGGCACTTCGATGCCCACCGCGGTCTTCCCCGTCATGTTCGCAATGATTCGGATGTTGGGAGCGCTCAGGGCGCGCGCGAGGTCCTTGGCCACGGTTTCGAGTCGCGCGACGCGCGTTCCCGGCGCGAGTTCGACCGAGTAGAGCGTGACCACGGGGCCGCTCTCGATGCCCACGACCTCGCCGTCGAGCTGGTACATCCTGAGCGTTTCCGTCAGGATTCCCGCCTGTTCGCGCACAAAAACCTCCATGCGCTGCGAGAAGTTCGACTCGGGATCGTCGAGGAGGTCGAGCGTCGGGAACTTGTAGCCCGTGTAGTCGACATCGCGCGGAATGTCCTGATCCCGTGCAACAATCTTCTCGGAACAGGTCATGCGCACGGGCATCTTGGCGATGCGCGAACGAAGGTCCTCGTTCGAGAGAACCGCGCGAACGGGCGCGGGGGGCTCGGCCTGGGTCGGCTCGCTGCCCTTGGCCTCGATCGGGTACGCGTCAGTGGATTCGGCGCCTTCCTCCGATTCGATCACAGTCCCAAGACTGGCCGCCGTCGCCGCCTGCCGCGACTGCTGCAGCAGGCGGCGGCGACGGGCCAGGGCGCCTTCCGCGCCTCCCTTTTCAGCCTCAAGCTCCGCCCCATCAAGACACCCGCCGACGGCAACCGCCGGCTGCAACTGGGACTCAGGGCGCGTGAACACATGTCGTGCCATGAAGCCCCGGTAGTCGAAAGCCCACACTGGTTCGAGCGCATTCGCGGCCTTGACGAGCGCGCCAGGGATCGCCAGCACGAGCTCATCGATGGCCATTAGAAAGCCGATCAGGCATCCGCTGAGCACCCAGATGCTCGATCCAATGGGACCGAACCGAACCCACAATTGGTCCGCCATCCATCCCGGGAGAAGCCCGGCTTCGGCACCGGCGAGCGAGCCGACGCCGGCGAACCAGAGCGCGTGCAGGGACGAGACGCCGAGCATCGCAAGAAGCGCGCCGATCGAGCGCACAATCGGGTGCGGGATGGCGCGGCCGCTTGCGATCACGGCGAGTGCGTACGCGGCGCACAGCATCGGCACCCAGACGCCGAATCCGAGTGCCTCGTAGAGCCCGTAAGAAAGGACCGCACCGACGGTGCCGCCTAGGTTGGCAGGGGGCACGGTCTGCGTGGCGACAGTGTGGCTCGGCCAGTCAGTCGTTGAGAAACTCGCGAGCGCCGTGAAGAGATAGACCCACGCCGCGGCTCCGGCGAGCCAGAGGACCTTTCGAGTCGCGGTGGCCGCAGGAAGTTCCTTGGCATCGCCGCTGGGGCGTGAGACAGCCGACGCCGGTTTCCGTGCCATCCACAGGACATCGGCAGGACAGGCGCGGGGGAATCACTTACGCTTCGGAAACATGCACTTTCGGTTGGTCGATCAAGTCCTCGAATGCAGCGCGCAGAGCGCCGTGACCCTGAAGAATGTGAGCCTTGCGGAGGAGTACCTGCAGGACCACTTCCCGGGGTTTCATGTGCTTCCGGGGGTGTTCATGCTCGAGGCTCTTGTGCAGTCCTCGAGGCTCGTCCTCGCGCAGCGGACGGCCGGTGCGCCATGCCGCATGGTGCTCGGCGAAGTCCGGGCGCTCAAGTACGGCAGTTTCGTTCGTCCTGGGGACGCCCTGCGGTGCGAGGTCACACTCGACAGGGCTCACGAGGACGGCCGCGTGTCCTTCAAGGCCATCGGCACGGTGCTGCGCGGGGCATCCGCTTCGGCGGCCGCGCCAGACACGGCCGTCAGCGGTCGCTTTACAATGCGACCCGTCCGCACGGCGCCGCCGGCGGGAGTCCGATGAGTCCACGAGGAGGTTTGCATTGACGATGAGCCGCGAGACAGTTTTGTGGAAGGTGCGCGAAGTCTTGGTGGATGCGCTCGGGGTCGATGACGACGAAGTCACGCCGACC
>SYGQ01000063.1 GCA_005799475.1 Planctomycetia bacterium | reverse complement strand
GCGCCCTCTTCGCCAAGCTCACACTCGACGGCTTCCAAGCCGGGCTCTCGTGGATCACAATCCTCCGAAAGCGCACCGCGTTTGAGCGTGCGTTCCACAACTTCGATCCCGCGCGTGTGGCGCGTTACGGCTCCCGCGACCGGAGGCGCCTTCTGAAGGACGCCTCAATCGTGCGCAGCACCCAGAAGATCGATGCCGCGATTCGCAACGCGCGCGCGTGGGTCGCCGTCATGGAGCACGGCGGTCGCGGAGCCTTCCGAGACCTCTTGTGGGAGTCCGTTGGCCACACCACACGCATCAATCACTGGCGGCGCAGCGGCCAAGTCCCCGCCGCGACCAGACAGAGTGAGGCGATGTCGCGCACACTCCGCAACGCAGGATTCTCGTTCTGTGGCCCGACGATCTGCTACGCCTTCATGCAAGCCGTCGGCATGGTGAACGATCACCTCGTCAGCTGTCCTCGCCACGGGGCGTGCGAGCGCCGCGCGCGCCTGCGATAGTCCGCGACTCGCCTCTACACTTCGCCCCTCATGTCAGCAAACGCGACCAAGTCCATGGATGAGATCGTGGCGCTGTGCCGACGGCGCGGCTTCATCTTTCAGAGTTCCGAGATCTACGGCGGCATCAACGGCTTCTGGGACTACGGGCCGCTTGGGACTCAACTCAAGCGCAACTTGAAGGACGCCTGGTGGCGCGACACCGTTCAGGGGGAAGCCAAGGGCCCGGGCGGCGAAGAGGTGCAGGTCGTCGGCGTCGATTGCACGATCATCATGAATCCGCGCGTGTGGGAAGCTTCCGGCCATGTCGGCGGCTTCAACGACCCGATGGTGGATTGCAAAGAGAGCAAGGCGCGTTACCGCGCCGATCACCTCGTCGCGCTTGGCGCCATCGATCCCGGCGCGCGCCTCTTCGTCGTCATCGAGGGCGACGAGCAGCAACTCGAGAAGGCGGTGAAGGCGCTTCTCAAGTACGAGCGTTGCGACGCGCTCGATCCCGCGCGCCATGTCGTTCGGCCCTTCACGAAACTCTCAGCTGAGGAACGCACCCACGCCATCGGTCCCGACGCGAAAGCCCCGGGATCGCTGACCGAGCCGCGCCAGTTCAACCTGATGTTCAAGACGAATGTCGGGGCGGTCGAGGACCCGTCCAACATTGCGTACCTGCGCCCCGAGACGGCGCAGGGGATCTTCGCCAACTTCGAAAATGTTGTGAACTCGACGCGCGTTCGCGTGCCGTTCGGCATCGCGCAGGTCGGCAAGGCATTTCGCAACGAGGTGACGCCGCGCAACTTCACCTTCAGGAGCCGCGAGTTTGAGCAGATGGAGACGGAGTTCTTCATCCACCCGAGTCAGGCCAACGAGTGGTATGCGTGGTGGCGAGATCGCCGTTTTGCGTGGTGGCAGTCGATCGGCTTGGCCGGCGAGAACCTGCAACTTCGCGAGCACGACCGCGACGAGCTTGCGCACTACGCCAAGGAGGGCGCAGGCACCAGCGACATCGAGTACCGGTTCCCGTTCACTGCGCCGGGTTTCGGCGAGCTTGAGGGAGTCGCGCATCGCTCGGACTATGACCTCCGGCAGCACGCCGAGCACTCGGGTCGCCGCGAGAAGGCCAGGTACTTCGACACCGAGCGCAACGAGCGCTACTTCCCGCATGTCATCGAGCCGTCCGCCGGCGCAGACCGGGGCACTCTCGCGCTCCTGTGCGAGGCCTACACGAAGGACGAGTCGCGTCCGAGCGGCGTCTATATGAAGTTCCACCCGCGCATGGCACCAGTGAAGGCGGGGGTGTTTCCGCTGGTCAACAAGGACGGCATGCCCGAGGTCGCCGAGAAGCTCTATCGTGCACTGCGCAAGAAGCACGCGTGCGAGTTTGACCCTAAGCAGACCATTGGCAAGCGATACGCGCGCATGGACGAGGCGGGGACGCCCTACTGCATCACGATCGACGGCGACAGCATGACGCAGCAGACGGTCACGGTTCGTCACCGCGATACGCAGCAGCAAGAGCGAATCGCCATTGACTCGGTCCCGGGATGGATTGATGAGCGCGTCGGCGGCGCCTGATCCGCGAGACCGGATCGCCGACGGTCGCGGTGTCGGGGCCCACTTCTTCGCCGAGGTCTATGACGGGACTCCACCGTGGGAGACCGGCCGTCACCAGCCAGCAGTAGCGCAGGCCGTCGCACGCGGATGGTTCAGGTCTCCGATTCTCGATCTCGGCTGCGGAACGGGCGCGAACGCGCGGCTCCTTGCCGCGTCGGGCCATCAGGTCCTCGGCATCGACTCGGTCGTGCGCGCCATCGACCTTGCGCGCCAGGGCGGCGGGGGGGATCTGGTGCGATTCGAGGTAGCCAGCGCGCTTGAGCTCGCGCGGGTCGTCCCCGACGGCTGGGCCGCGACTGTTCTCGACAGCGCGCTCTTTCATGTGTTCTCCGATGAGGACCGCCCCAAGTACGCCGCAGAACTGGCGCGCGTCTGTGCGCCCCGGGGCCACTTCATCGTCGTGTGTTTTTCCGAGCGCGAGGAGCGCCCCGGACCCCGGCGCGTCACCGAGCGCGAACTTGTCGACACCCTTCGCGTCGCGTTCAGGCTCGAGTCAATCGAGGCGGTCCGCTACGAGAGCCTTGCCCACGAGGGCGGCGCGCACGCATGGCTCGCTCGGTTCGCGCGGGCATGACGACAAAAAAACGACATCCCCCTTTGTGGGGGGGATGTCGCGGGATGGATGGGAAGGAAAATCTAACGACCAAGGCGCCGTCGGCGCCCTGCCATCCCTGCGGCACACAGGAGCGCGATCGCCCCTGGAGCCGGAATTCCGTAGGCCTGGTTCATGGTGAAGCTCGCGATTGTCGTACCGACATTCTGCTTCCACCCGAGCGAGACCGTTGCGTTGTAGTTGAGGCCGTTGCCCGCAACCTGCATGACGAGCAAGCGCCAGTTGTTGCCAACCTGAGTACCGAATGTCCCGACCACGATCGGCGTGGCCGGATTCGAGGTGTACCAGCCAGCGTTGTGCGGGATGACGGCGCCCACGCCTGTGCCGAAGCTCGGGTCGAGTGAGGTCGACGCTGTGCTTCCGGTGCGGCCAGTCACCGTGACGAACGAGTCGTAGCCGGCGGTTCCGGCGCCGGTGTAGGAAGCACTCCAGTGGCCCGGTGATCCGCCAGCATTGTCTTGGTAGTTGTCAGCATGGAGCACGCCGCTCATCGAGCCGCTGACCATGCGGTGGTCGAAGAGGTTGAGCATCACATCGTCGGCCTCCGAGGCGACGGCGTACACGCGGAAAACCGAACGACCATTGACGATCCCCGCGAACTCAGTCTCAAGGCCAGTGAAGGCGGCCATCGCACTCGTGGCGCTGCACGCGACGCTCGCAACTGAAACTACAAGTGTTGGCCTTTTCATATCTCTCCCTGTTCGAGGCTGCTTCCGATCCCACGCGCGTCAGAACTCTTCCAACGGCAGTCGAACATATCCCCGCGGATGCGTGAGTCAAACGGACTTCATCGGATTCACAAGTATTTCCCCGCTCATGTTCGAGCATCGCGTCGACATGGAATCGGAGCGTGAAAAAAGGAAAATCGCCGTCCTCGGGGAGACCGAGGACGGCGATGAGATCAGTCAAGTTGCCTTGACGATAAGTTCGAAGCGATGATGCTCAGGCGCGACGGCGACGGGAACCGCAGGCGCCAGCAAAGCCGAGGAGCGCAAGCGCGCCTGGTGCTGGGACGACGCCGATCTGGTACTCGAGGTTCATCGCGTAGAGCGGGCTTGTGGTGCCCTGGAGCTTGTAGCCCACGGACATCTTGCCGCGGTAGTAGTGCTCGGCTTGCGTTCCAGTCACCGCAATCTGCATGACCTTGATCTTGCCGCCGGTGATGAGGATGTCGACAGCCGGATTGGCGGTGTACCAACCAGCGGCAGCCGGGATCGCCGGGTTGGCGGGATTGCTCGCGCCTGAGCCAAAGCTCGGGTCGAGCGAAGTCGATGAGGCCGCGCCGGTCTTGCCAGTGATCGTGACATACGAGTC